>CALMSL010000151.1 GCA_937872445.1 uncultured Microbacteriaceae bacterium | reverse complement strand
TTGAAGATGCCGAAGCTCGTTGGCGCGGAGGCCCCAGCTGTAGAAGCTCTTGAAGGCGACTGCGTCGCGCAATGCCGCCAGGGCGCCCTTGCGGCCCGCGTTCAGGACGCGGTCGACTTCGAGGTCGGCGAGGTCGAACAGCTGCTGCAGCTCCGGTCTACTGAACGGCCGTTTGGCGGATCTCGCCTCGTGCGGCTGGGAATGCGGGATCCGGTTGAGCTCAGTGATGACCTGAGCAAAAACGCTCCCGAACAGACGGGCGCAGTTCTCGTTCCAGTCGTACTGCGGGTTGCAGGCGAAATCACAAAACAACTTGATCGCGCCCTGATAGGTGCGAACCGTGGAGTGGGAGAGGTTCTTCACGCCTCTTGCGTGAGAGAAGAACTCGTCGGCGTCACCGAGCGTCCATTGCCAGGGGAAGTGGCCGGAGAAGTCCACGAATTTCATCACTACGCTGCGCCGGGAGCGGATCGTGCCGTCCCCGAAGTCGTTGGATCGCTGCAGCCGGGACCATGCGTTGAGGACTTCGTTGAGGAAGTTGTCTGGGTCAGCAGCGCCGTCACCGAGCGGAAGGAAGGCGAGATTTCCTGCTTTCTCTACCATCTGCAACCTCCCGAATGAATGTCGCAATAATTGCACTATTGTCGCAAAAAATGCAACAAAGAGGAGAGAAAGTCCCGGTCGGGTGCGATTCAGCGATCCGTCCGAAGTGTCGCGTCGCGGATCGAATCCGCGATCGTCGACATATACACAGATGCGAAAAGCACTGATCAGAAGGTCATTCGACCCACAGTGGGGGATTTACCCGTTTTGTAACCTGTCGCAGGAAATGCGAATAGTTGGATTACAAACTGACATAATGTGCATTATCGGATGTTAAAAGTAAGCGCGGGAAGGGGTTAGGACGCCACGTAGGCCGCGAGGTGTTCCCCGGTGAGCGTTGACGGCTTCCGGACGAGATCTGCCGGCGTTCCTTCGTAGACGATTTGTCCGCCGTCATGGCCGGCGCCCGGCCCGATGTCGATGATCCAGTCGGCGTGCGCCATGACCGCCTGATGGTGTTCGATCACGATGACCGACTTTCCGGAGTCGACGAGTCGGTCCAACAGGCCGAGCAAATTTTCGACATCCGCCAGGTGCAGGCCGCTCGTCGGCTCATCGAGCACGTACACGTCGCCATTTTCCGCCATTTGCGTTGCAAGTTTGAGGCGCTGGCGTTCGCCGCCGGACAGCGTCGTGAGCGGCTGGCCGAGCTGGACGTAACCGAGCCCGACATCCGCGAGACGCCCCAGAATCGTGTGGGCAGCGGGGATCGCCGACTCCCCCGGTCCAAAAAACGATTTTGCCTCAGACACGGGCATCGCGAGCACCTCGGCGATGTTGCGGCCGCCGAACGTGTACTCGAGCACGGTGGCCTCGAACCGCTTGCCCTCGCACACCTCGCACACGGTCTCCACGCCGGCCATGACGCCGAGATCCGTGTAGATCACACCGGCGCCGTTGCAGTTCGGGCAGGCGCCTTCCGAGTTCGCGCTGAACAGGGCCGGCTTCACCCCGTTTTCCTTCGCGAACGCCTTGCGGATGGGCTCGAGCAGCCCGGTGTAGGTGGCCGGGTTGCTGCGGCGCGAACCCTTGATGGCTCCCTGATCGACCGAGACGACGCCGTCCCGGCCCGATACGGAGCCGGCAAGCAGCGAGCTCTTTCCCGAACCGGCAACCCCGGTCACGACGACGAGTGTGCCGAGCGGGATGTCCACATCCACGTTCTTCAGGTTGTTGGCGTTCGCGCCGCGCACTTCGATCGTGCCCGAAGGGGTTCGAACTTCTGGCTTCAGGGCCGCGCGGTCGTCCAGGTGCCGTCCGGTCACGGTCTTGCTGCCTCGCAAGCCTTTCACGGTTCCTTCGAACGTCACCTCTCCCCCGTCGCTGCCCGCACCTGGCCCGAGGTCGACGACGTGATCGGCGATTTCGATGAGCTCCGGTTTGTGCTCCACGACGAGCACCGTATTGCCCTTGTCGCGAAGCTGCACCAGCAACTCGTTCATCCGCTGAATGTCGTGCGGATGGAGGCCGACGGTCGGTTCGTCGAACACATACGTGACATCGGTGAGCGAGGATCCGAGGTGCCGGATCATTTTGGTGCGTTGCGATTCGCCGCCCGACAGCGTGCCGGACGGGCGCTCCAGCGACAGGTAGCCGAGCCCGATCGACACGAACGAGTCGAGGGTGTGGCGAAGTGTGGACAGCAGCGGCGCGACGGATTCGTCCCGGATGCCGCTCACCCACTCCGCGAGGTCGCTGATCTGCATCGAACAGGCATCCGCGATGCTCACTCCCTTGATTTTCGACGATCGCGCCCCTTCGTTGAGGCGCGTGCCTTCGCACTCCGGGCACGTCGTGAACGTCACCGCGCGTTCCACGAACGCCCGGATGTGCGGCTGCATCGCCTCCTTGTCTTTCGAGAGCATCGACCGCTGGATCTTCGGGATGAGTCCTTCGTATGTGAGGTTGATGCCGTCGACTTTGATTTTGGTCGGCTCCCTGTGCAGCAGGTCGTTCAGTTCCTTCTTCGTGTACTTCGCGATCGGCTTGTCGAAATCGAAATAGCCGCTCCCCTTGTAAATGCGCCCGTACCAGCCGTCCATGCTGTAGCCGGGGATCGTGATGGCGCCCTCGCTCAACGATTTGCTGTCGTCGTAGAGCGCGGTCAGATCGAAGTCGGTGACGTTGCCCGTTCCCTCGCACCGCGGGCACATCCCTCCGGTGATGCTGAACTCGCGCCGCTCCCTGACCTTTTCGCCGCCCTTCTCGAACGTGACGGCCCCCGCGCCGCTGATGGACGCGACGTTGAAGGAGAACGCCTGCGGGGATCCGATGTGCGGCTGTCCGAGCCGGCTGAACAGGATGCGCAGCAGCGCGTTCGCATCCGTCGCAGTCCCCACCGTGGAGCGCGGGTTCGCGCCCATCCGCTCCTGGTCCACGATGATGGCGGTCGTGAGGCCCTCCAGGACGTCGACGTCCGGCCTCGCGAGCGTCGGCATGAAGCCCTGGACGAATGTGCTGTAGGTCTCGTTGATCATCCGCTGCGACTCCGCGGCGATCGTGTCGAACACGAGTGAACTCTTGCCGGAGCCGGAAATGCCGGTGAACACGGTCAGGCGCCGTTTCGGGATCTCCACACTGATGTTCTTCAGGTTGTTTACCCGCGCGCCCTGGACGCGGATCAGGTCGTGGCTGTCGGCCAGCGGCGTTTTTTCCATGGCATTCAGGCTAGGTGAATGGGAAGGTGACGTTCCCACCAGTCGAGGACGGCCTCGAATCGTTGCAGCCGGTGTCGTGGCCGCCCGCTCCGGCTCAGCTCGTGGTTTTCACCCGGGAAGATGAGCAACTCCGTCTCGACGCCCTGCCGCTTCAATGCGGCGTAGTACCGCTCCCCCTGCGACAGCGGGCACCGCAGGTCGTTCTCAGAGTGCAGGATGAGCGTCGGCGTCGTGACCTGGTGCACGAACGCCTGCGGGCTCTGCGCTCGGATCTGCTCGGGATCCGTCCCCGTGTATTCGTCGCCGAAGAAGTCGCCGATGTCGGACGTGCCGACGAAACCCACGGGGTCGAGGAATCCTCGTTCGACGATTGCCGCCGTAAACCGGTGGTCCTGCGCGATCGTCCACGCCGTGAGATAGCCGCCGTAGGATCCGCCCATGATGCCGAGACGATTCCGATCGAACGAGGGGTTCGCGGCGAGTGCGCCGTCCAGGAAGTCGAGAACGTCCATGTAGTCGACGGTGCCCATCTGGTGCCGAATGGCCCTGCCGAACTCTTCTCCGTAGCCGGATGCGCCGCGCGGGTTGCACATGACGACGCCATATCCGGCCGCGACGTATACCTGGGCCTCATCGAAGAAGCTCCCGGTGTACTGCGTATACGGGCCGCCGTGGATGGTGAGCAGCACCGGGTGCGGGCCGTCGCCTGCCGGAGCAAGCACCCAGCCGTGCACGGGAGTGCCGTCCCGCGCGGGAATGGTGAGTTCGACGAGCGGCGCAACCCCGGCGTCGCGTAGCGCGCTGGAGAAGTCGGTGAGCGTTGCGATGTCGCCCTTCCGCACGACGGCGACGTCGCCCATGGTTGTGGCGTCCTGGTAGCTCACGACGACGCGGCCTACCGCTTCGTCGAACCCGCGCACGACGCGGTCCCCCGTGACGATCCGGTTCAATTCGCCGTTTGACGCAATCGAGACCAGCTCGACCGACCCGTGCCACGTGTTGTGGGCCAGCACGGTGCCGTCGGAGGCGACCATCAGTTCGTGCGCCCCGTCCGAAAGGTCGGTCGCCGAAGGGTCGGTGAGCCTCCGGGCGGGGGTGCCGTCAGCGCCGAGACGGTACAGCGCGCCATTCCTCCCAACGAAGTCGCGCCCGGTCTCGCCCAAATCGCTGCCGACGAAGGAGATCGTCCCGTCCGGCGCGAACGCGAAGCCGTCGATCGAATACCGGGCGTGCCTGCCCGTGAGCGCGGCAGGCTCGTCGTCCGGATCGTCCAGGTCCACGAGGTGGATGTTGTCGGCGAGATCCACGTCGCGCTCCGCGTGCCGGGCAGAGATGAACGCGAGACGCCGGCCATCCGGATGGAAACGCATTCTCGAATCATCGAAATCGCCGTCGGTGAGCTGGCGAGGCTCGGGAACCCCGCGAGGGGGTTCGGGAGTCGGTTCGTCGACCGACGGCGCTCGCCGGTACGTGGGCTCGGCCGAAGGGTTGGGAGCATCGATCAGGAAGATGTGGGTGCGGCGATCATTCGTGTAACCGAGCCCATTCGACTGGTACCGGAACGTGACAATCCTGCGCGGCGGTTCGGCGTCGGCCTTCACATCCTTGACCGTCCCGTATCGGCCCGCCTCCGCCCGCCGAGCCGTATACGCCAGTGCGGCGGAATCCGGGGACCATTCGAAACTGCCCACGCCGAGTTTCTCGTCCGTGGCCGGGACCGCCTCTCCCCCGGTCGCCGCCATCACGTGAAGCTGCGCGGGCCCTTCGCCGTCCGACCGCAGGAACGCGATGCGCGAACCATCCGGGCTGAACCGGGGCGCAGTGTCGCTGAACCCGCGCGTGATCCGCCGAGGCTCCGAGCCGCGATCAATATCCACGCGCCACAACTGCCCGACGTAGGCATCCGCATCCAGATTCGGGGTGGCGGTGGCGAACACCGCCCAGGTGCCGTCGGGATGGATGGTGGGACGGGAAACGCTCGTGAGGAGCGGAAGGTCAGCGGGGTTCACTCCACCACTCTAGGCACCACTCAGTTCGTGGTGAACCCCGAAATGTCGCCGATGTATCGCGTGTGGTTCTCCGGCACGGGTTCCACGGCCGCCCTCGCGACTTCGGCGGCGAACTCCGAAACGTTGTACAGGCGCCCTGCGGCCTCTTTCCGCGCGCTGATGGCGCCCGGGTTCGCCCGCTCGAGAAGCGTCGCCGTGATCGTGCCCTCGATCATGTCCCCGGAGACCACGACGAACTCGATTCCGAGCTCATCCAGTTGCGGGATCATGGCGCGCAGCGCATCCTCCCCCGCGCGCTTGCTCAGGGCGACGGGCTCGTACTCGGGCATTGTCGGCACAGTGTGGATGAAATGGGCCTGATGGCTCGTGACGAACACGACCCGGGATCCTGCCGCAAGCAGCGGCAGGGCCGAGGTGAGGAGATTCACCTGGGCGTCGCGATTGAGACGCATCGCGTAGTCCTCGCCCATGCCGGATTCCATGCCACCAGACGCATTGAGCACGAGGATATCGAGGCCGCCCCACGCCGCACGGATCGTCTCGAACATCGACGAGACGGATGTCGGATCGGTGAGGTCCGCGCCGACGGCGATCGCGGTTCCCCCCACCGCCTCGAGCTTCTCCACGAGCTGGAGGGCGCGCTTTTCCTTGTTGCGGAAGTTGACCACGACGCGGGCGCCGGCCTCGGAAAGATAGCCGACCGTTTCCGCGCCGATGCCGCGGGACGAACCGGTGACGAGGGCACGTTTTCCCTCGAGGGCGTGGGGCTGCAAAAGTATGCTCACCCCCCAGACCCTAGCAAGTCCGGCGTGCTAGTTTCAGTAGTAACACGACAAGGGAGAGGTGCTGGAAACCAGTGGAATTCCTCAACGACTACGCGTGGATTGTGTGGCTCGGCCTCATCCTCTTGTTCCTCATCGTCGAGATGAGTACTCTCGAGTTCACGTTCCTGATGATCGCCGTAGGAAGTCTCGGCGGACTCGTGTCCGGGCTGCTCGGGCTCCCGTGGTGGGCACAGGTGGTGATTGCCGCCATCCTTGCCCTCCTTCTGCTTCTCGCGGTCAAACCTCCCCTGTTGCGGCGGCTCAAGCGCGGTGGCGACCCCACCAAGACGCTGGTCGATGCGCTCATCGGAATGGAGGGAACGGTCGTCAGTGATTTCGTGAACGGCCAGGGCCACGTGAAGCTCACCGTGGGCGAAACCTGGACGGCCCGCATTTCCCCCGCGACGGATTCTTCGCTGGAGGTCGGTGACCGAATCACGGTCACCGCAATCGAGGGGGCCACCGCCATGGTTGCCCCCGTGAAAGGCAACGCAAAGTGAACGATTTCGGCAGCGTGCTGCTTCTGCTTCTCATCATCGTCGTCGCGATTTTCGTCCTGACGATTCTGTTCCGGGCGATCCGGATCATCCCTCAGGCGCGAGCGGGAGTCGTCGAGCGCCTCGGCAAGTATCACAAGACGCTCATGCCCGGCCTGAACATCGTCATCCCGCTCATCGACCGCGTCCGCCCGCTCATCGACATGCGCGAGCAGGTGGTGTCGTTCCCACCGCAGCCGGTCATCACCGAAGACAACCTCGTCGTCTCCATCGACACGGTCGTCTACTTCCAGGTCACGGATGCGCGTGCGGCGACGTACGAAATCGCCAACTATCTCGGTGCGGTCGAGCAGCTCACCACGACCACTCTGCGTAACGTCGTGGGCGGCCTGAACCTCGAAGAGGCGCTCACGAGCCGAGACAACATCAACGGGCAGTTGCGCATCGTGCTCGATGAAGCCACCGGCAAGTGGGGCATCCGGGTTGGCCGCGTCGAGCTCAAGGCGATCGACCCGCCGCTGTCCATCCAGGATTCGATGGAGAAGCAAATGCGCGCGGAGCGCGACCGTCGAGCGGTGATCCTCACGGCGGAGGGCACGAAGCAGTCGCAGATCCTCGAGGCGGAGGGTGCGCGGCAGGCGGCGATTCTTCAGGCGGAGGGGTACGCGAAGGCCGCGGTGCTTCGCGCCGAGGGTGAAGGCCAGGCCATCACGACGGTGTTCAAGGCAATCCATGATGGAAAGCCGGACCCCGAACTGCTCGCCTACCAGTACCTGCTCACGCTCCCGAAGATCGCGGAGGGCGAGTCGAGCAAGCTGTGGATCATCCCCTCGGAGTTCACAGAGGCGCTCAACAGCATTTCAGGTGGATTCCTTGGCAAAAAGGGCGCACCCGGCGCGTAGCGGATCCGGCGAGGGAGGGTACTTCACTTCCCCTCCCCCGCGGGTCCTCGCGCATCGCGGGCTCGCGCTCGACGCCCCGGAGAACACCCTTCTGGCGTTCGCGAAGGCTGTAGCGGCCGGTATCACGCACCTCGAAACGGACGTTCATGAGAGCGCAGACGGGGTCGCGATCATCAGTCACGATGACACGTTGATGCGCGTTGCCGGCCGGAAGGTGAATGTCAATCAACTCACCGTTGCGGAACTGCGGCGCGTTGACCTCGGATCCGGTCAGAACTTTTCCACCCTCGCCGAGGCAATCGACGCGTTTCCGGATGCGCGGTTCAACATCGACGTGAAGTCGGCAGGGGCGGTACAGCCGACGATTAATGCGATCAAGGCAACAAACTCCGTCAAGCGGGTCCTCGTCACCTCGTTCAGCAGCTCCCGCCGTGCAGCGACCGTCAAGGGCCTTCCCGGCGTGGCCACCGCTGCGGCATCCGGCGAGCTGGCGCAAATCCTGGCCGCAGCCCGGCTGGGCCTTCTCCCCAGGGCGCGCACGCTCCTGGCGCAGTTTGACGCGCTGCAGGTGCCCGAAAAGTGGAAGGGCGTGCGCGTCGTCACTCCCCCGCTCGTGCGGCTCGCCCACGAGGGTGGAGCTGAGGTGCACGTGTGGACTATCAACGACCCGCAGGACATGACCCGACTGCTCGATCTCGGGGTCGACGGGATCGTCACCGACCGCGCCGACGTCGCCGTGGAGGTGCTTCGAGCGCGGCGCTGACGCGCTCGCGTGGCCGCGGAGCCTGAGAACCCACTGTGAAAGGCGCGCCGCGGAAAGGTTTCGCCCAGCTTGGTGGTTTATAACTTGTGACAGGCGGCTGAGTACTAAGGGGACGAAACTATGGCGGATCGCAGTTTACGCGGAATGCGACTGGGAGCGCAGAGCCTTCAGAGCGAAGAGGGCGTGACGTTTTCCCCTCGCCGCCGCAGCACCTATCAACTCGATGACGGATCCACGTTCGAGGTCACGTTCGCCGCTGATGCGGAAATTCCCACCCTGTGGGAGTCACCCAAGAGCGGTCGGGAGGGTCGGCTGCTGGGCGAGAACGGCAAGCCGGTACCGCTGGATGAAACGGACGTGCGCATCCCCCGCACCCACTGGGACATGCTGCTCGAGCGGCGCACCCGCGAGGAGCTTCAGGAGCTTCTCGACGAAAGGCTCACATTCCTTCGCGCCCGCCGGGGCAAGACCAAAGCCAAAGCCGGCGTCTAGTCGTCCGCATTCTCGTGCCGTGCGGCTGTGCGGCGCCTGCTGAACAACCCCCACATCGTCACCCGGGCGAGAGCTTCGACGACGATTCCGACGTGCATCTTTGACCGGCCGACTGATCGTTCGATGAACGTGATCGGATGCTCGGCAACGAGGAGTCCGGCTCTCTCGAACAGCCAGGCCAGTTCGATCTGGAAACAGTAACCTTGCGAGGCCACGGACGCGAAGTCGACCGTGTTCAGCGCATCCGCGCGAAATACCCGGAAACCGGATGTCAGGTCCCGGACCTGGGATCCAAGGACTTTCCGCGCGTAGGTGTTTCCCGCCCTGGAGATCATTCGCCTCGGCCACGGCCAGTTGAGCACAGCACCGCCGGAAACCCAGCGCGACCCGAGCACGAGGTCCGCTCCGTCCTGGGCGAGAGTCAACATTGCCGCGAGATCCGCCGGATCGTGGGAGCCGTCGGCATCGATTTCGGCGATGAAGCGATAGCCCTGGTCGAGTCCATGCTGGAAACCTGCCAGGTACGCGCGGCCGAGCCCCTCCTTCCTGGATCGATGCAGGACGGTGACCGCACTGTCCGCAGCGGCGAGGGATTCGGCCAGTTCGCCTGTGCCATCCGGGGAGGAATCGTCGACGATCAGGACATCGGCACCGGTCACGGTCTGGCGCAGTCGACCGATCAGCGATGCGAGACTGCCCAGTTCGTTGTAGGTGGGCACAATCACGAGCGTGTCAACCATGGTGCCTCACTTTCCGCTGCCGACGTGAAACGAGCCAGCCGAGAACCAGGGCGGCCAGGGCGAATCCGCCGACGGCCGGGTCGACGTTGGCCCCGAGCACGGTGGCGGGTGTCGTTGCCGTGCTCAGAGGTACATTCTCGACCATCGAACCGGCGGTGAATACCGGAAGGCGGGAAATGGTGTGTCCGTCCGGCGCCATGATCGCGCTCACGCCGACGGTCGACACCTGCACGACGCTTCGCCCGGTTTCGATGCCGCGGAGCCGGGCGATGGCCAGTTGCTGCACATTTTCGTCCGAATGGCCGAAATCGGCGTTGTTCGTCGGGGCGAGAATCACTTGCGCGCCATCCGAAATCATGTGCCGGATCAGAGAATCGTCCACGATGTCGAAGCAAATGGCGAGTCCGGCGCGAACGTTCCCGATAGTGAACACGTTGTCTCGAGTGCCGATCGAATAATCCCGCGGGACCAAATCGAACAGGGCGGGCGCGAACGGATACCAGAAGCTGCGGTCCGGAAGATACTCGGCGAACGGAACGGGGTGGATCTTGTCGTACTGGGCCACCGGCCCCGAGCCCGGTTCCCACAGCAGGAGGCTGTTGAACGTGCGCCCCTGATCATCGCTCGTGATGGTTCCCGTGACGAGGGGCGCGCTCATGCGTTCCGTGATGTAGTTGAGCGCCTGCGCGGCATCCGGATGGGTGAGCGGATTGATGTCAGCGGCATTCTCCGGCCAAATCACCGCATCGACGCGGTCGCCGAACAGCGGGACAGTGCCCGCGATGTGGTCATTGAGGGTCTGGC
Organism: uncultured Microbacteriaceae bacterium; assembly: GCA_937872445.1. GTDB lineage: Bacteria > Actinomycetota > Actinomycetes > Actinomycetales > Microbacteriaceae > Terrimesophilobacter. Next base: position 1,004 of record CALMSL010000151.1, on the reverse strand, counting down.
CGGGCGAGCGGTGGGCGAACAGTCCCGCGTCCGAGTTGCCCTGAACCGCCGCAACGCGAAAGGTGCCCGAGGTCACGACGGGCCACGCCGGCAGGGCCAGAAGCAGCACGAGCGAACCGGAAGCCACAATTCCTCTCAGCGGAATGCGGATGCCGGACTGCCGGGCGGTGGACTCGCGAACGGCCTGTACGAGGATCGCACTCGCCCAGGCGAGAAGAAAGGACAACCCGGAGACACCGAACCAGGCGACGAGGCTGCTGAACGGGCTTTCCGACTGGGAGAATGCGAGTCTCCCCCAGGAGAATCCGCCATAGGGCCAGGTGCTCGTGATCGACTCCCGCAAACTCCACACCGCACCGAGTACGGCCGGCAGGAGGATGAGCGTGCCCCAGCGTCCCGGCCACACCGCGGGCACCCACCGCCAGGCCAGATTCAACAGTACGGCTCCGAGCGCGAAGAACACGGTTTGCAGGCCAGCGAGGGCGAGCCAGGGCACGGGTCCGAGGTAGATGGTGAGCCAGAAGATATGTGTTCCCCAGAACGAGAATCCGCCGAGAAGGCCGAGGCCGAACGCTGTGCCGATCCTGCGTCCCGCAACAGGCCACATCATGAGGCCCGTGCCGGCGAAGATGAGCGGCCACCAGTCCAGGGCGGGGAACGCCGCAGCGTTGATCGGGCCCGAAGCGGCCGCGGCAACCACCGCGAGCCAGGTGGGCGCGGTTGACGCCGGACTCGATCCGAAGGGTGCGGATGCCGACGAGGCGCGGGAGCGGGTATTCATCACGTCAAGCCTAAAGTGGGATTTCCGGCCCCCGGACCGGCGATGCGGGCTCGACCGTGCGCGGTCATCCGACGCTCGAATAGGCGACGATGCCCCGCCGGATGGAATCGAGAGCGGTCCTCGCCGTGACTCCGACTTTCGCGTCGGCGACGATCGAGATCTGGTCGAGGAGGTCGATGGCCTGCTTCGTGAGCCGTACGAAGTCTCCTGCGGCAAGGTCGGC
>CALMSL010000150.1 GCA_937872445.1 uncultured Microbacteriaceae bacterium | reverse complement strand
CTGGTACTCGACCGAGACGCCAACTGGACTGTGCGCCAAGATCTCCTGCCCGTCGGTCGACACCTCAGGACCCCACACAAACGGGAATGTCTCCAGGAGCGGCACGTCAAGATGGATCATGGGAAAGCGAGTCGTGAAGGAGTTCTCAGTGAGGCTGTAAAGCACCGGAATCGCGTTGCCGTCAGAGTGCTCGATCGACAGGAGCGCCGACTCGGCAAGCGGCCACCACCCAGTATTCGCCACCTCGAGAACGAGCCAGCGACCCGTCGACACCTCGATCAGTACAGAATCGCGAGAGCGGGGTACCAGGAGCCATTCTCCGTCCGGACTGTAGCGAATCGACTCGTTGCCCGCGAGCCCTTCGACCACCGTAAGCAGCCGCTTGGATCCGTCGGCCGATATGACTGAGACTGCGCCAGTAGAACTCCCGAGGTGATGCCATAACGCAATCTCGCTGTTCGTCGAGTTGAAGTCGACGGACAGCGCGTTGACGGTGACATCCAGCGGCACGAGCACACCGGTACGCACCGATCCCACGTAAAGCGTCTGTGCCGGCCACAACAGCCCGCCAGGATGCCCCTCCCCGGAAAACGAGAGATTACGGCCGTCCAGTGCACCCAGATCAAGGGCGGGAGACATATCCCATACTTCGTGGGTCAGATGTCCCGCCCCGACGAAATTTCCGGAAGTTGGGTCCACCACGGCGCTGCGAAGAGTCAGCCAAGTCGGTGAGAGCAGCCCATCATCGGCACCACGCCACGCATACTCGAACCCCGTAGACCGCTCGCTACGAAGCCGGGTTGCCAGAGACTCAGTCGACTCAAATGATGCGTCTTCCTGCGTCGACTCCCGGACGCGTTCTATGTAGCCAAATGAAGGGAGCACACTTGGCAAGTGCCATGCCCTCGTTGGGGTGGCCCCGTCAGGCAGGCTGGCCAATCGCTTCCAGTGATGAGATTCGGGTGGTGCGTCCGGGAGTCGGGCCGCGCTCGCTTCCTGCGCTTCAGCAAAGGCTTGTGCTACACGAGCCACAAGGGCACTGGCGTTGGCCATCAGCGAGGCAGCATCGACCGGGAGCGGGAGCGGCGTCGCGATCATGACTGTTGGGTCGATAATTTCGATGCGGTGGTCACCCTGAGCCACTAACGAATTCACCCATGCAGGAGCTTGCCCTTCCCCGACGGCGGTGAGCATCTCCAGCTCTCCGCCGGTGAGCATTAGGTAGACGTCCACTTGCTCCGGCTCAGACAAGGTGGTCACATACAGGTCGCGGCTCAAGCGCTTCCAGCCCTGCGCTGCCCTGCGAGCAGTGATCGGCATGGTCTGGAAATTGCCGCTATCACCCTCTTGTCGTCGGAACGGGGCGAACTCGCTCACTGGAACGACTTCGCACGAGTCCAGAATCGTTGCCACCTCATCCTCGGTGTTTCCACGCGTCACGATGTCTCGACTGAATGGTGATGAAGCAGATTCAAACGGCATCATGATTTTTTCGAACAAAAGATCTGAATCGGAGTCTGGACTTCCAAAGACTACAAGCGCTGAACCGAACGGACTTTCTACAGCCACCCAAAGCGTATTAGGGTCGTTTTCAAGCCGCATGAACCCAGCACCTAATTGCGACGAGTTCGCAAGAATCGGGGACACTCGAATGGCTTCAGCTAGAAGTGGCTCTATGGATGTGGGGCCCAAAAGTACAATACTCATCCCAATGGACTCAAGGAGTCCGAAGAGTATTTGGCGCGGATCCTCATCCTCTAGTCCGCGGTTGCTGAGCTGAGTACTCATCCGTAGTCTCCTCAAGTGTTAAACATTCGATCATTGGTTCGGGACGTTTGGCATGCATACTTTGTCCGGCGCTTGAATTTCAACTGGCATGAAGGTTCTGAGACATATACGCCATCGTGCAACCAGATACATACTGGCGCTGCAATTGAGACTGAGTCAAGTATCGCCACTACGTCGGACCCTCGGTCAGACAATCCAACAGTGCACCCGATAATTCGGGATCCAAAATACGGAATTGCGAACAGGAGCTCGGAGCACTCGAGTGTTGCATCGTTGCTGGAGATCGGAAAGGGGCGCAATGCCATCCGCAACGGAATCGGCAAGGCTACTTCCAGTGATCTGAACTACGGCCCGCTTGATGAGAGATTCGAACTCAACGTCCTTGCGGAGAAACAGGAAGTGCTCAGCAACGAATTTTCGTTGTGATTCAGGCTCAGGGCAATGAGGGAGATGAATACCGGCAGATCAATCACATTGTGAAAGCACAGTGTGTTGCGCTTGGGTTAGTAGGGTCAATTCACAGAGCAGTGGCTGGAGCAGGAAATATCTCAGCGAGTTGATTCAGTCACCCCGTAGTGCCGACCCGGTACTCGGAAAGGTCGCGAAGCGCGAAGTCTGCCAGAGCTACACGACTCCGCGCAATTTGGTTGGTGCCAACGGGTGCCAACCAGCGGAGAGAATCGTGAACGATCATGCTAAGTTAAGCGAACTTACTTCAATTACGCGAACTCCACCAGAATGCCGCCACCTGAAATGATTGGTTGAAAAAATGGCTCAAACATGCCCCCAATGCAACAAGAAAACCGGTATGGACATCGGATCCCCAGACAGTAGTGGGCGAATCACCTATCAATGCCAGCTTTGCAAGTTTACCTGGAAGTCGTAACTCCAAGCCTCAGATGGTGTGCGGCAGAGGTCGGGTTGGAATCACCTCGACACGATTCAGGCTATGAATGGCCGTTAGCAAGAACCGGTGCATTTCACTTCCGAGACTGGGTTCAAGGAGAATCGCACCGAGTGTTGACAAAACCCTGATCGCGCAAGGGTCGCGCAATCTGCGGCCAGGCACAATAGGGCCCTTGTCGGCCGAACGCGAGGATTAGTTCCCCGTACCGCAATGAGGGCAATTCACTGTGACGCCGTTCCATGATCGCTTCCCCCAAAATGCGCGGCCACAATTGCAACATTTGTGTGGCTCCGTGAAGTCACCAGATCGACTAGATGACGCTGTTACGGCCATTTCCCGTTCCGTTCTCTTCGATGTGGTCGGCGGCTTTCATCACCAGCACGTGTGGATCTTCAGGCCCGTTCACCTTGGGGGACAGTCACCTCACCCGTTCATAGCGAAGAGGTTTCGCACATCCCAACGGCAAATTTGGTCAGAGGTCAGCTAGGAGCACCCGCCGTACCACTGGCAACTGTGGTCCGAGGTCGACTTTCCGTTCTTGATCGCTTCGCTGCACCACGCACACCGCGGCTTTCCAGCATTTACACAAGCACAAGCCATAGCAAAACCTACCTCTATCTCGTGAACGGTCCGGGACGGTAACGCTCAGTCCCGTGGGACCCAATCGTAATCCCAGATATCGCGAAAGCGCGAGCACTTAGATTGAGCCAAAAGTGCGCAACGCTGACACCAACCGCGCTGGACCTTTTTCGTTGTCGCTGCACGTGACACCCAGGCGTCGAATCGTCAGCGAACGCTGCGGGCTCATGGACATCGCCAACCACTTCCCACCCGGGTAGAACCGTTGTCTTGAAGCGTGGCGGTCGAGCACCCAGTTGAGTATGCTTTGGTTCCATCTTTTCGAGCTGACGAATGTCGCTCGCGGAACTAATTGAAAGTGCGGCCCAAAGATTCAGTATTGCTGTGCGGCTATTTGTGCACGCATTCCGCCCGATGCTTCGTGCGCAACGTGCCAGCTTGCCGACTGGCGTGAGCTTGCGATAACTCCAGATTGGGTGGCCACTGACGAGGATGTCGACAATGGCCTCTCGGCGCAGCGAGGCAAACCCCTTCCCGGGCTATTAGCGGATGCCTGAAGACACTCTTGTTGGGCAGCGTGACGCGGTGATCGTCGATCACATGGGCCGTTTAGCCTGCAGACCGATTCAGGCGGAGGGGTTCACTCACACTGGCGATCGCGACGGGCCGACAAATGTCTGTCGTGGCGGTCAACTCGGATCTGAATCTGGACTACCACAAGGGTTATTGCTGCGCGGATCCTGACGGCGGCGGCTCAAGTCAGTTGGAGTAGTCGTCCACTAGGCGTACCAGCAGTCAAATCCCTCGGGGGTATCCCGAGATCTTCACGCGGGTCCGGTCAGTTGTTTTTAGTTCGAGTGGAACATCTTCTACAAGGATATGGTGATGGAGAGCGGCGTCACGTCCCGAATACTGCAAGTATTGAGCGGGCATCTGTAAGTGGTTACTAGCGCCCGTCATAGCATCGCTTTCCATGGCTAATTTATCTGGGGAATTTTCCATCCGTTCACGTGCCACATGTGCACCACCTCACCGTCCACCTGAGAAAGACGGACATAATTCTTGCGCTGACGTTCTTCATGTTCTCAGAATGCCTCCGAGAATTCAGCGGACCACATCGAACCGCCCTCATCAATAAAGAGATGAAAGTCGTTTGATCACCAATCGGGCCCGTCCTCGTTCATTTCGTACGGGTACTGACAGGTTCTTCAACGGGTGATCGGGACGGAGTTTTGCCTATCCACCATGGTTTAAGCCTGTGTCCCCATGGCCAAATAGGCAGTAGGGGGCCTATTGACGTCCTCGATCAATGTGAGACTAATGTTCGTCAACTCCTTCTCGACTGCTCGATCAGCCCAATCGATGAGCTCGTTCAGCCGGAATATTGGAACTTCATTCACCAAAGCATCGATAGCAAACAAGCGCTCAACTTCGCCGCGGGCTGCTTTAGAGCGCCCTCACTTTCAGCGATAAGGTCGACGCAGTGTCGAGGCCGAGTGACGGAGCAGCTTATGGGTAAGGACCACAGCGCAGAAGTCGACAACAAAAGCACAAAAAGTGGAGTTGACGGAGACAACAACGGCACCGACAACTCGGGTGGCAACTAGTGCCTGCCGGCCGTCAGCCGCTGCCTCCGCCAAAGCCGCCGTCGAAGCCCGGCCCCTCGCAGCCGAATCCTCTGGGAAAGCCCCACTGAAGCGCTCGTCCCAGTCCGCGCACCTCGCCATCCATTCGCGTTGTCTGCGTGCAAGCGTTGGAACACTCAGCGCATCAGTCGAGCTTGTCGCACGGTGAACCCATTTTTCCCCACCTGTTTGCCCACGACGCCCGAGATGATTGATTGTGAAATCTCGGTGCTTTGAAATGTTCGACCCAAGACTTAGGCCGCCAAGACCTAGCTTCCAGGCACACCGGCAACCACTAGTTGAGCGCAAATTTCGCCAACCTCGAACTCGGCCCCACAAGTTGCGCGGTGCGCCAGACCTTAGTCGCTAAATTGGGTTGACAAAATCGACTTGAAGACGCGCTGCGCCCATCGTCTCGAACGGCACCCAAGTTGCGCCAGGCATTGTCGCAATCTTGATCAGGCCCTGTTTGCCTTTACCAAGAGGACTCCCTGCCGGCGGGATCACGGCAACCACTCTCAGCACTTCAGTACCGTCGTCAAGTTGATGCTGATCGATAGCCAGCCCGATGGGCTCGAGGGCGGAGAAGAATCCAGCCTTCCAGTAGCTAGCGAGGTTTATGCCATGCTCGGTTGCAAACCCCGCGGCTCCCGTAAGCTCGCCACCGTCATCGGTCCAGTTGCCGACCTCGCCAGCGAGTGCTTGCGAGACACACGCCAAGAGTGACTCCATATTCATGTTGGGCCAAATGAACTGAACCGCTGTCGATCGAACCATACCCACGCGTTTGCCTCCATGCTCTCACCAGCGCTGAGCCGGTTCCCTTGTCGTTTTCATGCCGCTTGCCAGTCCAACGATAATGCCTGCGAGCCCGCGAAGTCGGCAATTCCTCGAAATCTGGACATGGCGCGTGTGACAAGGCTCAGCGCTCCGTGTGGGCTCTCAGGAGGCGTGCGAGTGACGAAGGATACGCGGAAGCAGGGTTTCTTGCCCGGGTGGCGCCAATCGTAGCTTCGAATCTCTTCTTGCCACTGAAGCCCATTGGCCTTGTGCCTCTTTGTATGCCATGTTGACGGCCGGTCGAACCCAGGTGCTTCGTCGAGGGTTAAGTCGGTCTCGCTCACAACAACCGGATGCGAGTAGGAAACACCTCTAATTCCGGAACCCGAGGTGGTCTCTTGCCTTAGCTCGGCCAAGTGGAGTTTTCCGTCGCGCCGGAGCCAGACGGCAACATCGAGTGCTCTCGAGTTGCTGGCGCCCATCGACCGAATCTCGTCCCACCGAATATATTCGCGCGCTTCGCTGAGCACGATCCAACCGTCAACACTCGCGCGTATCTCGGGTATCTCGCGCTCAATGGTACTGAAGAATCGCTGCACCGTTTCGCGTCGCGCCGGCTGGACAGCATAGGTGTCATCGGGAATCCCCCGCTCGCCAAGCTCCCGAGAAACA
>CALMSL010000149.1 GCA_937872445.1 uncultured Microbacteriaceae bacterium | reverse complement strand
CGGCGCCTGCGGATCGCGAAGGGTTCCGGCATGACGGTAACTGAGGTCAACGCGCTCGTGAACCGGTTCGAGCAGGCGGCGAAGATGATGAAGACTGTCGCGAAGGGCGGCGTGCCGCAGGTGCCCGGAATGGGACCGATTCCCGGCGCCGGATACGCGGGCGGCGGCAAAAAGAAGCAGCAGAAGAAGAAGGGTTCGCGGTCAGGCAACCCGGCCAAGCGTGCGGCAGAGGAAGCGGCGCTGGCAGCGGCGCCGAAGACGTCTGTCGCCGCAGGATCGGGATTCGGTCTCGGATCCGCCGGCCAATTCGGCTCCGGTGCCGCCGGTGATCCCGATGCGAAGGGCGGCCCAAGCGAGGAAGAACTCGCGGCCCTCCAAAAGTTCCTCGGTCGCTAATTCAGCCCGCGAGACCGCTATTTCCGCTCCAAAACTGCCATTTTGAAGCGATTATTGCGGTCTCGGCGGAGTGTGGGGAGCGTCGCCTGGCCGGATGAAACCGGACTCGTAGGCGAGAATGACGGCCTGCATCCGGTCGCGCACGCCGAGCTTGGCGAGGAGTCGCGCGACATGAGTTTTCACTGTCGCGTCGCTCACGAAAAGCTCAGTGGCAATTTCGGCGTTGGATGACCCGCGGGCGAGCAGGCCCAGCACCTCGCGCTCGCGGTCGCTGAGCGCGGCCACCGCATCCGGAAGCCGGCCCGGCGTCGGTTGAGCGATGAAGCGTTCAATGAGCCTGCGCGTGATGGGCGGCGCCAGAAGTGACTCCCCGCCCGCGACCACCCGCACTGCGGCAATGAGCTGGTCGCGCGGCGCGTCCTTCAGCAGGAACCCGCTCGCTCCGACCCGCAGCGCGTCGTACACGAATTCGTCGAGGTCGAACGTCGTCAGGATGAGCACGCGGGAAGCCGAACCCCCGGCAACAATCTGTTCCGTCGCGCGGATGCCGTCGAGCACGGGCATCCGCACGTCCATGAGGATCACGTCGGGGTGCAGTTCCGATGCGAGCCGCACGCCCTCTGCGCCATGTGAGGCCTCGCCCACCACCTCAATTCCGGGCTCGAGGTCGAGGATGAGCCGAAATCCGGTGCGCACAAGTTCCTGGTCGTCGACCAGCAGGACAGTCGTCACGGTGCTCTCCCGTCGAGGGGAAGGCGCGCCGCAAGCCGAAACCCGCCACCGGCTGTGAACCCTGTGTCGAGGCGTCCACCGAGGAGGCTGACCCGCTCGCGGATGCCCAGGAGCCCGACCCCGGCGCTGGCGACTTTCCGGGGCGCAGGTCCTGCGTCATTCTCGACCGAGAGGTCGAGGGAGTGTTCCGCTGCCTCCACTGTGACCGTGACGTGCACCGGCCCGGCATGGCGGGCAACGTTGGTGAGCGCTTCCTGCAGGATGCGGTACGCGGCGAGATCCACGACCGGCTGGATCACGCGGCCATTCAACTGGACTGCCGCGTCTACCGTCAACCCCGCATCCTTTGCGGAGGCGAGAAGATCGCTGATCGCATCGAGTCCCGGCGCGGGCCGGGTCTCCTCGTCGTCAGCACGAAGGAGATTGAGCATGTCGCGGATCTCGCCAAGGGAGGAGCGCGCGGTCTCGTGAATGACTCTGAGCGGCTCTCGTGCGCGCGCCGGGTCCTTCTCCAGTGCGGCTCCCGCAGCATCCGCCTGCACGGCGATGACGCTCAAACTGTGGGCGACGATATCGTGGAGCTCCCTCGCGATGCGCACGCGCTCGTCCGAGACCGCCAGGAGCGCCAGGTCGCGCTGGTGCAGTTCGGCTTTCGACACGCGTCCTCGCCACAGCCGGCTTGCCCTGCCAAGGAGCCAGACTCCGCCGAACAGCAGAATGATGAACAGGTAGTCCTGCCCCGCTGAAACCTTCTCCTCGACGAGGATCGTCGCGACCATGAGGGCGCCGACGAGAGCGGCCATTCCTTCGGTGTAATGCGCGGCAAGAGAGTACATCGCGATGACGGAGACTACGAGCGACCACAGCGACCCGGTGGGCTCAGCCAGAATCAGTTGGGCGACGCCTGCCGCGAGAATGACCGCGACGGTCACCACGGGCATTCTCGTGCGCCACATCAGGGCAAGCGTCGACGCGACGGCGACCGGGAGTGTGACGACGAGCGGGCCTTCATTGGGGTTTCCGGTCACAACGCTCGCCACCGCAACAACGCAGGCCAGCCCGGCAAGCACGAGGTCACCGCGCGGGAAACCCCAGTGTTTCCGACCCAGCCACGGCGCGATTCCACCCAACATTTCCCCACTCTATTGCGCGATTCTTCCTCACGTCATCGCCCATTTGGATGAATGTCGTCGTCCGAAATGGCGAGGGCGCCTGCGCCTGAATCACTCCAGCGGCCCCGGTCAATCGCCCGCATCGACGACGCGGAACCGACCGCGTTTTCGAGAAGCTCACTGCAGCACCGCGTGGTGCCCAAACGAAAGGTCAATGCAATGTCCATGTCAACAGCAGCAGAACGCTTCTGGCGCAACGCCGGAGTCGGCGGAATGATTCTCGGAATGGTGAGCCTCATCGCGGCAACCATCATTCAGTGGTTTGTGCAACCGAGTGACCCATCCGGGACCCCGATCGACGTTGCCCAGCAGAACCCCACGGCGTGGCTGATCGTGAGCCTTCTCGCCGTTCTCGGTCCCCTTGCCTGGGTGGGCGGCATTGTTTCCGTCACCCTGCTTGTGCGCACCAAAGGGTGGACTCTCGCTACCATCGGCGGCTATCTCACCGCTGCCGGACTCATTGCGGGCGTTGGGCACCTTGCGATCTTCTTCGGCCTCATTGCCGACATTGCCGCATCCGGGCTTTCCCCGGAGGACGGTCTCGCTGTCTTGAGGGCAGACGACTCCAGCATCCTGTCGAGCGTGCTTCTCTACGGATTCCTCGTCGGCTTCTCGCTCGGGCCAATTCTCCTTGCGGTGGGTCTGCGACTTGCAAAACTCGTTCCCGTCTGGGTGCCCGTCGCGGCCATCATCATGGTGGTGGCGAACTTCGTGGGAGGAACGGTGGCCGGCATCGTGCAGATGATTGCCGTCGTCGCGACGTTCGCGCCCATGATCGTTGCACTGCTCGAGGAAGGCAAAATCACCGCATAGGCTGGACGGATGACTTCCCGACCAATCCGCATCGGCGTTCAAATCGCGCCGCAACATGCCAGCTACGACAAAATCAGGGACACGGTGTCGGCGTGCGAGGAGCTCGGCGTCGACATCGT
>CALMSL010000148.1 GCA_937872445.1 uncultured Microbacteriaceae bacterium | reverse complement strand
CTCAAACCCGCCGGCAGATGGCCCAACAAGAGACCAATGTCTCGCGACATATGAGACCTATGTCGCGAGACATCACATTGTGGAGCTGAGGGGATTCGAACCCCTGACCCCCTGCATGCCATGCAGGTGCGCTACCAACTGCGCCACAGCCCCGCAGCGTGCGATCGCTCGCACACAACTTCCTCAGATTACTACACCGCGAGGGTTCGATCGGTACGGGTCACACGTAACCCATGCTGGTTGCGACAGCCCGAGCTACCACGAGCAACGGGTCAAGCGATCTTGATGACCCCTGAATCCACAACTCGAATCCTTTGACGAGCACGTGAGCCGTCCAATACTCGCCCTCCTCGAACACCACCTGCTCGAAGAAGCAGGCATCGAGGAACGGCGGGCACTCCGACAACCCTGCGCTCCGCCACGCGTCGACCTGCTGTTCATCGGTGTCCGTCGCGCGCGCCGCGGCAAATGCCGTGACAGTGCCGCCATCCGAATTGGGGATCCCCCACAGGCACGTGATCCCACCGCGAGCTGCGAAATCCTGTGCACCCTCGTATCCGGAGAGGGAGTGAAGAGCAATGGGCTCGAAACTCACCTCGAACTGCGCTCGGATAGTGGCGAGCGGCACCAGAGCGTCGCAGGAACCGGGTAAACGAAGCTCGAGCGCCGCGGGTGATTCGCTCACACTCTCAGAAGGCGTCGGCGCAGCAGGAGACGGACTCCGTGCCGGCTCATCGGCCCGCGGAACACAACCAGAAATCGCCAGCACAACGGCAAGGGGGACAACAGCAGCGCGGAACTTCATTATGTGCCCTCAGGTTTTATGGAGTTCGTGTGTCGTACGGGTCCATCATCCCATGTCCACCGCCTGCCCGGCCAGGCTTGTTTCAGATGCTGTCCGCCAGCTGCCGCCGCAATTGCCGGAAGCCGTGCACCGCCGAGCGCAGTTCCTGCACCTGATGCATGGGCAGGAACGGCTGCGTGTGCTCTCCAAGGTCACTCGCGGTGTTGCTCACGGCGACCGTCTCCACGGAAAGGCCGAACTCGAGCCCCAGCACCTCGATCGCGCCCGCAGCCTGATACGGCACGTACACGGGAGTCGTGATGACGAGCACGGATTGGATGGAGTGGGCGCGGCGGGCCCAGAACCGGTAGGTGTCGACGGTGTTCGCGCGGCGATGCTCAGGATCGGATGATGGGGCGGCGATGACGCGAAGCATCCGGTCGTTCACGGTCCAGCTTTCCACTCGCCATGCTGACGTACCGCGGCGAGCCGACCCCACCTCATCCGACCCCTCCACGTGGTCGGGCGCACCCAGGTCGAATGCGCCGCGCATCCCGGTGACCATGGCGTCGAACTCGTCGTTCCCCTCCACTCCGAGGGCAGCCGCGAGAGCTGCTTCATCCCCCGCAAACGTGCGGAATGCACCGAGGAACACGCCCTCACGCCAGCCGAGCCCGTTATCGTGCAGCTCGCGGAGGAATCGGGGCTTCACAATCCCGGCCCGCACCATCCCGCCGGTAAGGATGACAGCGTCATAGTGGGTGCGGGTTGGCGGTGGGGTGCCATCGAGTCCGAGATCCGCCGCTGCGCGAACTATTGCCCGTTGCTGCGCCGACGAAAACTGCGGCACGATCGCGAGGTTTCGCTCCCGGCCGCGACGAAAATCCCAGAACTCCGCCGCAACATCGTCAAGGCGATCGAAAAGCGGCGAACCCGTGAGCGTTGCCAGCCTGGCGCCCTCCGTCGGCGAGAACGCGTCAACGATTCCAGTGGAAAGCAGGGCCTCGGCCCACGAGTCGACGAGGGTGAGGCAGCGCTGCGAGTCGCCGGGCCGTCCGTCCCACCGCGGAAGCTCGATCGTGCTCACGGGCCGAACGGAATTACCGGACAGTCGCTCCACAGTCGTTCGAGCGAGTAAAACATGCGCTCTTCATCATGGAAAACGTGAACGACCAGGTCCCCGAAATCGAGGAGCACCCATCGCCCCTGCGTTCTGCCTTCGCGTCGCAGCGGCTTCGCACCGTGCCCAACGAGTTTGTCCTCAATCTCCGCCGCTATGGCCTGGACCTGGCGCTCATTGCGCCCGCTGACGACCAGAAAGATATCTGCGAACGGCAACGGTCCTGACACATCCAATGCGACCAGATCTTCGGCCCCTTTCGCGTCCGCGGCCTTTGCGGCAACCGCGAGGAGTTCGCGAGCGTGGTCGGATGCGGTCACAGGGAAGAGAATCCGAAAGTCAGTGAAATGATCACGAATCAGAAGATCTTGAAAATCATTCCGGCGACAACGAGCACAACGACACCAATCATCATGACCCCTGCCGTAATGGAGAGCACCATCGGAAGGTTGTTTCCACGAGGCTCTTTGGTCTGAATGATTCCCTCTGACGAGGTGTAGGTGCTCACCGCCCTCACTGCGCGAACCGGCGCGGAATCCGGTGCGGCATCCTCGCGATCACCCGCGTCGATGATGGAGTCGATGTCGGCGCGATCGTAACGCGACGGGTGCAGCCCGCTGATGCCGAGGCTGCGCGGCAATTCAATGGACCCGGTCATGAGCAGCTGGCCGGTTCCGTTGATGGGACCGGTGAGAGGGCCAGTTGCGGGGAGCCCCGGCAGAATCAGTGCACTCGTCGTGATGGCATCGCTGGAGGCAAGATCCCGCTTGTGCGGCCCGCGTGACTTGTTCACGTTCTCATCGATGTCGACCTGATTGGACCAGTGCCCGGCGGGGGCCGCATACACTTCCGGTGCCGAAATCACTTCGCGCAACGGCTCTGCCGGCGCCTCGGGTGCCGCTGGTGCTGGTGTTTCCGACACGGGAGGTTCGGGCAGCGGGTGGGAGGCGGGCTGAGCATCCGGGACCGGTGGTGCCACGGGTGCCGGTACCGCGTACGGCGCGGGCGCGGCGGTGGGTGCCGGTGCCGCGTACGGCGCGGGCGCGGCGGTGGGTGCCGGTGCCGCAAGCGGTGCCGGAGGTGCCGACGGTGCTGGTGGTGCGGATTCCCGGGCCACAGGGGCCTCGACACGATTCTCGGGACTCGGTGTCGTCAGACGGTCCTCGGCTCGAGGAGCCTCCAGACGATCCTCGAAACTGGGAGGCTCCGCTGCTACTGGCCGTGCTGGAGTTTCAGAAACCGGCGGTGTGCTTGGCCGTTGGGGGGCTGGCGGTTCAACAAGCGGCGGGATACTCCGCGCCTGGAACATGGCGTCGAACTCCGCCATCGCCGCAGTCAGTTCCTCGTTCTGCGCAGGCTTGAACTCCTCGGGAAGCTGGGTGGGGGCTGCAGCTTCGGCAGGCATGCTCGGTGCTGCGGCATTTCGCATTTCCCGAAGTTCCCGACGCGTGAGTGTGTGCTCTTCCGGGTTGTTCTGCGGTGCGCCTGCCGACTCGGAACGTGCCGGTGGCACCTCTTCGGGTGTGACTACGACTGGGGGGGCGGAAACCGGGGCTGAGTAGCCCGGTTGGCCCGGTCTCTCGGCGCCGACGGAGGTGTGATAATTCAGGTCCTCGCTGCCTGCCGAGGGCGGAGTCCAGGGGGCTGGTTGCGTCGAGGAGAAGGAGGATCCGCGCGACTCGGGTGAGAAATCGCGCAATCGGTAGCTGGCCGATTCGGTGGCTGGCTGATCCGTGGGGGTTGGTCGCGGGCGCCGAAGGGGCGCGACCGGTGGCGTGACGGGCTGCCGAGCCTGCGTGGTGTAATCCAAAGGTTCCGCGAAGGATTCCTTGGGCCAAATTTGCTGATCAGAACCGGTTTCCGGTTCTTCAAGCTCATGAGAATCGGACATCACGACCTGGGCGTGAGCACGCTCGCTCTCGCGAAGCGCTCGCCGACTCATCGGCTGCTGATCTTGCCAGGTTGTCACGTGGAACTCCGATACAGATGGTACTTGGCGATGTACTGCACGACGCCGTCGGGAACCAGGTACCACACCGGGAAATCCCGGCTGACCCGGCTACGACAGTCAGTGGACGATATAGCCAGCGCAGGCACTTCCAGCAAGCTTACGTGCTCCTCCGGCAATCCGGAAACGGTGAGCGGATGTCCCGGCCGGCTCACAGCAACGAAGTGTGCAAGCGAGAAAAGCTCGGGCGCGTGCTTCCATTCCAGAATTTCCGCCACCGCATCCGCACCGGAAATAAAGAACAAATCGGCGTCGGGATGCGTTGCACGAATTTCGGTCAGCGTATCGAAAGTGTAGGTCGGTCCGCCCCGTTCGATGTCGATTCGGCTCACCGTGAAATCCGGGTTCGACGCGGTGGCGATCACCGTCATCAGGTATCGATGCTCCGGGGCCGACACGTCGCGCTTCTGGTACGACTGGCCAGTGGGCACGAAGATCACTTCGTCAAGGTCGAAGTGCTGCCGCACTTCGCTCGCGGCGACGAGGTGGCCGTTGTGAATCGGGTCGAAAGTTCCGCCCATCACGCCGATGCGAGCACGCGGATGCGCGATGGCGGACATCGAAACGGGCCCTAGTGGCCGCTGCGCTCGCCTGCGCCGGAGTGTGCACCGTGGTCGGCGCCAGCCGCATCCACCTTCTGGGCGTGACGGTTGGCGACGTCACGGAAACTCCAGGTGACGATGCCGAGCAGGAGGAAGACGATGAACGCGGTCAGCGCGAAGGCCCAGTTCGGCATCAACAGGGGGGCTGCGTGCTCCTCGGCGGCAGCGACAGCAAGCTGAATCATTTCTCTCTCCGTTCGGCCGGCGCGGCCGGCTGGGTGCCTCGCGCCCTCACTAATCTATCGTGAACGGGCTGGCTCGGCTCGTTTTCGGCCGCGAACCAGGTACCGAGGTGGTGCCCGGCGAGAGCCTCCCCGATGAGATCCGTCGACGTCAGCAGCACGGGCGTCCCGGAGGAGGCCGCCAGTTTGGCCGCGGACACCTTCGTTCTCGCCCCGCCGGTTCCCACACCGGTGTCCCCGATGCCGCCGAATTCGACCCGTTCGAGTGCATCGTCGACGTCCACGTCCTCGATGCGTTCCGCGCCGGGATCGCGCGGCGGCTTCGTATACAGTGCGTCGACATCCGACAGCAGCAAGAGAAGGTCGGCGCCGACCAGCTGGGAGACGAGGGCCGCGAGGCGATCGTTGTCGCCGAACCGGATTTCATGCGTCGCAACAGTGTCGTTCTCGTTCACGATCGGCAGGATGCGCAAAGACAGCAGTCGCTCCATCGCTCGCTGCGCGTTCGAGCGGTGCGCCGGATTTTCCAGGTCCCCCGCGGTGAGGAGAACCTGACCCGCGACTATTCGGTATCGGTCGAGGCTTTCCTGGTAGCGGAACACGAGCACGTTCTGCCCCACGGCGGCCGCAGCCTGCTGCGTCGCGAGGTCGCTCGGCCTCCCATTGAGCTTCAAATACGGCATGCCCGTGGCGATCGCGCCCGAGGAAACGAGAATGACCTCGGTGCCTCGCGCGTGAGCGGCGGCAAGCGCATCCACAAGAAGTGGGATCTGCGCAGCATTTGCCCCGCTCACCGAGGACGAACCGACCTTCACAACAATTCTTCGCGCCAGAGGAATCTGCGCGCGCGTCGTGATCTGATCAGTCATGTTCGTTCGTGTCGTCCTTTTCTCGCTCCACCGCAAATCCTTCGTCATCGGTCCACAGGCCGGCCTCGCGCTCGCGAATGAGTTCCGCGCGGGCATCGGCCTTCGCATCCATGCGGGCGAAGTAGTCGTCGCGGCGTTTGCTCCGAGTCGGACGCTCCGATGCGTCCAGGCGGGCATCTGCGCCGCGCGGACTTGTGATCAGCTCGGCTGTCGACGTCAGGGTCGGCTCCCAGTCGAAGACGACACCGTGGCCAGCGCCAATGACCACTGTAGACCCGGCGACGGCTCCCGCCTTGAACAACTCGTCTTCGACGCCGAGTTTCGCGAGCCGGTCGGCGAGGAAGCCCACCGCCTCATCATTGTTGAAGTCGGTTTGCGCGACCCAGCGGTCGGGCTTCGCCCCGATCACCCGGTAGGTGTTACCGCCGGAACCGCCCTCCACTCGAACGTGGAAGCCACCATCATCGACGGGTTTCGGCCGCAGCACGATCCGCGGACCTGCCGTTTCGACTGATGCCCTGGCGGTCGTGACGAGCTCGGCGAGCGCGAAGGAGAGCTGCTTCAAACCCTCCCGGCTCACGGTGGAGATCTCGAACACCGTCAGTCCGCGCGCCTCCAGTTCCGGGCGCACGAATTCTGCGAGGTCGCGCGCCTCCGGGACGTCGATCTTGTTGAGTGCGACGACGTGCGGACGCTCGAGCAGGGGAAGCTGACCTTCGGGCACCGGATACGCGGCGAGTTCCTTCAGGATCACATCCAGATCGCTGATCGGATCTCTGCCCGGCTCCAGCGTCGCGCAGTCCAGAACGTGCACGAGCGCAGAGCAGCGCTCGACGTGGCGAAGGAACTCCAGGCCGAGCCCTTTCCCCGCGCTTGCACCCTCGATGAGGCCGGGGACATCCGCCACGGTGTACCTCGTGTCCCCCGCCTGCACGACCCCGAGGTTCGGGTGCAGCGTCGTGAACGGATAGTCGGCGATCTTCGGTTTCGCCGCCGACATGGCCGCGACGAGACTCGACTTGCCCGCAGAGGGGAAACCCACAAGCGCAATGTCCGCGACGACCTTGAGCTCGAGAACGATGTCGCCCTGCCACCCGGGGGTTCCGAGCAGAGCGAAACCGGGGGCTTTGCGCTTCGTGCTCGCCAGGGCCGCGTTGCCGAGTCCCCCCTGGCCGCCGGCGGCGGCCACCAGCCGCATGCCAGGTTCGGCAAGGTCGGCGAGTTCGTTTCCGTCCACATCCTTGACGACGGTGCCCACCGGCACGGGCAGGATGACATCCGGCGTGCTGAATCCGCTCCGATTATCTCCCATGCCCGGTCCGCCATTGTCTGACCTGCGGTGGGGGGCGCGGTGGTATCCCAGCAGCGTGGTGACCTGCGGATCGCTCACGAGGATGACGTCACCCGCGTTTCCCCCGTTGCCGCCATCCGGACCGGCGAGCGGTTTGAATTTCTCGCGGCGGACGGAAACGCAACCATCGCCGCCGTTGCCCGCGCGAAGGTGCAGGGTCACCTCATCGACGAACGTCGCCATGGGTTCTCCTTGCCCTTAAACGCCGTAAGGCGAGCCGAAGCTCGCCCACGGGAAAAATGATGTGCTATTCGGCGGTAACGATGTTGACGACCTTGCGGCCGCCCTTGGCGCCGAACTCGACCGCACCGCCCGCGAGGGCGAACAGCGTGTCGTCGCCGCCACGACCGACGTTCACGCCGGGGTGGAAGTGCGTTCCGCGCTGCCGAACGAGGATCTCGCCGGCGCTGACGACCTGGCCGCCGAAACGCTTGACGCCGAGACGCTGCGCGTTCGAGTCGCGTCCGTTGCGAGTGGAGCTTGCTCCCTTTTTGTGTGCCATGAGTGCGAGCCCCTTTACTTGATGCTGGTGATCTTGACGCGGGTGAGCTCGGAGCGGTGCCCCATGCGGCGCTTGTACCCGGTCTTGTTCTTGTAGTTCTGGATGTTGATCTTCGGTCCGCGCAGGTCGCCGACGACCTCGGCCGTCACGGTGATTTTCGCGAGCGCCTTGGCATCGTGGGTGATCTTGTCACCATCCACGAAAAGCACGGGTGCGAGCTCAACGTTGCCGTCCTTGTCCGCCTTGATGCGGTCGAGAACGACGATCGAGCCGACCTCGACCTTTTCCTGCCGACCGCCGGCGCGCACAACTGCGTAAACCACGTGGAACCCTAACTGTTGAAAAGACTGTCCAAAATCCAGACTGCGGCGTTGAAAGCGGGCTCAGCCCAGCACACACCAAGGGTCAATACTACTGGATTCTCCGGTGAGCGGTCAAACCTGGTCGATGAGGCCGGAGACCTCATGTTTTGCGGGGTGCGCGCGGAGCCACACCCAGAGCAGAACTCCGGCGAGCACCGTGAGCGGGATGAGGTTGATCGCCGTTGACAGCGCCGTATAGAGCGAATTGGAAAACGCCCATCCCGCGTTCGACGAGACGGTCGTGAAAAAGCCCTGCGCCCAGCCGAATACTCGCCCGGCAGAGTCGTCGAAGTTTTGGAACAGCGATCCCAGCAGTTGCACGAGGAACACGACGACCGCGCCCGCGGCGGCCGCCAGCAACGATCTCGTGATGACGTGGGCGATGTGCAGCTCCGCCGCAATCGGCGCGAGCAGCCACAAGCAGAGGAAGACTCCGATGGCGAACGGGAGAATCCCGAGCACGAGTCCCCACGCGTAATACGGGAACAACTGGGAGAGAACCTGACTGCTGTTGCTCTGGGTGAGCGCCAGTCCCGCATCGACGGCGGTGGTGAGCAGCTGCAGCACAACCCGCGTGCCCAGCACGATGAGAGCTGCTGCTGCCGCTGCCAGAACTCCGCGGCGACCAAACAAACTGGCGAAGCGTCGGAACCGTTTCATCCTTCTAGACTCTCACCCATGACCGTGCTAATCGACCAGCCCCGTTGGCCGGCGCACGGCACATTCTGGTCGCACGTCGTGAGCGACGAATCCCTTGAGGAGTTGCACACCTTCGCACGAGCCGTCGGCCTGCCTCCGCGATCCTTCGACCTCGACCACTACGACGCCCCAGAGCACCGGTACGACGAACTCGTTGCCGCCGGTGCGCTGCCGGTCAGCAATCGAGAACTCGTGAAACGCCTGCAATCCAGCGGTTTGCGCGTCACCCAGAGGGAGCGCCGCGCCGCTATTCGGTCGACGTCGACGTAACCCCGTCCGAGGAGGCCCGGCGCGAGGTGCGGGCGCGAGGGGCTCCGGTTGCGACCGGTTCCGGATCCTGCACGCGTGGCGGGTCCTCAACGGGGGCCGACTCGTCGCGCGCGGAGTCGTCCTTCGTCGGAGCAGCGCTCGCGGATCCCGGAAGGGAATTCAGCACCGAGTCGAGCAATTGCTCCGCATCCTTCGCATCGATCTTTCGCGCTGGACGAGGCGACTTCGTGATCGGAATGTCCAGAATCGACGGGGTATCGGTTTCCGGCGGTGCCTGATCGGCCAACTCGACGACGGGGGCGATCGTGCTCGCGGCGATTTTCGCCAAAGCATTCTTCACGTCGTCCGTGATCGCATGGGTTCCTGCGCCCGCCCCGTTCGAGCTCTTCTGGGTCTGCTGGCTGCCCTTGCGACCCTGGCGCTTGGGCTCGGGCTGCGGAGACTGCCGGTGTTTCGTGACCGGGTCATGGTGCACGATGATTCCTCGCCCCGCGCACACGTCGCACGGTTCGCTGAACGACTCGATCAGTCCGAGGCCCAGTTTCTTGCGCGTCATCTGAATCAGGCCGAGCGAGGTCACTTCGGCGACCTGATGCTTGGTGCGATCGCGGCTCAGGCACTCCACGAGCCTGCGAAGGACGAGGTCGCGGTTCGATTCGAGAACCATGTCGATGAAGTCGACCACGATGATCCCGCCGATATCGCGCAGCCTCAACTGCCGCACGATCTCCTCGGCGGCTTCGAGGTTGTTCTTCGTGACGGTTTCCTCCAGATTGCCGCCGGAGCCCACGAACTTGCCGGTGTTGACATCCACCACCGTCATCGCCTCGGTGCGGTCGATCACGAGCGAACCGCCGGATGGGAGCCACACCTTGCGATCCAGAGCTTTCTCGATCTGCTCCGTCACGCGGTACTCGTCGAAGGGGTCGGCGGGACCTTCGTGACGCAGGACACGGTCGGCGAGATCCGGCGCGACGGCACTCAGGTACGCCTGAATCGTTGTCATCGCGTCATCCCCGGACACAACGAGCTTGTGGAAGTCCTCATTGAAAACGTCGCGGATGATCTTGATGAGCAGGTCCGGCTCGCTGTGCAAGAGCGCGGGTGCCTGCGAATTCTCCACCGCAGAACTGATGTGGGTCCACTGCTGGGTGAGGCGATTCACGTCGAGCGTGAGTTGCTCTTCGGTGGCGCCCTCGGACGCCGTTCGAACGATGACCCCGACGTTCTCGGGAAGAACCTCTTTCAGGATTTTCTTCAGCCGGGCGCGTTCCGTGTCGGGCAGCTTGCGGGAAATTCCGTTCATGGAACCGTTCGGCACATACACGAGGAAACGGCCCGGCAGGGACACCTGGCTCGTGAGCCGGGCGCCCTTGTGGCCGACCGGATCCTTCGTCACCTGCACGAGCACCTTGTCGCCCGGCTTTAGAGCGAGCTCAATGCGGCGCGCCTGCTGCTTGCCGTCGCTCGAATTTTCTGCGGCCGCATCCCAGTCCACCTCACCGGAGTACAGCACGGCGTTGCGGCCGCGGCCGATGTCCACGAACGCTGCTTCCATGCTGGGCAGGACATTCTGGACGCGCCCCAGGTACACGTTGCCGATGAGAGACGCCTCCTGCGCCTTCGCGACGTAGTGCTCGACGAGAACGTCGTCTTCCAGAACGGCGATCTGGATGCGGTCCTCTTTCGCGCGCACCACCATCGCACGGTCGACGCTTTCGCGTCGAGCCAGGAACTCCGCTTCGGTGATGACCGGGCGGCGGCGGCCCGCATCCCGCCCGTCGCGGCGACGTTGTTTTTTGGCCTCGAGCCGCGTGGACCCTTTGACCCGCTGCGGTTCATTGCTCGGCGCCGGTTGCTGGCGCGGCTGGCGGACCTTCACGACGGTATTGGGCTGCGCCGAGTCCTCTGTGCCCTCTTCGCCCGAGCGGCGGCGGGTGCGGCGCCGCACCGTGGACTGCTCCTGACCGTCGCCGCTGGCATTCTGGTTCCGTTTGCCGGTCATGGGCGGCAGGTCCGGCGCCTGGAAGAGCGGTGCAAGAGGCGTGGACGGGACCAGCGGAGCTTGCGGTGGATTCGCCGGAGAGGCGGCCTTGTCCAGGCCGGACGCGCCCGCGGTAGTCCGCGGCTTGGATGCCTCCGCTTTTGCAGCTGACTTGGGCGGCGCAGTCCTCTTCGGTGCGGCCTTCGCCGGAGCGGCCTTTGCGGCTTTTGTTTTCGCGGTCGCACTGTTCGCGGTCGCACTCTTCGCAGGTGCAGTCTTCGCGGCCGGCGCCGTCGCGGTGTGCGCGTTCGCGGTCACCGCCCGTGCCGGCGCGGACTTCTTTTCCGCCAAAGGCTTCGACGCCGAATCCTGCGTCGCGGTTGGCGGTCCGCCTGCAGCACCAGTAGCTGCCTCTACTGAACCGGACTCCGCGGGAGCAGGCGCTGCCGACTCCGCTGCCGTGGGCGCGCTTTTCGCCCTGCGGCTGCCAAAAATGCGGGACTTCTTCTTGTTTTCGTTTGTCTCCACCATTGCTGGTGCACTCCTAGTGCCCTCCGCGGGAAGCCGCGCCACCCCGCCGGGTAATGTTCTCGTGCAGTCGCCAACCTCGGTCGGCAACCACAAATCCTTTGCGTCTACACGCTTTCTCGTACGAACCGCCACGCGATCCGCCGTTGCCCGGTTCACAGACCGGGAAGCTTTTTCTGGTCATCCGAGCGCGGCCCGGCTGACTGAAGCCATTATCGCACGCCTTGCCGCAAACCCGATTCCGGCGCGTGCAATAATCACGAGGTGAGCCAGAACCGTGAAGCGCATCGCCCGATTGTTCTCGCAGTCTTCCTCATCGTCGCAGGCGGGATCGGCCTGTACGCATCATGGGAACTGACCCTGGCGAAGTTCCAGACTCTCCTCCAGCCCGACACGAATCTGGGTTGCGACTTCAGCGTGCTCGTCCAGTGCGGAAAAAACCTCGATGCGTGGCAGGGGTCGGTGTTCGGATTTCCCAACCCGCTTCTCGGCCTTTGCGGATTCGTGGCACCCATCGCCGTTGGCGTCGGACTTCTCGCCGGCGCCCGATTCTCGCGCTGGTTCTGGATCCTGTTCAATGCCGGGATCGCGGGAGCCCTCGCGTTCGTGTGCTGGCTGATTTACCAGAGCATCTTCCACCTGTTCACGCTGTGCCCGTGGTGCATGGTCGTCTGGAGCGTCACGATTCCCCTGTTCTGGGCCGTCACGCTGTACAACCTCTCGCAGGGGAACAGTGCGGCAGGACGGGCCAGAAAATTCTTCGCCGCAGCATACGGGTGGGTTCCCCTCCTCACGCTCGCGAGTTACCTCGTGGTCGCGGTTATCGCCCAGCTCAAGCTGGATGTCATCAACTCCCTGTTCCACTAAGGGGCAAGCAGCCAGGAAAGAAACAGGGCGGCCACCCGGAGGTGCCCGCCCTGCTCGTGACGCATCTACTACTTGGTCAGTCCGTCCACGTAGTCCTGGTGGTTAGCCATCCAGCTGGCGACGATCTTCTCGTAGTCGCTGGAGTCTGCCCCGCTGTTGTAGAGCGCGTTCTCCATCGAATACAGAAGGTCGGAACTCATCGTGAAGTTGTTGATCCACTTCGTGAGCTGCGGATAATCCGTCGCAAAGCTGCCGCGGGCGATCGAGTGGATCGACTCGGCGGTTCCCAGGGTGCCTTTCGGGTCCTTGAGGTCCTTGATCTTGTACTCGTCGTACGCCCAGTGCGGACGCCACAACGTCACAACAATGTTTTCCTTCTTGTCAAGAGCCGACTTCAGTTCGGCGAGCATCGCCGGAGTGGACGACGTGACGAAGTCCATTTTCTCCAAACCGTATTCGGGCATGACCGCCTTCTGCACTGCCTCGGTCAGTCCGGCACCCGGCTCAATCCCGACGATCCGGTTTCCGAATTCGCTGGCGTGGGCCGCAAGCTCGTCGAGTGAATCGATCGGAGCATCCGCATTCACGGCCATCGTGAGCGCAGCTTCATCGTTCCAGGCGCCGAGGTCGGTGAGCTTGTCGCCATACTGCTTCATATAGGTGGCGTGCGTGCGCGGAAGCCAGCCGTCGAACGCTACGTCGTAGTCGCCCTGGCTCAGGCCCAGGAATACGGGGCCGGCGTCAGCGTACTCGAGCTTGACGCTGTAGCCCTTCTTCTCCAGTGCGAGCTTCCAGAGGATCGAGGCGGCTTCACCCTCGGGCCAGCCGTTGAAGACACCGATCGTGAGGGACTTCTTGTCGCCGGTCTGCCCCTGGTTGCCGGTGTCGGTGCCGGTACCCGTTGCACAGGCGCCAAGGCCCAGTGTCGCGACGGCACCAATTGCCAGTGCCGCCAGTAGTCGCTTCTTCATACATGTTCCTTTCGGCCCCACTCGAGAGGGGGTGATTGGTGGTGTTGCACCGCGTCAGTATGGATGGCTCGCGCCATCTACCGGACGGGCACCGTGTCAGTCGACGAGGTGTCGACCGAGTTCACAGTGGCTGACGTTTCGCCAGCCTTGTTCTTCATGAGCTTCAGGAAAGAGCCCGAGGTTCTCCCGCTGCCGAGCGTCGCCGTGACGCGGTCCAGGATGATCGCGAGGATCACCACGGCCAGGCCCGCCTCGAACCCGAGGCCGATGTCGATCCGGCTGAGGGCCTGAATGATGTCCTTGCCGAGGCCGGGCGCGCCGACCATGCTGGCGATGACGACCATGGACAGCGAGAGCATGATCACCTGGTTGACGCCAGCCAGAATGCTCGGCTTCGCCAGCGGAAGTTGAATTTGGCGCAGGATGCGGCCGGGCGATGCCCCGAACGCCTGGCCCGCCTCCACGACCTCTTTGTCCACGCCGCGGATGCCCAGCTCCGTCAGCCGAACGCCGGGTGCCAGCGCGAACGCGATCGTCGCCACGATGCCGGGCACGGCGCCCACCCGGAACAGCATGATCGCGGGGATCAGATACACGAACGCCGGCATGGTCTGCAGGAAGTCGAGGATGGGCTTCACGATTTTCGACACCGTGTCGGAGCGCGCGGCCCAGATCCCCAGCGGAATGCTGATGACGACGGCGATGAATGCGGCAACCAGGGTCAGGGCGAGGGTGTCCATTGCGTTGTTCCACTGGTTGACGAACTCGATCAACAGGAGGCCGACGGTGACGCCGATCCCGAATTTCCAGCCGCGCACATAGACCGACAGGGCGACGAGGATGATGATGATCACCCAGAACGGTGGAGCCGTGACCACCCAGTCGACGGCGTCATAGAACACCTTGAACACGTTCTTGATGGCGTCGAAAACGATCGAGAAGTACTCGGTGATGAAGTTGACGAAGTCCTGAACCCAGGCGCCAAGGGGAATTCGCACGTCGACCATCACTTGGCCCCTTCCCTCGCGCGATCCGCTCCCTCGGAATCGTCAACTCCGTTCGGCGCAGTCTCCAGCAGGGTCTCCGTGATGACATCAGTGGGAATCGTGGACGGCGGCTCCAGCGGGTTCGGATCGCCGTTCGTGGTGTCGATGTTGCCCAGCGCGGCAAGCAGGGTCACTCGCGGAATGACGCCGAGGAGGCGCCGTTCATCGTCGACGACGGCGATGGGGAGATCATTCTCCACCGCGACTTCATACAGATCGGCGAGCGCGATGTCTCCCGCGACCGCGGCGACGTCCGTGTCGATGGCGGATTCAAGTTCGGTCTGCTTGTTCGTTACGAGCTTCATGACGTCCCGGTCGCGCACCGCGCCGAGGAGCTTCCGCCCGCGCCCGACAACGAACGCTGCCGAGGTCTGAAGGTCACGCATTTCGCGAAGAGCGGCGCGGGGCCCCGCAGTGTGGGAAACCACGGATCGCGCAGGCTCCATGGCGCTGGCCGCCGTGAGCACTCGCGCCCGATCCACATCCTGTACAAACTGGGCGACGTAGTCGTTGGCCGGGTCGGTGAGGATGTCTTCCGGCGTGCCGACCTGGACGATGCGGCCGTCGCGCATCACCGCGATCCGGTCTCCGAGGAACATCGCTTCGTTCAGGTCGTGCGTGATGAAGATTATGGTCTTGCCGAGGTCCGCGTGGAGTTCGACGAGCTGCTCCTGCATTTCGCGTCGGATCAGCGGGTCAAGAGCGGAGAACGCTTCATCCATCAGCAGGATGTCGGTCTCCGCGGCGAGTGCCCGTGCGAGCCCAACGCGCTGTTTCATTCCACCGGAGAGCTCGTCCGGCAGCTTGTCTCCCCAGCCACCGAGTCCGACGACGTCGATCACGCGCTGTGCGCGTGCTTCGCGCTCAGCCTTCGGCATCCCCTGCACCTCGAGCGCGTAGGCCGCATTGTCGAGAACGGTACGATGCGGGAGCAGTGCGAAGTGCTGGAAAACCATGGAGATCTTCTTGCGGCGAACGTCGCGCAGCTCCCTTGCCGGTATTCCCGAAATGTCGGTGGACCCAATCGTGACGGTGCCCGAAGTCGGCTCGAGCAACCCATTGAGCATCCGGATCAGGGTGGATTTCCCGGACCCGCTCAGGCCCATGACAACGAAAATCTCGCCAGCTTTGACTTCGAAACTCGCGTCAATCACCGCGGCGGTGCCGTGTGCGGCGACGTCATCGCGACTCGCCCCCGCTTCGAGGCCTCGAACTGCGTCGAGTGGTCGACGTCCAAAAACTTTGTAAAGCTTGTGGGCCTTGACGGCGATTCTGTCGGGTTCGGTCACTGTTCCTCCGCACCCCGCAGCGACGCACGCCTGCGCGGTGGTTTGGTCACGCCCGGGTTGTCGCCAACTGCCCCCTCCTTCTCATCGGCACACCGAGAATGGTCATTCGGTGGCCGGCCAGGGCCGAAGCGATCATGGGATCAGCTTCATCGCGCCAACCATACGATCGTGGGACGTTCGCTTGCGCGAAAGTCAGGCACGAGCGCGGTCTAAACTTGCGTTCCCCACAGTAGCAAAGGCTCGCAGACCGCCCAGGGTGTGCTACGGCGCGGGCATGACTGAACGAAACACCAGATCAGAGCATCTTTTGCAACAGATCCTATCGTCGCCCGATGGGTGAGGATGTTGCCTATTCGTTACCTGAGTGGTCTTCAGCGGAACCACAGGGCGAGTTCGCGCGCTGCGCTCTCCGGAGAATCCGAACCGTGAACGAGGTTCTGCTGCACGGCCAGCCCCCAGTCCCTCCCGAGATCGCCGCGAATCGTCCCGGGCGCCGCCGTGGTCGGGTCGGTCGTACCCGCGAGAATGCGAAACCCCTCGATGACGCGGTTTCCGGCCACCCGCATGGCCACGACCGGCCCGCTTTCCATGAACTCCACGAGCGGTTCGTAGAACGGCTTGCCCTGGTGCTCTTCGTAGTGCTGGGCGAGCAGATCTCGATCGGCCTGAACGAGCCGGATGTCCACCAGCTGATATCCCTTGGCCTCGATGCGGCGAAGGATCTCGCCGGTGAGGCTTCTGGCCACGCCGTCGGGTTTGACGAGGACCAGGGTTTCTTCGACGGGGTCGTTCACGAGTTCTCCTTCGGTTCGGAATCGGAGCGCGCGGCCTGGTCGGTCGCGGCCTTTCGGGCATCCAGTCGTCGGCCGGTCACAAAACAGTAAACCCACAACGCGGCAAACCCCGCGCCGATGAAGTACATGAGAACCATGAGGGCGCCGGCGGCAATGAGCACGGCCTGCAGGATCCAGCCAAGCCACACCCCTGCTGGGTATCGTACGAGCCACGCGGCGGCGAGGAACACGACGAGCAGTGCGGCTCCGCCGCCGAACGCCATCGGGGCCGGGACGACACGCAGGCCGAAAGCGGTCACCGTCACAAAGAACAGGAGTACCGCTTCGAGGCCGAGCACGATCGACAGGAGCGACTCGGTCGCGCTTCTGGTGCGGCGCAAGCGGGTCGCAGGAGCACTCTGCTGCTCATTCTGCTGGGCGGTCATCGGCTCCAGCCTTGCACAGTGGCCAACTCGATCGCCTCACCGATGAGCGTGATCGAACCGGTCACCAGGACCGCGCGCCCCTCGGAATCGCCCGCCCATTCCCGGGCCTCCGCGAGTGCGGAATCCAGCGTGTCGAATTCGAGACGCTCCGCCCCGTGAGCCCACTCCTCGACCATTTCCGCCAGGTCGGCGGCGGGAATCGCGCGGTCGGAGTGGGACTGGGTGACGTGGATGCGCGTCGCCAGAGGCGCCAGCTCATCCACGATTCCTCGAGCATCCTTGTCCTCCAGAATTCCCACCACAAGCGCGAGTTCGCGGAAGTGGAAGTAGGTGCGAAGCGCCGTCGCCAGCGCGCGGGCGCCATGAGGATTGTGCGCGGCGTCGATGATGACGGTCGGATCGGTACCCAGCGTCTGCAGGCGCCCGGGCGACGTGGCCGTCGCCAGACCCTCCGCGAGAACATCCTGATCGAGCGCCTGACTGCCGCCGCCCAGGAAAGACTCCACGGCGGCGATCGCGACGGCCGCGTTGACGGCCTGATGGTCGCCGAACAGCGGCAGGAACAGTTCGGGGTACCGCCCCGCGATCCCCCGAACCGAAATGACCTGGCCGCCGACGGCGACGGTCGTGGATTCGAGGGCGAACGCGTCGCCTTCGATCGCAAGCGACGATTCGGTGAGGGCCGCTGCCCGGTCGATCGCCGCCATCGCCTCGGGAACCTGCCTGGCCGAGACGATGCTCGCCGCCGGTTTGATGATGCCTGCTTTCGTGGCGGCGATCTGGGCGATCGTGCTGCCGAGCCGGTGCATGTGGTCCAGTGCGATCGGAGTGAACACGGCCACCAACCCGTCGGCGACGTTCGTGGAGTCCCACTCCCCGCCCATCCCCACCTCGAGAACGACGACGTCGACGGGGGCATCCGCGAAGCAGGCGAAGGCCAGCACGGTGAGCGCCTCGAAGTAGGTCACCGGAAGTTCGCCTGCCGCCTCGAGTTCGGCATCCACCATGCGCAGGTACGGGTGGATGTCATCCCAGTTCGCCACGAGCGCCTCGTTGCCGATCGGTTCGCCGTCGATCACGATGCGCTCGTTCATGCGCACCAGGTGCGGGCTGGTCATGAGACCGGTGCGCAGGCCGTGCGCGCGCAGGATGCTTTCCGCGATCCTCGCGGTACTCGTCTTTCCGTTCGTGCCGGTGATGTGGATGACCGGATACGACCGCTGCGGGTCGCCGAGCAATTCCGCAACCCTGCGGGTCGGGCCGAGCCGCGGCTGGGGGTTCGCCTCGCCGACGCGCGCAAGCAGTTCCGCGTAGACCCGATCCGCCTGCGCCTGGAAGAGGGCGTTGTTGCCGATCTCCGGATCGTCGTCCGCTTTCGACCTAGACATCGATCCCCTTTCCGTGGCGGCGGAGCTCGACGAGCACAGCGCCGACATTCGAGAACTGGCCCGCCGCGACCGTGGCGCGGTAGGCATCGCCGACGCCGTGGACGGCGGCAAGTTCCTCGAGCGTGTCGAAAGTACCGTCGAAGGATGCGGCCGTGCGGACCTCCAGGGTCGTCGCGAGCGTTTCGCCGGCAATCTCGGACGCGAACGCTGCGACGCTCTCCGACTCTGCGGGATCGGCGAAGTACAGGCGGAGGTCGATTCGGTCGCTGACGTTCAGCGCCGCCGACCGCCGCGTATCCTGCACGGCGCGGATGACATCCCGGGCGAGCCCTTCCGCCTCCAGCTCGGGAGTCGTCACGGTATCCAGAATGACGAATCCCTCCGACGGCAGGAAGGAGACTGCGTTGGCCGGGTCGGCCGACTCCAGCACGAGCTCGAACTCGCCGTCGAGCAACACGGTGCCACCCGCGGTGACGGTGCCGCCGTCGACGCTCCACTGGCCGGATTTCGACGCCTGGATGATGCGCTGCACATCCTTGCCCACGCGCGGGCCCAGTGCCCTGGCATTCACGGACAGTCGACGGGTGATTCCGAAGCCGGCCAAACCGTCTTCCGCCATCGGGGCGAACTCGACCGCTTTCACATTGAGTTCGTCCATCAGGATTTCAGTGAATTCGGTCAGCCCTGCGCTCTCCCCCACAACGGTCAGCCGAGCAAGCGGCAGCCGAACGCGGTGGCCGGTCGATTTGCGCAGCGCGAGGCCCGCGGAGGCAATCTCCCGCACCCGGTCCATGGTGCGCACGAGCGCATCGTCGGTCGGGAACTCGTTCGCGTCGGGCCAGTCCTCCAGGTGGACGCTGCGCCCGCCCGTGAGGCCCTTCCACACGGTCTCGGCGACGAGCGGCACCAGTGGCGCCGCCACCCGCACTGCGGTCTCCAGAACGGTGTACAACGTGTCGAACGCATCGGCGTCATCGCCAGCCCAGAACCGGTCGCGGCTTCGCCGCACGTACAAGTTCGTGAGGACGTCCGCGAAGTCGCGCAGTTTGGCCGCGGCGAGCGGGGAATCGAGGGCGTCGAGGTCTGCCGTCACCTCCTCGATGAGTTGCCTCGTCTTCGCGAGAAGGTAGCGGTCGAGCACGTTGGCGGAGTCGATGCGGCGCTTCGCCTGGTAGCCGGAACTGCTCCCTTCGAGACGGCCCTCAGCCTCCCCAGGGAGCGCGGATGCCGCGTTGGCGTAGAGGGCGAAGAAATAGTAGGTGTTCCAGAGCGGAAGCAGGAATTCGCGCACCCCTCCGCGGATGCCCTCCTCCGTGACGACGAGGTTCCCGCCGCGGATGACGGAGGACGACATCAGGAACCACCGCATGGCATCCGCGCCGTCGCGGTCGAACACCTCGGAGACATCCGGATAATTGCGCAGGCTTTTCGACATCTTCTGGCCGTCGCTGCCGAGCACGATGCCGTGGCTGAGCACATTGCTGAACGCCGGGCGGTCGAAGATCGCGGTGGAGAGCACGTGCAGCGTGTAAAACCAGCCGCGCGTCTGGCCGATGTACTCGACGATGAAGTCGGCGGGGCTGTGGCTGTCGAACCAGTCCTGGTTCTCGAACGGGTAGTGCACTTGCGCGAACGGCATGGACCCGGAGTCGAACCACACGTCGAGCACATCCTCGATGCGGCGCATCGTGGACGCGCCCGTGGGGTCATCCGGGTTCGGGCGGGTGAGTTCGTCGATAAACGGGCGGTGCAGGTCGGGCTCGCCCGCGTCATTCACGGGAAGCCGCCCGAAATCCTTTTCGAGTTCGGCGAGCGAACCGTAGACGTCCACGCGCGGGTACTCCGGGTCGTCGCTCTTCCAGATCGGGATCGGCGAACCCCAGTAACGGTTTCGGGAGATCGACCAGTCGCGCGCGTTGGACAGCCACTTGCCGAACTGGCCGTCCTTTACGTTGTCGGGGACCCAGGTGATCTCCTGATTGAGCTCGCCCATGCGGTCGCGGAACTCGGGCACCTTCACGAACCAGCTCGACACCGCCTTGTAGATGAGCGGGTTGCGGCAACGCCAGCAGTGCGGATAGCTGTGCTCGTAACTTGCCACCTTGAGCAGGCGGCCCATGGCGCGCAGCTGCTGCGTGAGCGGCTTGTTCGCGTCGAACACCTGCAACCCGGCGACGCCCTCGATGGCGGGCAGGAACCGTCCGCCGTCGTCGACCGACAGGATGACCGGGATGCCCGCCTGGGCGCACACGATCTGGTCGTCCTCGCCGTAGGCGGGCGCCTGATGCACGATGCCGGTGCCCTCGCCCGTCTCCACGTAATCCGCCACGAGGATCTGCCAGGCGTTCTGCGTGCCGAACTCCTCGGCATCCGCATAGAACTCCCAGAGCCGCTCGTATCGGACACCGGCGAGCTCGCCGCCCGTGATCGTGCGCGTCGTTGCTGCGCGCACCTCCTCGACGGAGTCGTAGCCGAGATCCTTGGCGTAGGCGGCGATCGTATCTGCGGCGAGCAGATAGCTTGCCGCGCCATCCGCCGAGGGGACAACGGCGTAGTCGATGGCGGGGCCTACCGCGAGCGCGAGGTTCGTGGGAAGCGTCCATGGCGTCGTCGTCCACGCGAGTGCACGGACGCCGGCGAGCCCGAGCACATCGGCTTTCTCTCCGGTGAGCGGGAATGTCACCGTCACCGACTGGTCCTGCCGCATTTTGTACACGTCGTCGTCCATGCGCAGCTCGTGATTCGAGAGCGGGGTCTGGTCCCGCCAGCAGTACGGAAGGACGCGATAGCCCTCGTAGGCGAGATCCTTGTCGTATAGCTGTTTGAAGCCCCAGATCACCGACTCCATGAACGTGACATCGAGCGTTTTGTAGTCGTTCTCGAAGTCGACCCAGCGGGCCATGCGGGTGACGTACTCTTCCCATTCCTTCGTGTACTTGAGGACCGAATCCCGGGCAGCCTGGTTGAAAGCGGCGATGCCCATTTCCTCGATCTGGCTTTTGTCCGTGATCCCGAGTTGGCGCTCGGCCTCAAGTTCGGCAGGGAGGCCGTGGGTGTCCCAGCCGAATCGGCGGTGCACCTGCTTGCCGCGCATCGTCTGGAAGCGGGGGAAGAGGTCCTTCGCGTATCCGGTGAGCAGGTGACCGTAGTGCGGCAGGCCGTTCGCAAACGGGGGGCCATCGTAGAACACCCACTCGGGGGAACCCTCGCGCTGCTCCACGGAGGCCCGAAACGTGTCGTCCTTCGCCCAGAACGCGAGTACCCGTTCTTCGAGTTCCGGGAAGCGCGGGCTCGGGCTCAGCGGCTCGACGGACTGGTCGTCGTCCGGTGCGGAGAGCGGGTAGGTCATCGGTGTCATTCCTCGTGCTGGGCGTCTGTGCGCTGGATCAACACGAGGGCGACGGATGCCGCGGTACCACCTCGCTTGCCGGAACCGGTTGCTGCCGGAACTGGCCACTCATTGTGGACGATGACGAGCCCAATCGTTCGGTTCTACCAGCGCTGTGGAATGACCAGCACGCCTTCTTCCGAATGCTCCCCGGTGATGGCCGGATCAATGCCTCTGCCCCAAGGATACAGGGCGCACAACCATCTCCGCGCATCCGGTGAATCAATTGACTGGCGTTTGTGTGAAGACCCCCAACTGCCCTCGAGCGTGCGAAATTTCGCCGCGCGCGGGTGTTGCAACACCCGCTTAGGACAAGAACACGCGCGTTAGAGACTGCGATTTCCCCTGGGTCTGGGTCGCGACGACGGCAGCCCATCCCGGACCAGCCGGTCATACAGTTGCTGCGGGGGATAAAGCTCCCGAGGTTCCCAACGTGAAAACTGACGCACCTGGCTGCGTATCTCGTTTTCCCGCCCCTTTTCCGCGAAGAATACTTCGTCACTGCTCCGACCCTGAAGAATCTTCGGATCTCGATACTTGCCCCGCCCGTCGCATTCCCCCACGTGCTTGAATTCCTCCCAATAAAAGTCCACTTCTGCGCGCCCGCCGTGTGCGAGGTCAAAGCAGTGCTGCAGCAGAGGACTGGGAAATCCCAGCAACATTATGTGCACCCGGCTGTGGGACTCCTCAGGCGAATCTGAGAGACTTGTGGCGAAACGCGAGGCGGCACGGGCCCCGCGAAAGCCTTTTCGCCCAGCTGCGGCATCCACAAGCCGAAGGATGTCGTCCTGTGACGTGAGCGGATGCGGCTTGCGCCTTCGCCAGAGCGCAGAGTCCATGACAACAACGGCATCCGGGAATGGAAGAATTCGCGCAAGATCAACTGCAGTTTGTTCGGGAGACGTCACGAAGAGTCCGTCGAATTCCACGACGTCGACATTGTCGAGGCCGGTGCAATGGCGTCGGAGCGCGCCGTCCGATCGGCCACCGGTCGCCCGCTCCATTGTTACGTCAACTAAAGTCGGCCACTGCCCGAGGATTCTGATGTCCCACAGCGCGGCCGCCGCAAAGTGCGAGAAGACCGGGGTCGAGCGCAATCGACCAGCGGTTGCGAATACCCGCGCTTTGTGCCGTTCTATGGGCTCAAGCTCCTGCCAGCTTGAGGCGTCTGCATACGTGCCTGCAGCAACACGTACCAGTTCTCCTCGACGCAATGCCCGTCGCAATCCGACGTCCGGATATCCGAGGAACTCAAGGTCGCGTCGCCTGATGAGGAAATCGGGATCGGTGTGCATCTCCCCATCGTGACCGCTCGCTTCCGTGGTGATGTGCCCTGGATCAGAATTCGGGAGTACCCCGTGCTCAAGTCGGCTGTGGGCGACAGGAGCAGACGCAGGGCGACGTGTTGAGAGACGCGCGCGACATCATGCGCGGGAGTTTCTCTTGAGAGCGGGTGCCTCGACGCCCGCGAGCGATGAAAACGCCCGCGCAACCGCCAAACGGGTTCCGCTCCGCGCGTGCTGCGCAACCGAATCAGGTGGGTGCGTTCTGGTGGAGAAGCGCCACGAGCACGCCGGCTCCCGTCGCTGCATCCGCCACCGTCACGATGAACCGCTTCCCATTCGACTGGGTCACTTCGATCCCGGATCCGGCACGGAGAATGATTCCGCTGCGGCCGCCACCGGCCCACCGCCACCCCCAGCCGCCGAAATCCCGCGTGGGGTGAACATCGACGACCGCGACGGAGCGGATTTCGGACAGCGGGATGCGCTTGCGCGGCCACCCGAACAACCCCTTCGCGATGAACCCTCGACGGTCCGCCGACACGCGCCACCAGAAGTTGGTGAGAACGAGGAGGCCGACGACAACCAGGACGATCATGCTGATCAGCACCGCATCCGATACCGCGAGCACACTCACTGCCGCGGTTCCGAGCGCCACGAGAATGGCCAGTGCGACCACGATCAGCGGCGCTCCGCCAAGTCTCGTGGATCGCGACCAGGACACGCGCTCATCACCCTGAACATCCACGAACTTCGGCTCCGTGCCCGGTTCGCTCACGGTTTCCCCGGCAGGAAGCAGGAACCACGCGGCGACGGCAAGAACCAGCCCGGCGCCCGCGCCGAGTGCGAGCCACGGTCCGACATCCGGCGCGGTGCGAGCGTCGGCAAGACCGCGCTGGAGCGCAATGCTGGCGGTGAAAGCGAAGCCCAGCAGCACCGCCATCCACAGGCTTGCGGCAAGGAGGATCTTCTGGTTCCACGTGAGCCGCCCTGACGGCAGCGGTTTCCACGACCACGCGACGGCGAACACGCTGAACACCGCGGTGATGGCCAGCGGCGCGAAAACGAACGGGATCGCGGGACCGAATCCGTCGGCGCCCGCGCCATTCCAGTGGACCGCGATGGGGTTCGGCAGTTGGGGCAGCCAACTCAGCATGAGAACTGTGGCGACCACGGCAATGGCAACCGGGAGCAGGCCCCCGATCGAGACGACCCGCGCCCTCGATGAGGGTGCCTGCGATGTGGATTCCGGTCGGATGTCGTTCATTGATACGTCTCTCTGATGAGCGCCGCGAGCGCGGGCGGCGCGATGTTCAATTTTCGTGCCTCCGCGATGACGTTCGCGACGGCCGAGTTGAGGGCGTCATAGTCGCCAGCAATGCGCCCGGTCACGATCGCCCCACGGCCAGGCCTCAATTCGATGAGCCCCTCATCACGCAGCAACTGGTAAGCGCGAAGCACCGTGTGCACGTTGATATCAAGCGAGGCAGCGAGCTCCCGCGCTGATGGCAGGCGTTCGCCGACGGCAAGGGTTCCTGCGATGGCGGATGCGCGCAGACTGCCCGCAATCTGGTCGAACAGTGCGACGCCGGATGCCGGGTCGATTCGGATAAGCACGATCCGAGTATATTGTTCTAATTACACTAGTGCAAGTGCGTCGCTAAGATACTCCAGGAGTGTCCGCCGCTCGATGCCATCCAGGACCCACGCGCCCCAGGCCGCAATGATCGCCCCGGCCAGAGTGTTTGCGCGCACATTCACACTGAGCGAGTGCCGGTCCTCGCCCGACTGGTCAGCGAGCGCACCGCGAATGAGCGCGGTGACGTGTGCAACCCTCACGAGCCCGGAGGCAACGAGTTCCTCTCGCGTGCCCATGACCTCCGATTGTGCAACGGACAGCGGGACTCGTTCGGGCCCGATTTCCGAGGCCACCCGCGTAATCGCGTCATGAACGGGCATCCCCGAGTCCAGAAATTCCGAGAAGCGCTCGATCGCGCGGTCCGCATCGATCCACAGCAAGTCGCTCTTTGAGGCGAAGTAGTTGAAGAACGTCGCTCTACTCACGCCGGCGCGCTGCGTGATCTCCTCAACCGTCGTCCCCGCGTAGCTCTGCTCAAGGAACAATTCGGCAGCGGCCTCTTCAATTGTGTCGCGGGATGACGCCCTCGGCCGACCGACCGAACCTGGTTCGCGAGTCATGCATTTCTCCCACTAAGATTTATTTCTGCACTCAGTCCAACAATCCTCTCATCCTCAACACGAAGGACGCAGCGTGACAGCGACAGACCTTGAACCGGTAGTTGTTCCTCCATCCAATCGCAAGGTCGCGAGAAAGGTGGTCATTGCGTCGTTCGTTGGCACCTCCCTCGAGTCCTACGACTTCTATGTGTTCGCGTACTTTAGTGCCATCTTCAGCGCACCACTCTTCTTCCCCGAACAGGACCTGGCTGCGGGAACGATCCTCTCCTTCCTCCTCCTGGCCATGTCCTACCTCGTGCGACCACTCGGCGCCATCATCTTCGGCCACCTCGGCGACCGCATCGGCCGCAAACGCACCCTCCTGTGGACCATCGGCATCATGGGCATTGCCACCGGCGCGATCGGCCTGCTCCCGGATTTCGCACAGCTCGGCATTCTGGCCCCGATCCTGCTCGCGGTTCTTCGCATTGTTCAGGGACTCTCCCTCGGCGGCGAGTGGGGCGGGTCCATCCTTCTCGCAACCGAGCACGCGTCCTATCGCCGGCGCGGATTCTACGCAGCACTCCCCCAGCTCGGCTCGCCCGTCGGCACCATTCTCACCGGAGCGCTGTTCCTGCTCCTGACCTTCACACTCAGCAACGAGGACATGCTCGCCTGGGGCTGGCGGCTGCCGTTCCTGCTGGCGTTCCCGCTGCTCGGGGTGTCGCTCTACCTCAGGCTCGCGATCGACGAGACCCCGATCTTCAAGGCTCTCGTCACCACGAACCGCCGCGCGCGAATCCCGGTTCTGGATGTGTTCCGCACGCATCCGTTTGCGGTGGTGGTTGCGATTTGCGCCGCACTGCTGGGAATCGGCTCGTACTCGCTCATGAACACGTACACGCTCGCCTACGGGGTCACCACCCTGGGCTTCTCCTACCAGGAACTGTTCCAGGCGACACTCATCGGGAGCCTCCTCCAGCTCGTGACGATTCCCGCTTTCGGCATCCTGGCGAACCGCATCGGCTCAGCTCGCGTCGTCGCGATCGGCGCCCTCGGCACGCTGCTCATCACCTTCCCCATGTATTGGATGCTGCAGTTCGCGACGTTCCCGATTCTCGTCGGGACCATGATCATCGGCGGCATTTTGCCGACGCTGGCCTGGGCGGGTCTCGGTGGACTCATGTCCGACCTGTTCTCCGGGCCGGTGCGCTACAGCGCACTGTCGATTGCCTACAGTGTCGCCGCGGTCATTTCCGGGCTCATCCCGCTGGCCACCCAGGCGCTGGCCAACGCCACCGGCTCAGCATGGTGGCATCCGGGAATCGTGCTCGCACTTCTTTCCGTCCTCACTCTCGCGGCCTCGCTCATCGCACAGCGAATCCGCGTGCGCGACGAGGTCATCGCCGAGTCATAGCCACACCGCGTGCCCGGCCAGGCGCGCGAATTTGGCTCTGGCGCAACCGGGCTCCTCGCCCCTACACTTTCCCTCGAAAAACGTACGTGCCGGCATTCACTGACATTTCGGGGACACCATGAGCGACGACACTCCGACCGTGCGGTTCGAACAGACTCCGGATGCGGAAAGCAGCGGCAGTGGGGGACGCGGCGGTGATGGCGGGAAGAAGTCGAAAACGCTCGTCGTTGTGCTCTCCATCATCGGCGGCATCCTGCTCATCGCCGTTGTGGTGCTCCTCACCCTGCTGTTTTCCCGCGGATTCGGTGGCCCCACCCCGGAGGCAACGCCCACGACGTCGTCGAGCCCGAGCGAGACGCCAAGCGCTTCCCCGAGCGAAACTCCGAGCAGCACGCCGAGCGCGAGCCCGAGCGCTTCCCCGAGTGCGAGCCCGAGCACGTCACCTCCGACAACCGGTCCGGTGTTCACGTCGTTCTCGCCCGCCAACAACACCTCGGTCGGCTGCACGAACAACAGCGACCCGGTCTCTGTGACCTTCGCGTGGGCGAGCACAGGCGCGACCGAAGCGGCGATCGGCGTGGGCACGACCGACGCGTTCGCGGGCCCGTTTGAAACAGGGCTGTCGCCGTCAGGCTCCTACACGCTCAACTACCAGTGCAGCGAGGCATCGCAGATTTACACGGTGAGTATCCGCGGAACGAGCGGTCAGACCAACAAGACCGTCACGCTCAAACGCTGACCAACCCGACCGGCCACGATGTCCGGAACAACTGGGGTCTCAGGAGGCGACGGCCTGCGCGCATTCGAGAACACCGCTCAGGTACGATTGAGCGCACAACCCACACTCAGGCACCTCAGCATGTGACACGGTGCCGCATATAGCGAAACCGGAGTACGCCATGGCCGATGCCATCCCCGACAAGCCCGTCCTCGAAGGATTGGAAAGCAAGTGGGGTGATCGATGGGAGTCCGACGGCACCTACCGGTTTGATCGCGCTGCGGCGCTCGCCCACCCCACCCCGCGCGACAACATCTATTCGATCGACTCCCCGCCGCCCACGGCATCCGGTTCGCTGCACATCGGGCACGTTTTCAGCTACACGCACATGGACCTCGCCGCGCGTTACCAGCGGATGCGCGGGAAGAGTCTGTTCTACCCGATGGGGTGGGACGACAACGGGCTCCCCACGGAGCGCCGCGTGCAGAACTACTACGGTGTGCGGTGCGACCCGACCCTGCCGTACGAGCCGGATTTCACACCGCCGTTCGAGGGCGGGGACAACAAGAGCAGCAAGGCGGCAGATCAGAAGCCGATCAGCCGCCGCAACTTCATTGAACTGTGCGAGACCCTCACGGTGGAGGATGAGAAACAATTCGAGGCGCTGTGGCGCACGCTCGGCCTGTCCGTGGACTGGGCTCAGACCTACCGCACGATCGGCCCCGAATCGCAGACCGCAGCGCAGCGCGCGTTCCTGCGCAACCTCGCCCGGGGCGAGGCATACCGCTCCGAGGCGCCCACCCTCTGGGATGTGTCGTTCCGGACTGCCGTCGCGCAGGCCGAGCTCGAGGACAAGGACATGCCGGCGGCGTTTCACCGCGTCGCATTCCGCAAGCCGGACGGCGCCCCCGTGTACATCGAAACGACCAGGCCGGAACTGTTGCCGGCATGTGTGGCGCTCGTGGCGCATCCGGACGACGAGCGCTACCAGCCGCTGTTTGGCACGACCGTGCGCACGCCGATCTTCAATGTAGAGGTGCCGGTCGTTGCCCATCGACTCGCCCAGCAGGACAAGGGCTCCGGCATCGCCATGATCTGCACGTTCGGCGATGTTACCGATGTGGTGTGGTGGCGTGAATTCGATCTGCCGAACCGCACGATTCTCGGACGCGACGGCCGCATCATCGAGGACGCACCGGAGGCGATCACCTCCGACGCCGGAAAGACCGCCTTTGCCGAACTGAGCGGCAAGACGGTGTTCAGCGCGAAGGCGCGCATGGTCGAGCTGCTGCGCGACAGCGGCGACCTCGATGGCGAACCGAAACCGATCACCCACGCCGTGAAGTTCTACGAAAAGGGCGACAAGCCGCTCGAGATCGTGAGCACCCTGCAGTGGTACATCAGGAACGGGGCCCGCGACGAAGCGTTGCGCGATACGCTGCTCGAGCGCGGCCGCGACGTGAACTTCGTCCCGGACTTCATGCGCGTGCGCTACGAGAACTGGGTCGGCGGTCTCACCGGTGACTGGCTGATTTCCCGTCAGCGCTTCTTCGGTGTGCCGATCCCGGTCTGGTACGAGCTCGACGAGAACGGTGAGCCGGGCGCCGTGATTGCCGCCACCGAGGATGCGCTTCCGGTCGATCCCTCTTCGGATGCCGCCCCAGGCTACGAGGAGAGTGACCGCGGCCAGCCCGGTGGTTTTGTGGGCGAACTGGACATCATGGACACCTGGGCGACCTCGTCGCTCACCCCGCAAATCGCCGGAGGCTGGGAGCGCGACCCCGAGTTGTTCGACCTCGTGTTCCCCTACGACCTGCGCAGCCAGGGCCAGGACATCATCCGTACGTGGCTGTTCTCCACCCTCCTGCGTTCCGAACTGGAGCACGGCGTCGCGCCGTGGAAGAACGCGACACTCAGCGGCTTCATCGTCGACCCGGACCGCAAAAAAATGTCCAAGTCGAAGGGGAACGTCGTCACCCCGTCCGGCATGCTCGACGATCACGGTTCGGATGCCGTCCGATATTGGGCCGCGTCGTCACGGCTCGGCACGGATGCCGCGTTCGACCCGCAGAACCCGAAGCAGATCAAGATTGGCCGGCGGCTCGCGATCAAGATCCTCAACGCGTCGAAGTTCGCGTATTCCTTCGCTGCGCCGGACCCGGTGGACATCGCCACGGTCACCAACCCTCTGGACCGCGACATGCTGGCGGAGTTGGGCGCCGTCGTCGACATCGCTACGAAGGCCTACGACGCGTACGACCACGCGCGAGCTCTCGAAGCGGCCGAACAGTTCTTTTGGACGTTCTGCGACGACTATCTCGAGCTCGTGAAGGAACGGGCTTATGGCGCTTCCGGCGAAGCGGGGCAGGAATCCGCTGTGGCAGCGCTGCGCATTGCTCTGGATGTCCAGTTGCGCCTCCTTGCTCCCGTGATCGCCTTCGCGACGGAGGAAGTGTGGTCGTGGACCCACGACTCGTCAGTGCACACCGCCCCGTGGCCAACCCCGCCGGTGGACGCCGCCTCGACGGGTCTTCTCGGCCTTGTGAGCGAGGCGCTCATCGGCATCCGCCGCGCGAAGACGGATGCGAAGGCTTCCCAAAAAACCGAGGTTGCGTCGGCGACGATCGCCGGACCGGCGTTGCTTCAGGAGGCCCGTGGCGACCTGTGCGCTGTCGGTCGGATCACCGACCTGACGTTCACCGAAGCGGACGACGTCGCGGTAACCGAGATCGTCCTCGCGGAGGTGACGGAGTAATGCAACTGGGCACACGCTGGACACCGGGGGACGCGCCGCCGGCACGGTTGCCGGACGCCATTGTCTCCGCCATCCTGGAATTCGAAGCAACGCAGCGCGACGGGTTGGCCGAATCCGGACGCCGCTGGACGCTGACCTGGCTGGAGGGTCGACCGGTTGTCGAGCTTGATCCGGACCCGACGACCGGGCACATCACGACAATTTCCGCAGCACCGGGCGACAGCGCGGCTACGATTAGGTCAGGCGACCCCGACGAAGTGTGGATTGAGGAAGGGCTCTAGGTAGCCGCACACCACGCTTCGTCGGGGTCGAGTCTGTTCAGGCGGACCGACGGATCAGAGCCCGAGGCGCTGGGTGAAGCGGAACGCTGCCACCTCGCGGCGCTGCTGGGAATCCCACGCCTCGCGGCGGCGGGAGTGCTCGGCGTGGTTCAGCGTGGCACGTGCTTCGCGGTCATGGGACCACTTGAGCATGGCCACGGCGACATTCGCCACGACGCCGTCGATTCCGTGGACGTAGCTGGTTCTGGGCATGGGCAGGTCGTGCCGGTGAATGGTCGGTATTGGGGCCGTCATGGTCATGATTCGGTTCCTTCTTCTTGCGTGTCGTTGTGGGGGATTTCTTCCCCGTCGATGACGGGGAACGCGTGGAACTGGATTTGCACCGGGCGGGATCCTGGGGTGCGCTGGTCGCGATGTTGATCGGCGAACTCGGCAACCATGGCCATGTATCGCTCCGCGAACTCCCCCAGTTCCTCAGCAGTGACGAAAACGTTCGTGAGGCTCACGACGCTGGCTTCAATCCATTGCGGGGCGAGTTCGTCGTATCCGCGCTCCATGAAATCGGCGAGCGTGCGCTCCCGGTTGCTGGACCATTCGCGCATGACGAGCTGGCTCGCCTCGCGGCCGGCCAGCGTTTCCTTCATCTCGGCTGAGCCGAGGGTGATTCCTCCTGGCGTGCGTTCCCACCAGCGTTCGCGCCCGACTCCCCTGCCCTCGACTTCGCGCACGAATCCGTGCTTTTCGAGCTGGCGGAGGTGGTAGCTGGTGGCGCCGCTGGACTCTCCGAGCCGTTCGGCGAGCCCGCTGGCCGTGAATTCTCCATACGTTGAGAGCACATCGAAGATCTTGACCCGAAGCGGATGCGCCAGGGCCTTGAGGGATTCGAGGTCGATCGTGCGTTCCCGAAGGATCTGCCTCTGATCGTCGTTGTTGCTCACGTATACAAAGATACCATTGCAAAGACTTCTTTGCAACTATCTCTTTGCAATCATTTCTTTGCGAGCCGATCGCCCTCCACATCCAAACGTTAGTATTGATATTGACACTATCGATAGTTAGACTATCTGGATATTGAACGCCCACTTGTCCATCCGCACGGGGCGTGCGGAAACAAACTGAGAAGAGAAGAAATGCCACTGCGACATGTCGTACTCGGAGGAACGGGAGTCGTTGGACGGGAAACCATCGCGGCGTTGCGCTCGGCAAACCACGACGTCACCGGGGTGCGCCGCGAATCGGAACACGCAAGCTCCGACGGTGCATTTCTCGGTGCCGACCTCCGTGATCGGAAAGCCGCCGCGCGAGCTCTTCACGGGGCGGACGTGGCCTATCTTGTCCTCGGCCTCCCGTACCGACTGTCGGTCTGGCGCCGGGATCTCCCCACGATCGTGGACAACGTCATCGCGGCGGCAACCGCCGAGGGGACGCATCTTGTTTATTTCGACAACGTCTACGCCTACGGAATGACCGATTCTCCGATGACAGAAGACTCGCCCATTCGGCCAAGCAGCAGAAAAGGTGAAGTTCGAGCGCACATGCTGGACAGGCTTAACTCCGCACGCGAAAGTGGGCTCGCGGTCACCGTCGCGCGCAGCGCCGACTTCTATGGGCCGGGCGCATCGACGGGGGTATTCAACTCGATGTGTATTGATTCTGTGGCAAAGGGAAAGAGCCCGACCTGGCTCATTAACTCGACATTGCCCCACTCCATGACCTACACGCCGGATATCGGCGCGTCACTCGCCGTTCTCGGCACCGATGATCGAGCGCGCGGCAAGGTGTGGCATCTCCCCACTGCCCCGCCTCTCACGGGCGAGGAGTATATGACCATCGCGACCGGCAAGAATGTCCGGCACCGCACGATGACTCTCAACACCATGCGTCTGGGCGCGCTATTCTCGCCTATCGCCCGCGAAGCGCTGGAAATGAGCTATCAAAACTCCTTGCCGTACCTGTTCGACTCAACACGCTTCGAATCGACATTCTTGACAGCGCCGACACCCTACGGCACGGGTATCACGCGCTCGCTCGAGGCCGCCCGGAATGCGCTCAGCGACAATAATCGCTAGCCCCGGCAGATCACCTCGCCATGCGGCATGGCGAGCCAGCCATCCGGTTCGTTGATCCAGTCTCGCCAGGCGCGGGAAATATCGATCAGATCGTCCTGGTGGGCCAGGCCGGCGTCGATCGCGTCGACCGCGAGCGCCGACTGCAGAATCCGGGTCTCCCACATGCTCCCCCACCACTCGCGATCCGCTTCCGAGTTGAACCCCCACACGGATGCTGTCGAGGCGACCTCGGAGAAGCCGGCATCCATGGCCCACGATTTCAATCGCCGTCCGGCATCCGGCTGGGTGTTGTTGCTGCGATACACGGCGCGAACGAGCTCCAGCCAGCGATCGAGGCCCTCCGAGTCCGGGAACCAGAAGCACGCGCCGTAGTCGACATCCCGCGCGGCGACGATGCCGGCCGCCGTGCGTACGCGGCGGAATTCGCGCAGCACCCGCACCGGGTCGGAGAGGTGTTGCAGCACCTGGTGGGCGTGAACCACGTCGAAGGACTCGTCTTCATAGTCGAGCTCGTACGCATTGCCAACGACGAACTCGACATTGTCGATATCCCGTTCGGCCGCAAGCTCGGTGGCCCGTTCGATGACCTGTTCCGACGCATCGACGCCAACCACTCTGGCAGGGCTCACCATCGCCGCAATGTCGATCGTGATCGTGCCCGGACCGCATCCGACATCCAGGACCGTCGTGCCCGAGGTGAGATGGGGCGCCAGATAGGCGGCAGAGTTCTGAACGGTGCGCCAACTGTGGGAGCGGAGAACGCTCTCGTGGTGCCCGTGACTGTAGTTCTCTGACGGTGCCGCCATATCTACAGCCTAATAAGGTTGGAGCATGATGAACCCGTTTTTCCAGACGAGCACCCTCCCCTACGAATTGCCGCCGTTCGCGGACATCACCGATGAGCACTACCTGCCCGCGTTTGAGAAAGGATTCGAGGAGCAGCTCGCCGAGGTGTCGAACATCACGCGACGCCGGGACATGCCGACGTTCGAGAACACGCTCGTGCCTCTTGAGCAGAGTGGCCAGACGCTCACCCGCGTGGCCCGCGTGTTCTACAACAAGTCCTCCTCCGACTCGAGCGACTTCACGAACGACCTCGAGGAGCAGATCGCCCCGCGCATGGCCGCGCACGAGGATGCCATCAAACTCGACTCGCAGCTCTACTGGCGGATCAAGACAATCCACGACCAGCTGGACTCCCTTGACCTCACGGCGGAGCAGCGCTACCTCGTGGAGCGCTACTACACGGAAATGACGCTCGCCGGCGCCGGGCTCGACGACGACCAGAAGGAGAAGCTGAAGGACTTCAACCAGAAGCTCTCGACGCTCACGACCCGATTCGAGAAGAACCTTCTCGCGGACACGAATGACCTCGCCGTGATCTTCGACGACGTGGCGGAGCTCGACGGCCTCGGTGCGGGCGAGATCTCCGCCGCGGTGGAGGCGGCGAAGGAGCGCGGTCTCGACGGCAAGTACCTCGTGACCCTGGTGCTGCCGACCGGGCATCCGTACCTGGCGAGCCTCACGCGCCGCGACGTGCGCGAGCGGATCTTGGCGGCGTCACGCTCGCGGGGGAATCGTGGCGGCGACCACGACAACACGGCGTTGGTTCTGGAGATCACG
Organism: uncultured Microbacteriaceae bacterium; assembly: GCA_937872445.1. Lineage (GTDB taxonomy): Bacteria > Actinomycetota > Actinomycetes > Actinomycetales > Microbacteriaceae > Terrimesophilobacter. Next base: position 16,291 of record CALMSL010000148.1, on the reverse strand, counting down.
AAGCTTCGGGCCGAGCGCGCCCGCCTGCTCGGCTTCGACACGCACGCCGGATTCGTGACCGCAGATGAAACGGCGAAGACGCCAGAGGCCGTCGCTGCCATGCTGGGCAAGCTCGCGCCCCCTGCCGCCCGCAATGCGCGCGCGGAACAGAAGGACCTGGAAGAGATCGCCGGCCACAGCATCGAGCCGTGGGACTGGGCGTTCTACACGGAGAAGGTGCGCCAGAAGAAGTACGACGTGGACACGGCGGCGATGCGCCCGTACTTCGAGATCGAGCGTGTGCTGCGCGACGGTGTGTTCTTCGCCGCGAACCAGCTGTACGGAATTTCGTTTGCCGAACGGCCCGACCTCGTGGCGTACCACCCCGATGCCCGTGTGTTCGAGGTCACGAATGAGGACGGCTCGCCGGTCGGGCTGTACGTGTGCGACCTGTACACGCGCGACTCCAAGCGCGGCGGTGCGTGGATGAACGAGCTTGTCGGGCAGAATGACCTGCTTGGACAGCCGGTTGTCGTGGTGAACAACCTTAATGTTCCGAAACCCGCGGCCGGAGAGCCCACGTTGCTCACGTACGACGAGGTGAACACGTTCTTCCACGAGTTCGGGCATGCGCTTCATGGTCTGTTCGCGCGCGTGACGTATCCGAAGTTCACCGGGACGAGCGTGTTCCGCGATTTTGTGGAGTTTCCGAGCCAGGTGAACGAGATGTGGATGCTGTGGCCCGAGGTTCTCGCGAACTATGCGGTGCACCATGAGACGGGCGAGCCGATGCCGCAGGAACTCGTCGACAAGCTTGAGGCGTCGCGCCAGTTCAATGAGGGATTCCAGACGAGCGAGTACCTTGCCGCGGCGTTGCTCGACCAGGCCTGGCATTCGATCACCGCGGACGAGTCGGTGACGGACGTTGCCCAGTTCGAGGCGAAGGCGCTCGCAGCGGTCGGACTCGACAACCCGGCAGTGCCGACGCGCTACTCGAGCACCTACTTCGCGCACACGTTCGCTGGCGGGTACGACGCGGGGTACTACTCCTACATCTGGAGCGAGGTTCTGGATGCCGATACCGTGGAGTGGTTCAAGGAGAACGGCGGGCTGACCCGCGCGAACGGCGACCGGTTCCGCGAGAAGCTGCTGGGCGTCGGCGGGAAAATGGATGCGCTGGATGCGTACCGCGACTTCCGCGGCCGCGACGCGGTCATCGAGCCATTGCTGAAGCGCCGCGGTTTAGAGTAACCGCTCCCTGAACTCCGCTCCCCCGCTCCCTGAGGAGGCCCGAAGGGCCGTCTCGAAGGGAGCCGGCAAGTCACTCGCATGCTCCCTTCGAGACGGGCATCGCCGTCCTCAGGGAGCGGTCACCACCAAGTGCCGAGAGAAGGTCTCAGCGAGTTCCTCCAGGGCGATCTGCCCTTCGGCGACGGCAAGAATGAGGTTGAATTTTTCGTCTTCGCTCATCTTGAGATCCCAGCCGTTGATGTTGAGGAAAGCGACCGCAATCACCCACGACGTCCTCTTGTTTCCGTCGAACAAGGCGTGGTTTTGGGCGAGGGAACTCATGAGCGCCGCAGCTTTCAGCTCCAGCGAGTCGTACGCATCGTTGCCAAACGCGCTCGTCGACGGGCGGGCCAGCGCGGAAAAGAACAACCCTTCGTCTCTGACATGCAGCCCCAGCCGGGCGAGAACGGCAAGACCCTGCTCGGGGTCAAGGTACGTCGTCACGCGTCTTCGAGCCGGGCAAGGAGACCCGCGTCGCGTTCCAGAGTGCGCTCGACGCTGGCCAACACTCGTTCCGTCTTGGACTCTGACTTCACCAGTGTCTCGACGGCGTGAAGCACGAGTGCGTGTTTGGAGGTGTGGTGGGCGTCGGCGATCGCCTGCAACTGTTTGTCGAGTTCGGGAGTTATGCGAACGGTCATGGCCATGAGGAAATGATACCACTCTGGTATCAGTCGAGCCGACGCGATCGCGCCGCTACCGGAACAGCGCGCTGTAAGCGTTGAGTGAGAGTTGACCACCGAGGTGCGCGTACAGCACAGTGCTGTCGTCCGGAATATCTCGGCTCGACACCAGGTCAATGAGTCCCGCCATTGACTTGCCTTCATACACCGTGTCGGTGATCATGCCTTCGAGGGAGCCGGCGAGACGAATTGCCTCCATCGTTGAGTCAACCGGGATCCCGTAGTAATCGCCTGCCCAGCCTTCGAGCACAGTGATCTCTTCGTCGCGCAGTTCCCGGCCAAGCCCGATTAGTTCAGCGGTATTGCGGGCGATGCGGCCAACCTGATCGCGCGTCTTTTCAATCGTCGCGGATGCGTCTATTCCGATGATCCTGCGCGGGCGATCCTGGCCTGCGAACCCGGCGATCATTCCCGCGTGCGTAGAGCCGGTGACGGTGCACACGACGATGGTGTCGAAGAAGACCCCAAGCTCACGTTCCTGCTGCTCAACCTCGTATGCCCAGTTCGCAAATCCGAGCCCGCCCAGGCGGTGCTCAGATGCGCCGGCGGGAATCGGGTACGGCTTGCCGCCGGCAGCCTCGACATCGGCGATCGCCTGCTTCCAGCTGTCGCGGATGCCAATGTCGAACCCTGCACTGTCGAGCCGCACCTCGGCGCCCATGATGCGAGAGAGCTGGATGTTCCCCACCCGGTCGTTTAGCGGGTCTGGCCAGTCCACCCAGTTTTCCTGAACAAGCACGGCCTTCATGCCAAGCTTTGCCGCAACAGCGGCGACCTGACGGGTGTGATTGGACTGGTATCCGCCAATCGACACGAGCGTGTCTGCGCCTTCCGCAAGCGCGTCCGGCACCAGGTATTCGAGTTTGCGGGTCTTATTGCCGCCGAAAGCGAGTCCGCTGTTCACGTCTTCACGTTTGGCCCAGATCTGCGCACCCCCGAGATGCTTGGTGAGCCGGGGAAGCTGATGGATCGGGCTCGGCCCAAAGGTGAGCGGATAGCGTTCGAAATCGGAGAGCGCCACGGTGGTTCCCGTCGTTTGGTTGAGGATTTTATGGGTGCGCCTGCTCGCCAACAACACGTTGCAATATATTGTATGTTATATGCCAGTTCCCGCAACCACTCAGATTCACCGACGCATCCTGCTGCGCAATGAGGTTTACGATTCACTCCGCGACGCCATCGTCACCGGCACCCTTGCGCCCGGCGAACGGTTGAAGGATTCCGAGCTGGAGGCCTGGCTCGGTGTGAGCCGCACTCCGATCAGGGAAGCTCTGCTTCGGCTGCAGCGGGCCGGTTTGGTCAGCGCCATCCCGGGCCGGGTCACCACAGTTGCGCCGTTTGATCCGGCGGCGACGCTCAGCGCACAACACGTGGTGGCCGCACTGCACGAGCTCGCTGCCCGACTGGCCGTCCCGACGATCACGGACGCCCAACTCGACGAAATGGCCAGTGCAAATGATCGATTTGCCAGGGCTCTGGCCGCAGCGGACGTGGCAGCTGCAATTGAATCAGACGACGCCTTCCACTCGACGTTTGTGGCCGAAAGCGGAAACGAGCTCATTGCGGAATTGCTGGAGCAAGTCACCCCTATTCTGCATCGGGTGGAGTGGGTGAGGTTCGCGAGCCTTGGCGCCCGCGATTCGGTCGCGCAGCACGCCAGAATACTTCGCCTGGCCCGTCGTCGCGATGCTGATGGAACGGCTGTCGCGTGCCGGGAGAACTGGCTTTCCCTCCGCTACACCGCTACCGAGTAGGTTCGGGCGGCACGCCCCCGTCGGGCGCGTCCTCTGCGACCGAAACGCCCGCCGCTGCGCTGTGCGGCGAGGGCGCTCGACGACGGCGCATCCCCAGCCAGGTCAGGAACAGTGCCCCGACAACGAGCCCCCAAAACGCGGAGCCGATACCGAGGAACGTGAGTCCGGATGCAGTGACCAGAAAGGTCGCGATGGCAGTCGTTCGGTGGTTCGGATCATCGAGGGACGTGGTGATCGACGTGATCAGGGCGCCCACGACGGCCAGGCCGGCAACAGCGACGATGAGTATGGGTGGGGACACCGCAGACAGTGCGGTTGCCGCGCTGGCTCCGAGCCCGAGGGTCAGGGTAACCACCCCTGCCGTGACGGTGGCGATCCACCGCCTGCTGGCATCCGGATGTGCGCCGGGACTCGCATTTATTGCCGCATTGATCGCCGCAAGGTTGATGGCGTGGCCGCCGAAGAATGCACCGACAGCGGAAGCGGCACCGGTGCCGATAAGGATTGGCCGCGGCGGAACCGTGTAGTCGAATGTCGAAAGGACAACAAACCCCGGAACATTCTGGCCGGCCATCGTCACGATAAACAGTGGTACGCCGAGACTCACAATGACAACCGGATCGAACTGCGGGGCGATGAAGCTGAGCTGAGGGGCGATCTGCGCATACCCAATCCACTCCGATCCGGCCGAAATCGCGATCACGATGACGGCGACAAGCATGGCGGCGGGAACCGCCCATCGGGGAGAGAACTTCAGGACAACCAGCCAGGCGATGAGGATGGGGGCGGCGAGCAGCGGGAACTGGACGACGGCGGTCACTGGGGCAAGGCAGATAGGGAACAGTATTCCTGCCAGCATCGCGCTGGCAATGGGCTTCGGGATACTGCCGATCATGCGACCAAGCCATGGCCACAGGCCGGAAAGCAGGATCAGCGCGCCGCAGACGATGAAGGCGCCAACCGCGGCGGCGAAGTTTGCCCCGCTGTGCCCGGCCGCAACGAGCAGGGCCGCACCCGGAGTCGACCAGGCCGTCGTGATGGGCATCCGGAAGATCCACGCAAACGCGATGGATGTCAGGCCCACCGTTATGCACAGCACCAGGAGCCCGGAGGACACCTCGGCATCGGTTGCGCCGACAGCGACGAGCCCGGCGATGACGAGGGCGAACGAGGTGGCAAATCCGGACACGGAGGCCACAACGCCGGTCACCAGGGGTTGCAGGATGGGCTATCGGTCCTTTGCGTCACGCCAACTAGTTGTACGCAAGCCTAGGGGCGAACGACGCCGGTCTGCCCCGTTATGCGGACTTCTCGCGGCGCTCCGGCTTGCGCGGCACGATCGTCGGCGCCGCGTTCTCCAGCACCGCCTGCTTCGTCACGATCACGCGGTCCACGTCGTCGTTCGACGGCACCTCGAACATGATCGGACCGAGCACCTCTTCCATGATCGCGCGAAGACCACGGGCGCCGCTCTGGCGCAGGACCGCGAGATCCGCGATCGCCTCCAGGGCATCCGGCTCGAACTCGAGCTTCACGCCGTCGATCTCGAACATCCGCTGGTACTGGCGCATGAGGGCGTTCTTCGGAACCGTGAGGATTTCCATGAGCGCGGCCTGGTCGAGGGGTGCGACCGTCGCCACCACGGGCAACCGGCCGATGAACTCGGGGATGAGGCCGAACTTGTGGAGGTCCTCCGGGAGCACTTCGCTGAAGATGTTGATCTCGTCGCCCTTGATGTGCAACGGCGCACCGAACCCGATGCCCTTCTTGCCCGCGCGGTGGGAAATGATTTCCTCGAGCCCTGCGAAAGCGCCAGCGACGATGAACAGCACATTCGTCGTGTCGATCTGGATGAACTCCTGGTGCGGATGCTTGCGGCCGCCCTGCGGCGGAACAGAGGCGACAGTGCCTTCGAGAATTTTCAGCAGCGCCTGCTGCACGCCCTCCCCCGACACGTCGCGGGTGATCGACGGGTTCTCGGCCTTGCGCGCGATCTTGTCGATCTCGTCAATGTAGATGATGCCGGTCTCCGCGCGCTTCACGTCGTAGTCGGCGGCCTGAATGAGCTTCAGGAGTATGTTCTCGACATCCTCGCCTACATAGCCGGCCTCAGTGAGCGCCGTCGCATCCGCCACGGCAAACGGCACGTTGAGGCGGCGGGCGAGCGTCTGAGCCAGATACGTCTTGCCGCAACCGGTCGGACCGACGAGAAGAATGTTGGACTTGGCGATCTCGATGTCGTCGCCCACGGACTCGGCCGGCACGATCGTCTTCTCCGCGCGAACCCGCTTGTAGTGGTTGTACACCGCGACGGACAGCGCGCGCTTCGCCTGCTCCTGCCCGATCACGTACTCCTCGAGGAACGCGTAAATCTCCTTCGGCTTCGGCAGCTCGAACTCGCTCGCGGCCTCCTCGCCGGACTCCGCGAGGCGCTCCTCGATGATCTCGTTGCACAATTCGACGCACTCGTCGCAAATGTAAACGCCGGGTCCTGCGATCAGTTGCTGAACCTGCTTTTGGCTCTTGCCGCAGAACGAACACTTGAGCAGGTCTGCGCTCTCGCCGATGCGTGCCATGCTCGCCTCCCGTAGTTTCCCGCCCAATCCGTCAGGCAGTTCGCGCCGAATACTGTGCAGGTACGAGCCTAACCCGCGGCAGGGACAGTCGCTGCAACGTGACGATTTACGCCCTCGGCGCGCCGCCTAGAATGGAGGCGAAGAGTGTGGCCGAAATACTTGGGGTGACGTACATGACACGGTGGGCAAGAGTTGCCCGGGGAACCGTCGCCGCCACCGTCTCGCTCTTCATTGCCGCGTTCTGGCACTCGCTGGCCGGAGGACCTTTGCCCGGTTTCGCCGGAATCGCCCTCTGCCTCGTGTTCTCGGTGATCGCGTGCACGGCGCTCGCCGGCCGAAGGATGCCGCGAACGCGCCTGGTCGCCTCCGTCGTTGCGAGTCAGGCTCTCTACCACGGGCTTTTCGGTTCGCTCGGTTCCGCATCCGTCGCGGCACCGGGGGCGCTCGGGCACGTCCACAACGCGCCCATCGATTTCAACGCGGTCCCCATCCACGTTCATGCGGCCCAGAACATGGTTCTCGCGCACATCGGCGCCGCGACCGTCACGATTGTCGTGCTGGCATTCGGCGAACGCAGCATGGCGGCGACCGTGCGCGTCGCCCGGAAAGCGATCCTCTCCCTCTTCCCTGCATTCGCGGATGCGCCGGGCACCCGATGGCCGGCACCGCTGTGCCCGACCGAGTCGAAGCGCCGCCTCCGCCTGCTATCCCGCATCGACTTTTCGGGACTTCGCTACCGGGGACCTCCGCCGCGCGCCGCCTTCTGATCAACGCTCATTCGCGCAACCGCGCCGTTACGCACCACCCACGTTCCGCCTGCCTCCGGCATGGCCGAAAGGATTTTCATGAACCGCACCGCCGCACTTACCGCGGCCGGGGCCGCCGCACTGCTGCTGGCCCTTGCCGCGCCCTTGTCCGCATCCGCCCACGTCACGGTGAGCCCGAATACGGCACCGGCCGGCTCGTACGCGCTCATCGACATCACAGTGCCCAATGAGTCGGCCACCACGGTGACGAACAAGATCGAAGTGTCGCTGCCGACCGATACCCCGATTCTCTCGGTGAGCTACGTGCCCGTCGCGGGCTGGGACGCCGAGCTGGTTCGCACCACGCTTCCCGCCCCGGTGAAGGTCGGCGACAACACCATCACTGAGGCTGTCACCAAGGTCGTCTGGACGGCGACGCCCGGCCACGAGATCAGCGCCGGCCAGCTCCAGGTGTTTCCGCTGTCGCTCGGCCCGATACCGAATACCGGATCAATCGTTCTGCCGGCGGACCAGACTTACAGCGATGGCACGGTTGTTTCGTGGGCGGGAACCGAGAGCGGCGCAGAGCATCCCGCCCCCATCATTTATGTGAATGACGCACCCGCTGGCGACCACCACGCCGGAGCCGCGGACGGCGACACGCACTCTGACGCCGCAGCCGCCGGCACCTCGGATGCGCTCGCGCGCGGTCTCGGCATCGGCGGGCTCGTCGTCGGCGTCATTGGTATCGTCGTGGCTGTGACCGCCTTGCGGAGAAAGGCAACGGTGTAGGCCATGGGACGCAGAGTCTCCCGCGCGGCGGCAATTATCGGCATCGCCGGGATCATGGCCACCGCCGCTGCCGTAGCGTTTGCCGTGCCCGCGGTGGCACACAACTTCTATGTGTCATCCACCCCCGGCATCAATGAGACGCTCACAACCCTCCCGGATCAGTTCGTCGTCACCACCAACGACAACCTTCTCGATCTGGGCAGGGCGGGCGGCGGCTTCTTCATGGAAGTCACCGGGCCCGACGGGCTCTACTACGGGGACGGCTGCGTGACCGTGAACGGCCCATCCGTGTCGACTCCCGCCGCGCTGGGTCCGGCCGGCGACTACACGCTGACCTGGCAGGTGGTGTCCACGGATGGCCACACGGTCTCCGACACGATCCCGTTCCGCTGGCAGCCCGCCGCGGGTGCGGAGTCGGCCGCGAAGGGTTCGCCGACCGCGCCGACATGCGGTGCGGATGCGCTCAACTCGCCACCTCCTGCATCGGTTTCTGCCGACACCACGTCGACGGACATCCTGTGGATCGGCGGCGCCGTCGTGGCGATCGCTCTTGCCGCGCTCGCAACCGTTCTGCTGATCCGGCCGCGCCGGAAAGCCGAAGAGCCAGGGCCAGACGACGAGGCGGGCACCGACGAGTAGTTGCGTGCATCCGTTGTCGGTGTGCACGATTCGCACACCGACAACGGTCACGGTCAGCTTGCGGTGATGGCCGCCGGGGTGTTCTTGCGGCTCGTGAGCACTTGGTCGATGAGACCGTACTCGAGCGCCTCCGCCGCACTCAGGATGTTGTCGCGGTCGATGTCCTTGTTGACCTGCTCCGGCGTGCGGTTCGAGTGGTGCGAGATCGTCTCCTCGAGCCAGGTGCGCATCCGCTGGATCTCCCTGGCCTGAATCTCGATGTCCGACGCCTGCCCGTGGCCGGCATCGCCGGTCGCCGGCTGGTGGATGACGATGCGCGCGTTCGGCAGCGCGAGGCGCTTGCCGGGCGAGCCTGCCGCCAGCAGCACGGCTGCCGCGGACGCGGCCTGGCCGAGGCACACCGTCTGAATCTCCGGGCGAATGTACTGCATCGTGTCGTAGATCGCGGTCATCGCGGTAAAGGAACCACCGGGCGAGTTGATGTACATGACGATGTCGCGGTCGGGATCCTGGCTTTCCAGCACGAGGAGCTGCGCCATGACGTCATCCGCCGAGGCGTCGTCGATTTGCACGCCGAGGAACACGATGCGGTCCTCGAACAGTTTCGCGTACGGGTCCTGGCGCTTGTAACCGTAGGCGGTGCGCTCCTCGAAGGTGGGGAGGATGTAGCGGGACTCCGCGGTGGGGCGGGCCAGTCCGCCGGGGTTCAGGTTCGTGAATTCCATGTGTCGTGTCCCTACTTCTTCGCCGAGTCGCTGGACTTGCCGGAATCGTCCGTGCCGCCGCCGCCCACGACATCCGTCGCAAATTCGCGCAAGTGATCGACGAAACCGTATTCGAGCGCTTCCTGCGCGGTGAACCAGTTGTCGCGGTCGCCGTCAGCGATGATCTGCTCGACCGTCTTGCCGGTCTGCTCGGCGGTGAGCTCCGCCATTCGCTTTTTCATGTCGTTGATGAGGTTCGCCTGCGTCTGGATGTCTGCAGCGGTTCCACCGAATCCACCGGACGGCTGGTGCAGGAGCACGCGGGCGTTGGGCGTGATGTAGCGCTTTCCCTTGTTCCCGGAGGACAGCAGGAACTGGCCCATCGATGCGGCCATGCCGATGCCGACGGTGACGATGTCGTTGGGCACGAACTTCATGGTGTCGTAGATCGCCATCCCTGCGGTGATGGAGCCGCCGGGCGAGTTGATGTAGAGGAAAATGTCGCGCTTGGAGTCCTCCGCTGCGAGGAGCAGAATCTTGGCGCAAATTTCGTTGGCGTTGTCATCGCGCACCTCTGATCCAAGCCAGATGATGCGGTCCTTGAGGAGTTGGTCGAAGATGCTGCTGACCAGTGCCGGTTGGGCCATTCTGTAGAGCTCCGTTTCCGTTATCGCTGTGAGTCGAATCTATCGGAGCGCGGGAGCTCGAACTGCCATGTTCGCCGTGGGCAAAGCCCGCGCGAACGAAACAGCACAGCCGCCGTGGGCAAAGCCCGCGCGAACGAAAGAACACAGCCGCCGTGGGCAAAGCCCGCGCGAACGAAAGAACACAGCCGCCGTGGGCAAGGCCCGCGCGAACGAAAGAACACAGCCGCCGTGGGCAGATCGTCGGCGCGCCGACCCGATCGTTGCTCCGCGCGGGTGATTGCGCCGAACGCCGGTGTTTTGACACCGGCGCGCGACGGAAACGCCCGCGCGCCGTGAATGGCTTTAGTGGTCGTGGCCTTCGTGTCCGGCATCCGCGTCGATGATGTCGCCGCCGTCTGCCGTGGCGGATGCCGTGAACGCGCTGAGGTCGACGGCCTTGCCGTCGGTGTCGGTGACTTTCGCCTTCGCCAGCACCGTGGCGAGCGCCTTGCCTCTGGCGACCTCGGCGACCATGCCGGGGATTTGGCCGTTCTCGTCAAGCACCTTGATGAACTCGCCCGGCTCCATCTGGTACTGGGCTGCGCCCTGCATGAGGTACTGGGTGAGTTCCTCCTGGCTGACCTTGACCTCCTCGGCTTCCACGATGGCGTCGAGCAGAATCTGGCTGCGGAACGTCTTCTCGCTCGACACGGTCACTTCGGCGCGGTGCTCGTCGTCTTCGAGGCGCTGCTCATTTTCGAGGTGTCGGTGCACCTCGTCTTCAACGAGCTGCGGGGGAACGGGGATTTCGACCAGGTCGAGCAGCTTGTCCACGATCTGGTCGCGGGCCTGCGCGCCCTGGCCGAACACCTTGGAGCGTCCGACCTGCTCACGGATGTCCGCCTTCAGTTCGTCGATCGTGTCGAACTGGCTCGCGATCTGGGCGAAGTCATCATCCGCGGCGGGAAGTTCGCGTTCTTTCACCGCGGTGAGGTGGATGGCGATGAGCGCGTTCTCTCCTTCGTGGTCGCCGCCCATGAGCGGTGCCTCGAACGTGGTGTCCTCGCCAGCGCTCAACCCGTCGAGAGCTTCGTCGATGCCGTCGATGAGTTCGCCGCTGCCCACCTCGTAGGAGATGCCGCTCGCGGTGTCGACTTCTTCGCCCGCGATGGTGGCGTTCAGGTCGATCTGGACGAAGTCGCCGGTGGCCGCCGGTCGGTCAACGGTGACGAGGGTGCCGAAGCGGCTGAGCAATTCCTGCAGCTCCTGTTCAACTTCGTCATCCGTGACCTCGACGGCGTCGACGGTGAGTTTCAGGCCGTCCAGTTTGGGGAGGGTGAATTCGGGGCGCACATCCACCTCGACGGTGACGGTGAGGTCGCCGCTGAAGTCTTTGAGGTTCGGCAGTTCGACGATGTCGGCGCTGGGACGGCCGAGCGGGCGCACCTTCGCCTCATCCGCTGCCTGACGGTAGAACTTGTCGAGGCCGTCGCTCACCGCGTGGTTGAGTACTTCTTCGCGTCCGACGCGCTGGTCGATGATGGGCGCGGGCACTTTGCCTTTGCGGAAGCCAGGGATGTTGACCTGCTCAGCAATGTGCTTGTAGGCGTGATCGACGCTGGGCTTCAGCTCGTCGGGGGTGACCGAGATGGTCAGCTTCACGCGGGTGGGGCTCAGGCGCTCGACATTGGTCTTCACGATTCGATTTCTCCTGGTTGGTGTTTCTGCGGTGCTGGTCTGGGGATTGTGTCGGGGCGACAGGAGTTGAACCTGCGACCTCCCGCTCCCAAAGCGGGCGCTCTACCAAGCTGAGCTACGCCCCGTACGAAGGATGTCGGCCAGAGAATCGGATAGCGCGCACGCCCACAGAAATTGGCCTCGGCAAGTCTAGCCGAGTTCTGGCATCGACTCTTTTTCTCGTCGCGCCCGAAATATCAGGTGCACGATGAGATGTACGGCGCTCACCGCAATGACTGCCGCGGCCGCGAACGCCAGACCGGGAGCATCGCGCCCGCTGAGGCCCGCGCCGGACCGGGTTGCGGTTGTCCAGAGCGGCCAGAGGGACAGCGTCGCGAAGGCGAGGCTTACGCATCCGCCCATGGCGAGCCTCCACCACTCGGATCGATGGCGCACCAGCCAGGAGAGGATCGCGGTGAACAACACCCAGGGGATCGCGATGAGCAGGGGGTACCAGATCCCGAGAAAGAACGCGATCCCGAAATACCCGGAATTGCCGCTGGTGAGCAGCATCACGATGACGGCGGCCAACGCGAGCGCGATACAGACCATCGCCGTGACCATTGGCTCGCGCACGTGCGCCCGCCAGTTCGGCATTCGGGCCACCTCCATGCATTAGGATTGCAGCGCGCTGTCGACCGTTTGGACGCTCGCGGGGATGTAGCTCAATGGTAGAGCCTCAGTCTTCCAAACTGATTACGCGGGTTCGATTCCCGTCATCCCCTCCAATAAGACGTCGCCACGGCCGCTAATGGGCGTGTCGGTGGTGTGAGTCCGGATAGTGCTCGTGCGAATGCGTCAATGCCTCGTGCGAATGCTCGTGTCGGTGCCACGTGCCAGCCGCTACCAACACTTCACCGTCGTGTTCATGCTGGTGGTGGTCATCGTGAGTGTGCCAGTGGTCGTGCGTGACCGGTTCATGAGTATGTTCGTGTTCGTGCCGTTCGGTCAGATGCAGCCAGACGCCGATCCCCATGAAAACGCCGGCGATCACCAGTGGCCAGGTGAGCGGCTCTCCCATGGCGATTGCGATGAGTGCGCCGAAGAACGGCGCAATCGAGAAGTATGCGCCGGTGCGGGCCGTGCCAATGTGTCGCATCCCCACAATGAAGAGCGCAAGGGAAACTCCATAGGCGAATAAGCCGATGGTCATGGCTCCCGCGACAACCCAGACCGACGGGAGAGTTGCGCCGAGTTGGAACGAAAGGACGAGGTTTATCGGGCCGGCCACGGAGCCCTTGACCGCGGCAAGCCATGTTGCGTCGTTGAGTGCGACCTTGCGGGTGAGGTTATTGTCCAGCCCCCAACACAGGCATGCGCCGAGGATGGCCAGAGCAGGCCACGGGGAACCGAAGTTTGCTCCGGATGGGACGCTCAACACCACGGCGCCCGCCACGATCGCGACCATTCCCAACGCGATCCGCCGGTCGAAGTTCTCTCGGAAAACGAACCACGCGAGCGTCGCAGTGAACACGGCCTCCGCATTGAGGAGGAGGGACGCTCCTGACGCTGGCATATTTGCAAGCCCGAGCATAAGAAGGACTGGTGCGACCAATCCGCCGAAGAACACCGCCCCCACCAACGGCGCGGCTTCTCGGCGGGTGATTCGGACTCGCGGTGCGCGACGGATGATGCGCCACGCCATCAGGCCGAGACCGGATCCGGTGTAGAGAAGGCCCGCAAGCAGCCACGGACTCGCATTGTCAAGAAGAACCTTCGCGAACGGCGTGCCGGCCCCGAACAGAACTGCGGCCGCAATGGCAGCTTGCACTCCGACATGCTTCAGGCTCTTCACGCCGTCCATTATCGCCGCTCCGGGTCGGGTTGACCCGTCGAGAGATGGCCATTCGGACGAAAGGGTGCCGAGGCGCAACTTCGCGTGCGCTTGGACCGCTGTGGAGGTTTCCGTAGTGCCGCAGACCACGCGGCGATACTGCGCGCGACCCTGACTGCCCCCATTTCCCACCCAGAGTGGGGATACCTGCTGTTCTGACATTCCGTCACACTTTGACTAGCCAGCCGCAGGATGTCGAGGAGCCGCAATGACCGATGCACCACCCGTTCTCCCACCCGCGGGCTGGTACGCCGAACCGCAGAATCCACAGCAGCAGCGGTGGTGGACTGGTGCAGCATGGGGCGAGCACGTTCGGCCCACGCCCGCCCCATATGCGCCGGCGCCAAGTTCCCCGACCTCGACCGGTGCACCACAACCGGATCACGCATCCGAAGCGGCACCGGGCCAGACCACCTTTGACGGTCCCGCAATCGCCGGACCCGAGCCGGTTGCCCGTCGCGGGTTCTTCGATTCGCCGTTCGAGCGGCCAGGTACACCGCGAAACACGCCGGGAACACTATCGCTCGTATTCGCCCTTCTACCTTTTGCCGTGATCTGGTGGTTCGCGCCCGTGGGGTTGATCGTCGGGCTCGCGCTGGCGATTGCTTCCATCGTTTTCGGAATTGTGGGGATTGCCCGCGCCCGCCGCATTCGCGGAAGCAGTGTGACAGCCATCGTTGGATTGATTGTCGGGGTCGTGGCCCTCATGGCATCCCTCCTTGGCATATTCGCCGTAGGGATGGCTGCCCTCGTACAAGCCTCAGCCCCGACTAACCTCGAAGTCAGACTGGCAGACAGTGTTCGCACGGTGACCGGCGAGCCCATGAGGGTGGATTGCCCCGGTACTGCGCTACCGGCGAATGGCACCACGTTCACCTGCACGGGAAGGGACTCCAGCGGTACCGTCTTCGACATCACGGTGACCATGACGAGCAACGACGGAGCGTTTGAATGGGTCATCGGTCAACAATGACCGTACCGAGCCGGGGAGCGACTACACCGTAGCGAGGAGCCCGGCCACCGAGTCGAGCGCACCGGGCACGAGGCGGAAGTAGGCCCACGTGCCGCGCTTCGTGCGGTCGAGGTATCCGGCATCCACGAGCACCTTCAAGTGGTGTGAAACCGTCGGCTGGGACAGGCCGAGCGGTTCGGTAAGGTCGCACACGCACGTCTCGCCGTCTGCGTGTGCGGCCACCATCGACAGGATGCGAAGACGTGCCGGATCGGCGAGCGCCTTCAACGACACCGCGAGGCTCTCCGCATTATCGACGGATATCGACTCGCGCGTGATCGGCGCGCAGCACGACTGCAGGTCGCGGATCGGAAGCAACTCGGTCATGGTCATGCGGCAATTATCCCACATATATTGACAATCGTCGATATCCTCCTGAATAATGAACGCATCGACAATGATCGATGAAGGAGGTGCTCGATGAACGAGGACTGCATGTCCGGGGCGTGCTGCCCCGAAGCCTGCACCGCGGGCTGTTGCAATTCCGGCGGCTGCTGCTAGCCGGCATCCGCCCAGGGGCGGTCGTCTCGGCAACCGTCGCGGCGACCGCTTCGCCGCACCGTCGTTGCGCGGTGCCGTCGTTGCGCGGTGCCGTCGTTGCGCGGTGCCGTCGTTGCGCGGTGCCGTCGTTGCGCGGTGCCGTAGCTTCGTCGCTCTAGCCGCGCGAGAAGAGGCGGCTCAGGAATCCTGTCGAGTTCGCTTTCGATTCATCAATTTGCGCCTGGGTGTGGTTCCCGCCGCACCAGTTCGCCGCGGGCACCGATCTCCGCACCTCCTGCACGTGCTGCCCGCATCCTGACCATGTCGTTTTCCCGCACACCCGACATCTCGCTGGTCCGCACATAAAACGCCTTTCGCATGTTCGTCGATATCGCGCTGTGGATACCGTGGGAAGTATTCGCTCACTATACCCCCTGGAGTATCCTATTGTGAGAGTCCGGACGCGAAAGGGATACCCATGGCAGCCGATGAAATGAAACCCCAACCTCGTGACGATGCTCAGCGCAAAATTCTCAACCGGCTGCGCAGAGCCTATGGCCAGCTGGGAGCGGTGATCGGCGCGGTCGAAAATGAAGCCCACTGCCGTGACATCGTTCAGCAGCTCTCCGCAGTGTCCAAAGCCCTCGATCGCGCCGGCTACCTCGTAATCTCCTCCGCCTTGAAGGAGTGCCTCGCGGACCCCGACGCGGAAGGCACCCCTCAGTCGGACGAGTTGGAAAAGCTGTTCCTGTCGCTCGCCTGACGAACATTTGCCTCGGCATCCTGGGCTTCCCACCGTGGACCAGGAACCATGACGCAGCGTGTACCCGGTGAGGTCGAACGTTCGGCATCCCGGGAAATGAACCGCGTCATGGTGCTCACCGGATGCGCCCCTCCGCTACCCTGAACCGAAACCAACCCCGGGGGGACGTCATGGCCGAGGACAGCATCAATTACAGCCAGCACGCCGGGCGGGTTTCATTCCCGCGCTCCCCACAGGATCTCCTCAGCACCAGCAGCTGCCCCGCGTGTTTCACTGTGCTCTCCAGCACAGTGTGTGCGGCGTGCGGGCTCGACCTGGGACATCCGGATGCCGCGCGGCTCTACGACGCCTCGGTCGCGGCAGCGGGTGCGCTCGACGAGCGTCTCGCCGTCATCGGTAAAATTCGGTACGAGACTGCTCGCACACCGGCGCCAGCCGTTACACCGGCCGCAACGCCAGTAGCAGCGCCCTCGGCCTCAGAAAACGTCGCCGAGCCAGCCGCGCCGGGCATTGCCGCCGACGCGGCCCGGCCCGTGCCGATTCCGGAGCCGGCAACGGCGGGGGTCGCTCCCCCCGATTTCCGGCCCCGCGCCCCCCCCCCCCCCCCACCCCCCCCCGCCGCCCCCCCCCCCCCCCGCGGGCAGGGCACCCTGCTCATCGTCGGTGGCTCCCTCCT
>CALMSL010000147.1 GCA_937872445.1 uncultured Microbacteriaceae bacterium | reverse complement strand
TCGCGAAACCTGGACCGAGTGCCAGGCTCGGATCAACGCCAGAGACGCTGCGCTCTGCGACACGGAACTGCGGATCTGGAAGTGCTGAAGGATTGCCGGGCTTATCTGCGCGGCGCTGTGGCCGTCGGCGTAGAGAATGCGCGATTACAAGATCCGCGACCCCGAGGCGCACGCCCGCGTCGGGGTGCGACTCGAAGAGGTCGAGCAGGGGCTCCTCCATGCCCAGCGCGGCCGCCGCGTCGAACAGCCTGTACTCAATCTCGCCGGCATTCGCCCCCGCGCCGCCATAGATCGCCCCGTCGAAGCCCGCGTCCTTCAGTCGTGCAACCTCCTCCGGATCGTCGAAGAGCGGAAAGGCTTGCACATACAGACGTTCAAGCCCACGTGGGTCGGCATCGAGGAACTCTTCGACTGACCGCGCACGGATCTCGCCATTTGCCCAGGGCGACGTCTGCATCACCCACATAGCGAACTTCGTCGCGATTCGCACGGCGTTGTCTCGTCCCAATACCGTCCCGAGCGTCGTTAGTTCGATGAACGGGTCGTCCGGCTGGTTGACGATCGGAGTCCTGATCGCCAGATACGCCGCGTGAACCCTCGGACACGCTAAAGCGTCTCCCGCCCGATTCGGATGATGGGCGTAGCTCAGAGCTGTCTCGCGGTCGCCGAACGAAAGGGAACCAAGTCGAGTACTCAGGACGGGTACCCGATCAAGCTCTCCATATTCACCGCGATAGACCACCATTGGTCTGCCATAGGAATCGATCGTCACCGATCCGGCGAACCAATCCCAGAACGCCGAGACTTCAGCCTCCGTCTCGGCGATGGGCGCCCCTTCGCTGTCGACTCCGGGAAATGGAGGGCTCCTATCCACGCCTTGCCTCCTGAGATCCCCCTGAAGACGCAACACTGAATTCGGTGATCAAACGGGCCGGCAAGGGCTGCGGCAACCGCCATCGCACCGTGATCGGCGCATCCCCTTCCCACTCTACGAATGTCACAGGTCCGCAATAAACGAACGGCGCGGCTGCGCCACCCGAGCGCTTCTTCTCCGCGCGGACGAACAAGTGCACCGCGACGCCGAGGGTCGCGTGATCGCGAATCAACGTACCGTGCTTACCGGACTGCTTCGTACGATTCTGGCTCTGCCACTGGAACATGTCGGGCGCGAGGAAGTGATCGCCGTACTGAAATTGACTTGCCATGTCTCCTTTGTGAAGAGTGACCAAGAGAACGACATGCCTCGGGTTCTCCGGAGTGATCACGACAAAGCCCGAGTTCCAGCGCGCATCCGAAAACTGGTCGCCGAACAGGCGCGGAATCTGCTCACGCGAATAACGCTTGAACACCTCAGCCTGGTCGTCACCGCGACGCGTGACCGGGCGCATGACCCATTCGCCCTCGGCATGTTCGCAAACGACGGTATGGTTCGTTCCTGGGCGCCCCGCATCGTGGCCGAACCACCCGCGAAGGATCGCTGGCAGTGCGTTGTCGTCGCTATCCGCCGCACGCACTACGTTGACGGCAATCTTGACGAAGTTTGCCCGATAGGGCCTGCCGTCGATCGACACCGACTGCCAACCCTCGGGGATGCCCGCGACCTTCGTGCGATCCGGCAGGAAGAGGATCGGTTGCCCGGCCGAATGGCTGACCTTCATCGTGAAGGCGTCCTGCAACGGCGTCTCGTCAGTACGCGACAGGTATTCGGCTAGTCGCCATTCGGCAAGCTCCCGAACGAGTCGCTGGAAACCCGCTCGCGCTGAATCCGGAACAGGTTGCCTATAGCGGAAAACACTCGCCGAGTACTCGAATGCTGCGCCCCCCGGAACTGCGCCCTCGCCGGCCCACGCCGCGATGGGGTTCCGCTCGATCAGGATCCGTGTATTGCTGGCGTCGTCGACGCCAGCCCCGAGGTCGGCGGCGAGCTTCGGGTTGCGACGGGCGAGTCGGATGAACTCGGCGCTCAGATCGTCGATTCGTATGCCGCGGCCTGGAAGCGTGTCAGTGTTCAACATCGCCAGGAGCACAAGCATCTTGAAGCTGCGCGTCATCTTGGTCGATTCCAGCGCCTCCAAGAACGGCCGCGCGATATCGAGCGCCTGCCTCTCCTCGCCGTCCAGGTCGCCCATGGTCGAGACGAAGCCAAACCACGATCCATGAGCCCTTCGCGCCGTGCGCGGGAGATAGCCGTCGTGAAATGCCTCGGATGCGTTCGGCCGCTCGCCGTTCCTCTCTCGGAAGTCGATGTAGTACTCGCGCAGCGTATCGGCCGGATCGGCAGGGATCCGAAGCAGCGCGCGCATGATGCTCAGGGCCTCGAGGTCGTAGGTGACCTCGCAACCAGGCGGTAGCTCGAAAGTTCCTGCTTCGACCCGTTCGAGCGCTGCAGACAACGCGCGATCGCCGCCCCCGACGAGCTCTAGCAGCGTGCGGGCTTTGAGCAGAAAGCTGCGATGGTTACCGATGTAGTCGATGACCGTCAGCCGCTTGTCCTCGTGTCTTCTCAAACCGCGACCGAATTGTTGCAACCAGACGATCTGCGACTCGGTAGGCCGAAGCATCATCACCGTGTCGATGGCAGGGACGTCGACTCCCTCGTTGAACATGTCGACCGCGAAGATCACCTGCAAATCTCCGGTCGCCAAACGCTCCAGAGAAACCGAGCGGGAATCGGCTGATGGTCCGGCATGCACTGCCGCGCAGGCTATGCCTTGGTCAGAGAAGTAGCGCCGCATGAAGTCGGCATGACGCTGCGAGACGCAGAAGGCGAGTGTCCGTTTGCCGCCAAGCTTGCGCCACTGCTCGAAGATGTTCCCGGCTCGGCGCTGAGTGGCGACCGCCTGGGTCAACGCTTCTTCGTCGAAACGCGTGCTACGCCAAGGTATGTTTGCGTAATCGACGTCGTCGGGTACGCCGAAGTAGCGATAGGGGGATAGCAGCCCCTCCTCGATTCCCCTCGGAACCAGACAGCGATAGACCAGGTTTTCTTGACACAGCGCCAGCAGGTCTCCGCCGTCGGTACGCTCGGGGGTAGCGGTTAGGCCGAGCAGGAACTGCGGCTCGAAATGATCGATCAGGCGTCGGTACGTCGCCGCCGACGCATGATGAAACTCGTCCACGACGATGTAGTCGAAGGCCCGCGTATCGAAGCGCCGCAAGTGCTCATTCCGACCTAACGTCTGGATCGATGCGAACAAGATGTCCGCTTCGGGTGCGCGCTCGCTCCCCATGTATAGGCCGATCGACGCGTTTGGCCGAATACGCCGAAACGTGGCGACCGACTGATTCAGGATTTCTTGCCGGTGCGCGACGAATAGAACACGCCGGTATTTGGGATCCGAGCTGTCAAACGCCGCGAGCCAGGTCTTACCCAGACCCGTGGCCATGACGACGAGACCGGCGCGATAGCCCTCGTCCCGGGTCTTCGCCAGTGCAGCGAGCGCTTCCTCCTGTATGACGTTGGGCTCCGGCGGTGGCGGCGGCAGCTCGATCTGCTCGTCGAAGTCCAACTGGCGGTGGCTGGGCGTGCGCCTTCGGACTCGATAGTCGTAGAGCCACGATTCGTCCAGCTCTCGTGTCGCGACGTGGCCAAACAATGCTTCGAACGCGTCGCTCACCTGCTGCCAGCCCTCGGCGTCGCGCGCTGAGAGAACCCGGTAGTTCCATTCGATACCGTCTACGAGAGCCGACGCGGAAAGGTTCGAACTCCCGACGTAGGCTGCACCTCTCCCTCCGACGTGCGAAACCACATAGGCCTTCGGATGGAAACTCTTGCCCTTGCTCTCGAACACCCTCAGCTGACATTTCTCCGCGCCGTACAGTGCCCGTAAGTCGACGAGCCTTTGCAGCGCGTCCGGATCGGAGACGTCGAGATAGTCACCCGTCACTAGCCGAAGGGCGCCGCCGCGCTCGAGAAGGTCTTCGAAATGTGGGTAAAGCCGCTCGACACCGCTCGGCATGACGAACGCCACTGCGACGTCCAGCGACCGCGCGTCGGATAGATCGCGTTCGAGCTGGGTCAGAAGAGGATTGTCGTCACCGTTCGTCAGCAGTGTTTCGAGTACCCGTGGCTCGCTGGCGTGCCGGATGTTTGGCGGC
>CALMSL010000146.1 GCA_937872445.1 uncultured Microbacteriaceae bacterium | reverse complement strand
CACTGTTCGAATCGGGCACGAGTGTTGCCCCGTGCCTCTTCGCGCGTCTCATCTACTTCCGCCATTGCTCACCCTCCTCTGCGATCGAAACTCTTCACTGTTTGCCACACCAGCAAGACCTCGGACAAACTTCACCCCTAATGGCCTTCAGTTGGTTCTACCGAGATGGTCGCCACAGTCCGCTGGCTACACGTCGATTCCGACATGATCGGGGTTAGACATCTCGTCGATTACCCAGGCACGACGTAGTGGGATGTCGGCCTGAATATCTTCGGGCATCACCGCGTAATGCTTGTACAGCCGACGCAGCACTTCCTCTTCATCCCAAACCGCAACTTTGAGCCGTTGAGCGCTAACTTTCGCCTGAGCTTGGACCGTGAGCCCACCCATAGCGACCAGAAGGCCATGGTCAGCGGAATGTTGGCTGACTACGCCACCCAGTCGATCAAGAACCTCAGATCCGACTCGAGTTTGCTGCGATTTCACCTGAACAATGATTGTCGGCGCTGATATCCCGAGTACACCGGAGCCCGCAATGATGTCGATACCTTCATCTGCACCGTGCGGAGAAACCCGACAGGTCATTCCTTCGGCAGTAAGAATGGCCGAGACAAGTTCTTCGAGTCGGTGACCAGCAAAACGCTCCTTGATGCGGCCGAGTACACGGTCTTTCGAATAGCGGAGTATGTCGAAGCCGTCGTTGGCAATTGCTTGATCCGTGTCGAGAACATCGTTGCTCGGAGTCGCGGATGCAGGAGCTTGCACCTCACTACGTGCGCCGGGATCCTGATCGGCCCCCTTCAGTATTTGATGAAAGCGGTATGCCGCGTCGTTTCGAGAAATCTGCACCACCGTGCTGAAGGCGCCAAGTGAATACAGAAGGTCTTGGTTGACGGCGTTGCGAGGCACATCCGTGCGCTTCCAGTCCACCGTCCGCACGTGATTCAGGACATCCGTACCCGGAAGATACTTGTAGTCCCCTGTAACTACGCCGAAAGCGAGTTTGCTAGTCGCCCGGATCGGCAGAATTACGGTATCGCCGATCGAAATCCGCTTAGCAAAAGCAAAAAGCTGCGCTGCATAGTTGTTAATAGCCCCTTGCACCAGACCGGGAATAGATTCCTCAGCCACTATCCGCATGGCCGGCAGGTCTTCCACGGAGTGAAGATCAGGCACCTCATCAAAATCAATTCCTGTGTAACCGTTGCTCAACATCCACTGGTCACGAGCAGGATTCTTGGATCCTCGTACAAGCCACGAACGCGGTTCTTCAGTCATGCCTCCATCATGGCCCCGATTGGCTTGAACGCGAATCTCTCGGCCGATCCGCATCCAAGGCTGCCTGCGAAATCGGGAATTGGCACCCGGCGGTAGAGCGTGCGCGCAATGTAAGTTGCTCCCGCTATCGTGTCCGTCACGTTCAAGAGTTGCGACTGCCGGCATCTGACTCGCCGCACGGACACCCGTTCCATCGACCGGGTGCCTCAGGGGAAGAACGGGCGGCGCGGGTCCCCGCGCCGCAAGCTCGACGGACAGGAGCACTCGTGCCCAACAACGCTTACCCGTCGCGAGCCTTCAACAGTTCAATGCTTTCCAGCTGAAACGCACTCGAAGAAGATCCTCGCGAACGACTCGTAGGCCTCGAACCCGGTCGACTCATCAAGCGCGGACCAAACGACTAAATCGTCGAAATCGCGTGGGTCACCGCCTACTGCCCTGCCGACTGCAACATCACGGCGCCCGGTCCCCACCACCCCTAATCGGCATCCGATCGCCCGGCATACATAATCGGATTAGCTGCTCCCGGCCTGTACAGGTGCGCAACCGACTTCCACCTGTAGCGTTTACGTATCGACTCCGGTGCCACACGCCCCACAAACTCAAAACGACCCGGTGCCATCAGGTCACGATTCTGATCCACATATATTGTTGAGCCCGCAGGCAACCATTCGGCGATTTCGTAAACCTCCCGAACAACTCCACCGAAGACGGCAAGCGCAAACTTTGCTCTCCGTGCCCTGTCTATCGAAAGCTTCCACGTACCGCGCGTCGCATCATAGAGGTCAATAACCGACCGTTTTACGGCATCCGCATACGTGTTATTCAGTTTGATCAGGATGCACTCGTCGTCAAAGCGGTCTACCGGCTCCGCGCCCAGTCGCGCGTGAACTTCATCAACTCCCATGCGACCGAATTGGCGCGCACCACGCCCCAGTACTGCGTTAGTGAGGTTCTCAAAGCCGATCAGGTCAATCGCAGCTGCCTCCACTTTGAAGGAGGTGACTTCGTCCAGCCCGAACGCGAGA
>CALMSL010000145.1 GCA_937872445.1 uncultured Microbacteriaceae bacterium | reverse complement strand
GGTGAAATGTAGCCGTGTGCGCCCTGGATGATGACGAGCACCTCAGCTTCGCCGAGTTCGAGGGAGCGGTCGTCCGGCTTGCCGACGTGACTGACGATGCTGATGTCGTCGCGGCCCTCTTCGAGCATCACGGGATAGTGCGCCGCCACGAGCCCTTTCGCGGTGTTCGCGACGATGGTCGCCCACGGGTTTTCGCGAATGAGTTTCCTCACTTCGTCGGGATCTTTCGTCACGTAGTGGGGCGTGCGTCTCATGTGCTCAAGCTTGCCACGAGCGCGAGGCCAATTTTGCTACGTCTGGCAGCGAGGGCACCAGTACAACTTGCGCGCAGCAGCGACCTCCAAAACGATGTTTGTTCCGCACGTTCGGCACGGCAAGCCAGCGCGACGGTAAACCCAGTGCCGGTCGTCGCGACTCGCAAGCGCCTTCGCGTAATCCTCCTCCGAGAGGTCGTCCATCGTGAGCATCTGCCCGGTCTGAACGCCGATGTGCAGAAGGTGCGACCAGTCCTTCCACAGTGCGCGCACGACATCCTCGGGGAGATTTCTGCCCGGCGTATGCGGGTTCAGCCGCGCGCGGTAGAGCAGCTCCGCGCGATAGACGTTCCCGATGCCGCTCACCACGGACTGATCCATGAGGAGCAGGCCGATGCGCGTCGGCTTGCGTCGGATGACGTCGACGAACCGATCCTCGGCTGCCTTGCTGTCGTCCACGAGCGGATCCGGCCCGAGCCTCGCGATGACCGCGGCGACCTCCTCAGGTTCGAGCACTTCGCACGCGGTCGGCCCGCGAAGGTCGGCCACGGCGGTGTCAGTGAGGAGCCGGACGCGCACCTGGCCAATCGGCTCAGGCGGAAACGTCTCCAGGGCTTGCTCGGTCTCCTGCTCGGACATCCTCAGGCGGGTGCGACGCGGTGCGCCGATCGAGTGGAGCGAGTCTTCGTGCTCTCCGACGACCGTGTCCTTACCGCTGCCTGAGGAGCCGGCGAAGTCGGCGTCTCGAAGGGGGGTATGTGGCGGGCTCCCTTCGAGACGGCCTTCGGCCTCCTCAGGGAGCGGGATTCCACGCATGCCGGTTTGCCCCATGCGGCCGCTGGCGGATGCTGTGGTCGCGTCCGCTGTGATGTCGCCCGCGAAATCCCACGCGCCGTAAATGCCCAGGTGCACGCGCAACCAGAGGCGTGGCGCGTCCTCGTCGGCTGCGAACTCGAGGAACATCTGCTTGCCGACGGCCTGGGAATCCGTCATGAGGAGCCCGTCGAGACGCGATGCGCCGTGCGCGAATCGCCCCTGCGGCGAACTGACGGCAACCCGATGTCCCACGAAATTCAGGGCGAACTGCCGGGCGATGCGGTGGACGGAGTGACCTTCCGGCACCTCAGTCGACCTGCTTGCCCGCGATCGCGCCGGTGTCCTCGTACTCGAGCAGCTGGCTGATGCGGCGCGCGTGACGCTCCGCGCCGGAGAACGGGGTAGCGATGAACGTGTCGATGAAGAGAATCGCCTCCTCCACCGTGTGCTGGCGGGCGCCGATGGAGATCACGTTCGCGTCGTTGTGTTCGCGCGCAAGCTGAGCGGTCGGCACGTTCCACACGAGCGCAGCCCTCGCGCCACGAACCTTGTTCGCGGCCATCTGTTCGCCGTTGCCGGAGCCGCCGAACACGATGCCGAGAGCGTCGATCCCCGCCTGCTGGTCTGCCACAACGCCGATCGCCGCGTTGATGCAGAACGACGGGTAGTCATCCAGCTCGTCGTACTCGGCCGGTCCATGGTCGATGACGTCGTGGCCAGCGGCGCGCAGATGTTCCTGAAGCGTGCGGCTGAAGTCGAGCCCGGCATGGTCGGTCGCGATGTGGATGCGCATGACCCCATTCTACGAAGACTTGTCGGGGGCAGGTCTGGCCTTTGGGCGGCGACGGGGGCACACTGGAGGAAGCGTTCCTCGTTCGGTAGGGAGGCCAGCGATGACGAAACGCACTGACGATGTGCCCCTGATCGTTCCGGTCCTGTCGGCGGGCAAACACCGAACGCCGCGCAGCGGCGGATGCTTCATGGAGTTCGCGTCCTACCTCGCGGGCGAGCGCTGGAGCGATCACCCCGCGTGCACGCATCCTGCTCTCGCGTTTCTGGCGCGTCTGACCAACGATTGCAGCTCGGATCGGAACAGATCACAACTGGCCGAACTCATCCCCTCGGTGATCGGGCTGAACGGCGACGATGATCGGGTCGAACTGCTCATTGCACTGCGCGTGGCTATGGCGGCGCTGCCGATCGCGAGCGAGGAGCGGCAGCGTGCTTTGGCTGTGGGGATCCTGTCCTGCGAGTGGCAATTGTCCCGGCGCGGATACCCTCCGGGACCGGAACTGCGCGAGCGCATTCGGGCCGCGTTCGACAGCGCGCCGCTTGCGGGCAGTTGGGCACGGGACTTCGTGGCGGGAAGCGCCTTGCCCACGCGCGAACGCGCGATCTCGCGAATGGCCGAGTCGATCATCCGGGTCGGCGTTCTCGGGATCGCGCAGGCGTGCACGGCCGGCGCTGATGCGAAGCTGCGCGACGTGCTGCGCGGCGCCATCGCCGACTGTGCGGCGCTGTTCGGGCCCGCCTCAGTCGAAAATGGGGTCGCGGGTGCGGGTGCGCTTGATCTCGAAGAAACCGTCGTAGCTCGCCGCCGCAACAACGCCGTCCCACAGCGCGAGGGCCTGTTCGCCCTTCGGCGCGGGTGAAATCACCGGGCCGAAGAACGCGACACCGTTCACGGCGATCACCGGCGTGCCAACATCCTGCCCGACCCGGTTGATTCCGTCGAAGTGGCTCGCGCGCATCTGCTCGTCATATTCGTCGCTGTCCGCGTACTTCAGGTACTCGGCGGGCAGCCCCAAGTCCGCGAGGGCTGCCGGGATCACTTCATCCGGGTTCTTCGATCCGCCCGGGTGGATGCGGGTGCCGAGCGCGTCGTACAGCGGCTTCACCATGTCCTGGCCCTCGAGCTCGTGGACCGCGGCCACCAAACGCGTGTAGCGAAGGGCTCTCGGGAAGAACGTGCGATAGCTTTCCGACACGTCCTTGTCTTCGTTCAGCACGGCGAGGCTCATCACGTGCCAGGTGACATCGAGGTTGCGCAACGTCGCCACTTCGCCAACCCAGCGGCTCGTCATCCACGCCCACGGGCAGGATGGGTCGAACCAAAAGTCGACGGAAGTGGGCGCGGTGGAATCAGGAATATTTTCAGGCATGCTTTCACGATACGTGGGACCGCCGAATCCTGCTGACCTCACAGTTCACCGCTACTAGGCTGGATACACCTCACTGGGCGCATCCGCCCAGCCAACACTCGTTGATCCCCACAAAGGAGACTGCTGTGCCCGGCGACAACCTCACCCGACTCGAAGCCCAGGAGCGCAAGGCGCTCGTCAACGTTGACAGATACGACGTCACGCTCGACCTCACGACGGGTGCTGAAGTGTTCCGCAGCACGACCGTGGTGCGGTTTACGGCAAAGGCTGGAGCATCCACGTTCGTTGACGCGTTCACCCGCACCGTGCACTCCATCGAGCTCAACGGCACGTCGGTCGACACCTCCGCTGCGGATGGCGTACGCATCCAACTCGACAACCTCGCCGCCGACAACGTACTCACGATCGTCGCGGACGCCGAATACACGAACTCGGGCGAAGGCCTTCACCGCTTCGTCGACCCCGTGGACGGCGAGGTGTACCTGTACTCCCAGTTCGAGGTGCCGGACTCCCGCCGCGTCTTCGCCGTGTTCGAGCAGCCGGACCTGAAAGCGACGTTCCGCTTCACCGTCACCGCTCCTTCCGCATGGGAGGTGGTCAGCAACCAGCCCGTCGAAACGCGCACCGAGGATGGCGACAACGCGACCTGGGTGTTCACAGCGACGCCACGCATCTCCTCCTACATCACCGCGATCGTCGCCGGCCCGTACGCGAAAGTGACGAGCGAACTCACGAGCAGCGACGGCCGCACCATCCCGCTCGGCATTTACTCGCGCAAATCGCTCAGCCAGCACCTCGATGCCGACTACATTTTCGACATCACGCGCAAGGGCTTCGCGTATTACGAAGAGAAGTTCGACTACCCGTATCCGTTTGAGAAATACGATCAATTGTTCGTGCCCGAGTTCAATGCGGGCGCGATGGAGAACGCCGGTGCTGTGACGTTCACCGAGACGTACGTGTTCCGCTCCAAAGTGACGGATGCGATCAAGGAGCGCCGCGTCGTCACGATCCTGCACGAGCTCGCCCACATGTGGTTCGGCGATCTCGTCACCATGAAGTGGTGGAACGACCTGTGGCTGAACGAGTCCTTCGCCGAGTGGGCATCCACCATCTCCACCGCGAACGCCACGGAGTGGACTGAGGCGTGGACCACCTTCCAGGCGATGGAGAAAAGCTGGGCGTACCGTCAGGACCAGCTCCCGTCGACGCACCCCGTCGTCGCGACCATCAACGACCTCGAAGATGTCCAGGTCAACTTCGACGGCATCACCTACGCGAAGGGCGGCTCAGTCCTGAAACAGCTCGTCGCCTGGGTGGGCGAGGACGAATTCTTCGCCGGCGTCGCCGCGTACTTCAGGAAGCACGCGTGGGGCAACACCGAATTGAAGGACCTGCTCGCCGAACTCGAGACCACCAGTGGCCGCAAACTCACCGAGTGGTCGAAGCTGTGGCTGGAGACCGCCGGTGTGAACACGCTGCGCCCCGAATTCGAAACCGACGCGAACGGCAACTTCACAAGCTTCGCCGTGCTGCAAAGCGCCCACCCCGACTACCCCACCATCCGCCCGCACCGCCTCGCCATTGGCTTCTACACCCTCGATGGCGGCAAACTCGTGCGCACCCATCGTCACGAACTGGATGTCGACCCTTCGACAGGCTCAGGGCGAGCGGCAGGGCGCACCGAGGTGCCCGATTTCGTCGGGATGGCGAAGCCGGACCTCGTGCTCATCAACGACGACGATCTCGCGTACGCGAAGATCCGCCTCGACGACGACTCGCTGGATGTCGCACTGGAGCACCTGAAGGACATCGACAACCCGCTCGCACGGGCGCTCGTGTGGGGTGCCGTGTGGGATGCGACGCGGGATGCTGAAACCCGCCCCAGCGACTACGTGACCCTCGTTCTGCGCAACATCGCCACCGAGACGGAGAGCACGACCATCCGCACGACGCTGAACCAGCTCGCGCTCACGGCGAAGCAGTACGTGAACCCCTTTGAGCGTGCGAAGACGCTCGAGAGAATCGGATCCGACCTGTGGACGCTCGCACAGCTGGCCGAGCCCGGGTCGGATGCGCAATTCCAGTTCGTGAAGTTCTTCGCGCACCTCGCGTCGGTCGGCGACCACGTGGCGGCCCTCCGCGGTCTGCTCGACGGCACCGTCGTGCTGAAGGGTCTCGAGATCGACACCGACCTCGGGTGGGAGATCCTCGAAGGTCTCGTGCTGAACGGTGCCGCAACGCCATCGGACATCGACGACATGCTCGCGAAGGACAACACCGCGAACGGTGCGCAGGCCGCCGCGCGCGCCCGGGCGACGTTCCCGACATCCGACGCGAAGCTCGCGGCGTTCGACTCGCTCGTGGACTCCGACGAACTGCCGAACGCGATCGTGCGCAACACGGCGCTTGGCTACCAGCACGTCAACGACCCTGCGCCGCTCGAAGCCGTCGTGCCGAAGTACTTCGCGTCCCTGAACACTGTGTGGAAGAGCCGAAGCTACCACATCGCTGAGACGCTCGTCGTCGGGCTGTACCCGGCACCGCTCGCCTCGCAGTCCCTCGTCGACGCGACCAAGGAATGGCTGGACGCGAATCCGGATGTGCCGGCCCTGCGCCGCCTCGTCATCGAAAACCTCGCCGGCGTCGAGCGTGCACTGGCGGCCCAGGCGAAGGATGCGCAATAACAGACGATGACTGACGTGAACTGGGCTGACTTTTGGGCCGCAATCGGCGGCTTCGTCAACGACTGGCGCGTGCCCATGACGATTGTGGCCATCGTGGTCGGCACCGTCGTGTTGCGCTGGCTGCTTCTGGTGATCCTCCGCCGATCGATCGATCGCGTCGTCTCCGGGGTCAAGAAGACCCACAACGTCGAACAAACCCAGGAGCTTGCCTCCGCGCCGCTGCGCGCCGCCCGCATCGTGCAGCGCACGCGCACGCTCGGCACGGTCATCAACAGTTCCCTCACCGTGATCCTCCTGGGCGCGGCACTCGTCCTCATTCTGGACACCGTCGGCGTGCCGGTGCTCGGCATTCTCGGGGCGGCCGGGGTTGTCGCGGCCGGCCTCGCCTTCGGCGCCCAAAACCTGGTGAAGGACATCCTCAACGGCATGTTCATGGTGTTCGAAGACCAGTTCGGGATCGGCGACGTCGTCGACCTCGGCGTCGCCTCAGGCACCGTCGAATCGGTGGGAGTGCGCATCACGAGCATCCGGGATGTGAGCGGTACGTTGTGGCATGTTCGCAACGGCGAGATCCTGCGCGTCGGCAACAAGTCGCAGGGTTGGGCGAGGGTCATCATCGATCTTCCCGTTCCCTACACGGCAGACCTGGACGCAATCAAGGGTGTCATCCTCACGACCGCGAAACTCCTGACCACCGATCCGGCATGGCAGCGAAAGATCATCGAGAACCCGGAAATCTGGGGTGTGGAATCGTTCAGCGCTGAGGCGATCGTGCTTCGGCTCGTGATCAAGACCCGCTCTGCCGATCAATGGGATGTCGCCCGCGAGTTGCGAATGCGCATCAAACTCGCACTCGACAACTACGGCGTGAGCATCCCCTCCCTGAATCGGATGATCGTCGATCAGCACCGCGCGATTCCCGGACCCGGGGTTCGGTCCGCGTCCGAGCCGGATGATGCCGACTCCGCGGGGAAGTCCGGCGCGCGGTGAGCGAACTGGACGCCGCGCTGTTCCACCAAATCGGCGGCAGCGAGACCTTCGAACGGCTCGTGCGACGCTTCTACGAAGGAGTGCAGGGCGATCCTGTGCTGTGGCCCCTGTATCCGCAGCACGATCTCGAGGGCGCCATCCATCGGCTCAGCACCTTCCTTCAGCAATACTGGGGCGGGCCGACGACCTACAGCGACGAGCGCGGTCATCCTCGACTGCGGCAGCGGCACGCGGCGTTCAAGGTCAACCCCGAAGCCAGAGACCGCTGGCTCGGACACATGAAGATGGCCCTCGATTCGCTTGAACTTCCCCCGCTCCAGCACGCCTCGTTCTGGGATTATCTTGATCGGGCGGCGCACTCGCTCGTGAACACTTTCGACGAATGACAGGAAGCGGATGGCGAACCCCGTGAACAGATTCCCCTGGATAGCCGGCGTCGTGATCTCGGCGGCGGCAGCGCTCCTCGCCTGGGGAATTCACGTGCTCATACCGGCGATTCCGCTGCTGACCGCCGCCGTCGCGCTCGGCATCATCGTGGCGCAAATCCCTCCTGCGCGCCGCGAAATCGTCGGCTCGCTTGCCCCCGGCCTGTCGGTGGCATCCAAACGGTTCATGCGCCTCGGCATCGTCCTGCTCGGACTCAAATTGAGCCTGATCGACATTGCCCACCTTGGGTGGTTGACGATCCTGCTCGTCGTTGCCCTCGTGCTCGTCACCTTCGTGGCTACCTACTGGATGGGCAGAGCCGCGAAATTGCCGAAACACGAGCCGCTGCTGATCGCGACCGGGTTTTCGATTTGCGGAGCGTCCGCGATCGGGGCGATGAGCGGGGCAGTGCGGGCGAAGGATTCCGAGGCCGCGACGCCGGTCGCGCTCGTCACCCTGTGCGGCACGCTCGCGATCGCGGTGCTGCCGATCTTCTGGCATCCGCTCGGATTCACCGCCGACCAGTTCGGGCACTGGGTCGGCGCGAGCGTCCACGACGTCGGGCAGGTCGTGGCGACCGCCCAACTCGCGGGCACGAGTGCTCTGGCCATCGCCGTCGTCATCAAACTCACGCGCGTGCTCATGCTCGCCCCCATGGTGTCGATCGCCTCCCTCGCGGTGCGGCAGCGCGACCTCAGGGCGTCGTCGGGTGTCGAAGCCGATCCCGCGGCGGACGCGAAGCCAACCAGACGCCCCCCGATCGTTCCCCTGTTCGTTGCCGGGTTCCTGCTTGCTGTGGCAATCCGGTCCTTCGTTCCCCTGCCAGAGGCCGCACTCTCGGTGGCAGACACACTGCAAACTGCGCTGCTCGCCATGGCACTTTTCGGATTGGGAACCGGCGTCCGGGTGAAGGAACTGGTCAGCACCGGATGGCGGTCTCTCCTCGTCGGACTCGCATCCTGGGCGCTCATCGCCGTACTCGCCTACTTCGCCGTGGTGCTGACCTGAATCGGCTGAGCTGAATCCGGCTCACCTGAATCGTGCTGAGCTGAATCCTGCTCACCCGAGTCGTCGCGCCAGAGCACCAATCGCGGTCCGCCGCGCGCGGGTGAAGTGATCACGCGCGGGTGTTGCAACACCCGCTCTCGCACGAAACACCCGCGCGCGCGGTCACGGTGGCGCTGAGTCTGTGGGCCGCGGGTTACCCTGCCGGTGCCGTCATGACTCGGTGGACGAGAGGCACGCCGGGGCGGTAGGCGAAGTGCACGTAGCTCGGGGCATCGAGGATCACGAGGTCCGCGCGCTGGCCGACGGCGAGGCCACCCACGTCGGTGCGGCGAAGTGCTGCCGCTCCCCCGGCGGTCGCGGCCCACAGTGCTTCGGCCGGGCTGAAGTTCATGTCCCGCACGGCGACGGCGACGCAGAACGGCATCGACGAGGTGAAACTGGAGCCGGGGTTGCAGTCGCACGCAATCGCGACCGTCGCGCCCGCGTCGAGGAGGCGGCGCGCATCCGGATACGGCTGGCGCGTCGAGAACTCGACCCCAGGCAACAAGGTTGCCACGGTGTCCGATTCGGCGAGCGCATCCACATCCGCGTCGGTGAGGAACGTGCAGTGGTCGACACTCGCCGCCCCAAGTTCGACCGCGAGCTGCACGGCTCCGGAGGGCGCGAGCTGTGCGCCATGCATCCGAGCGCCGAGCCCCCGAGCCGTGCCCGCCGTGAGGATCGCGCGCGCCTGGTCCACGTCGAACGCGCCGTCATCGCAGAACACGTCGATCCACTTCGCGTGGGCAGCGCACACGTCCAGCATCTCCCCCGTGACGAGCGACACGTACCCGGCCGGATCATCCTCGAATTCGGCGGGAACGACGTGCGCACCGAGAAACGTCGTCTCGGTCGTAAACGTCTTCGCGATCGCGAGCGCACGCGCCTCATCGATCGCCGTCAGCCCGTAGCCGCTCTTGATCTCGACCGTCGTCGTGCCCTGCGAGCGCATTTCGGCAACGAGCCGCGACGTGTTCGCGGCCAGCTCCGCATCCGAGGCCGCGCGGGTCGCAGCAACCGTCGTACGTATGCCTCCAGCCGCATACGGCTGCCCGGTCATCCGGTGCTCGAACTCGGCAGAGCGGTCCCCAGCAAACACGATGTGGCTGTGGCTGTCCACGAAACCCGGAATCACGCAGCGTGCTTTCGCGTCAATGAACTCGTCGGCGTCAGGAGCCGAACCGGCATCCCCAACCCAGGCCACCGTGCCGCCGTCGATCACGAGGGCAGCATGTTCCCGCTCCGGCCGCTCGGTCTCGTTCGTGACGAGCAGGCCGATGTTGTCGATAAGTGTGCTCATTACCCATCAGTCTCGCGCATCGGCACGCGAACGTGCAGGCGCTCCGCAACCTCGATCGCATCCTCGTAACCG
Organism: uncultured Microbacteriaceae bacterium; assembly: GCA_937872445.1. Lineage (GTDB taxonomy): Bacteria > Actinomycetota > Actinomycetes > Actinomycetales > Microbacteriaceae > Terrimesophilobacter. The sequence continues at coordinate 3,325 of CALMSL010000145.1, read as the reverse complement.
GCATCGGCATGCCGGATGACACCCATGCCCGGGTCGTTGCTGAGCACGCGAGCGATTTTCTGTGCCGCGAGCTCGGTGCCGTCCGCGACAGTCACCTGCCCGGCGTGGATGGAACGGCCGATCCCGACGCCACCGCCGTGGTGAATCGACACCCAGGTCGCACCGGAAGAGGTGTTCACGAGCGCGTTCAGGAGCGGCCAGTCCGCGATCGCATCCGAGCCGTCCTTCATCGCCTCGGTCTCGCGGTACGGCGACGCGACGGAACCCGAATCGAGGTGGTCGCGACCGATCACAATGGGTGCCGAGATCTCGCCCGAAGCGACCATCTCGTTGAACTTGAGGCCAGCCCTGTCGCGTTCGCCATACCCGAGCCAGCAGATGCGGGCAGGGAGCCCCTGGAAGTGCACGCGCTCCCCCGCCATCGTGATCCACTTCGCGAGCGACTTGTTCTCCGGGAACAGTTCCAGGATCGCCTTGTCCGTTGCCGCGATATCGGCCGGATCGCCGCTCAGCGCAGCCCAGCGGAACGGCCCCTTGCCCTGCTCGAACAGCGGGCGGATGTAGGCCGGCACGAACCCGGGGAACGCGAACGCTCTCTCGAATCCGGCCGTCTTCGCCTCGGTGCGGATGTTGTTGCCGTAGTCGAACACCTCGGAGCCGGCATCCTGGAAGCCGACCATGGCCTCCACCTGCTTGCGCATGGAATTGCGTGCCTTCGTCGCGAACCCTTCCGGGTCGGCCTCACGCGCCGCGTGCCACTCGTCGAACGTGAACTCGAGCGGAAGGTAGGCGAGCGGGTCGTGCGCGCTCGTCTGGTCGGTGACGATGTCGAGCTCGGCGCCGAGCTCCAGCATCCGCGGGAACACGTCGGCGGCATTGCCGAGCAGACCGATGCTGAGTGCCTCCTTCTTGTCGCGCGCGGCGTACGCGAGTTCGAGCGCGTGTTCGATGGAGGTGGCCTCGACATCGAGGTACCGGTGCTCAAGGCGGCGGTCGATGCGACTCTGGTCCACGTCGACGCAGATCGCCACCCCGTCGTTCATGGTGACCGCGAGCGGCTGGGCGCCACCCATCCCGCCGAGGCCGCCGGTGAGGGTGATCGTGCCGGCAAGCGTGCCGGAGAGTTTCTGGTCGGCGATCGCGGAGAACGTCTCATACGTGCCCTGCAGGATGCCCTGCGTGCCGATGTAAATCCACGACCCTGCGGTCATTTGCCCGTACATCGTGAGGCCGAGGGCTTCGAGGCGGCGGAACTCGTCCCAGTTCGCCCAGTCCCCGACGAGGTTCGAGTTCGCGATGAGCACGCGCGGCGCCCACTCATTTGTGCGCATGACGCCGACGGGCTTACCGGACTGCACGAGCATCGTCTCGTCATTCTTGAGCGTTGTGAGCGTGCGCACCATCGCGTCGAACGCCTCCCAGTTGCGCGCGGCCTTGCCGGTGCCGCCGTACACGACGAGGTCATCCGGGTGCTCCGCGACTTCCGGGTCGAGGTTGTTTTGGAGCATCCGCAGCACGGCCTCCTGCTGCCAGCCGAGCGTATGCAATTCTGTTCCGCGGTAGGCCTTGACTGGCCGGGCTCCTGCGCTCATACGAGTTCTCCTCCTGTTTTCGAAATTGCGGATGCCGCGGCCGCGAGCAGCGAGCCGTCGAGCACCATGTCGTGGGCGGCCGCGATTTCCGGGGCCAGGTAACGGTCGGTGGCGGGGCCCTCGACCCGGGTGCGAAGCAGGGCACGCACGGCGGCGCCGACGGGGCCGGGTTGCACCGGCGCACGCAAGTCCATCGCGCGGGCGCTCGTGAGCAGCTCGATCGCGATCACGCGACTGAGGCCATCAATCGATCGACGGAGCTTTCGCGCGGCGCTCCACCCCATCGACACGTGGTCCTCTTGCATCGCCGAGGACGGGATCGAGTCGACGCTCGCGGGCACCGCGAGGCGTTTGAGCTCGCTCACGATCCCCGCTTGCGTGTACTGCGCAATCATGTGTCCCGAGTCGACACCGGGGTCGTCGGCGAGAAACGCATTCAGACCGTGGTTGCGGGCGACATCCAGAAAGCGGTCGGTGCGCCTCTCGCTCATGCTCGCGAGGTCCGCTACAGCGATCGCCAGGAAGTCGAGCACGTAGCCGAGCGGCGCCCCGTGAAAGTTGCCGTTCGACTCGAGGCGGTCATCGAGCGTGACGACGGGGTTGTCGATGGCGCTCGCGAGCTCGCGCTCGGCCACCAGTGTCGCGTGGTCGATCGTGTCGCGCACCGCCCCGTGCACTTGCGGCGCGCAGCGCAGCGAGTAGGCATCCTGCACGCGGGTGAAGCCCTCAGGACGGCCGATCATGGTGGAGTCCTTGAGCACGGCGCGCATGTTCGCGGCAGACGTTTGCTGCCCCAGTTGCGGGCGGAGCGCGTGCAGATCGGCCGCGAACACGGCATCCGTACCCTGCAGCCCTTCGACGCTCAGCGCCGCAGCCAGGTCGGCCGTCAGGACGAGCTGTCGCAGGTCGTGAATCGCCATCACGAGCATCCCGAGCATGCCGTCGGTGCCGTTGATAAGGGCGAGTCCCTCCTTCTCGCGGAGCTCGATCGGCTCGACCTTCGCCGCGGCGAGTGCCTCAGATGCCGGCATGAGCGTGCCGCTCGCGTCCCGAACCTCGCCCTCGCCGAGCAGCGCCAGCGCGCAGTGCGCGAGCGGTGCGAGGTCACCGGAGCAGCCGAGGCTGCCGTATTCGCCAACGATCGGCGTGATGCCCGCGTTGAGCAGTTTCACGTAGGTTTCGGCGACGACGGGGCGCACGCCGGTTCGGCCGGTCGCCAGGGTGGAGAGGCGAAGGAGCATCGTGGCGCGCACCACTTCGCGCTCGACCTCAGGGCCGCTGCTCGCCGCATGGCTGAGCACGAGCGAGCGCTGCAGTTGCGCACGCCGCTCGAACGGGATGTGCTTGCTCGCGAGCGCACCGAATCCGGTCGAGACGCCGTAGTGCGGCTGCGGATCAGCGGCGAGCGACTCGATCACCGCGCGGCTGTGCTCCATGGCGGAAACGGCATCCGGTGCCAACGCCACGGCCGCTCCGTCTCGTGCGACAGCAACCACGTCGGCGCGGCTCGGCGCACCGGCACCAATTTCAACAACATCCATGCCACTCATTAGAGCCCCAATTCTGTTGGCCTGGCCCAACTTGCGCGATAATCTGTCTGGTATTCCAGACAATAGTCCCGCCCTCTTCCTGAGAATTCAGGAAATCGCGTGACGACCCAACATCCGACCCCCGAGAATCCGGATGCTGCCACAAACCCCAAACGCAGTTTCCTGAATTTTCGAGAGAGGGAT
>CALMSL010000144.1 GCA_937872445.1 uncultured Microbacteriaceae bacterium | reverse complement strand
CCTCAACGATGGTGACTTCGAAAGCGCTTTGAGTGAAGTGCAACCTGGGGACTTTGTCTTTCTTGACCCTCCCTACACGGTTGCGCACAACGAGAATGGCTTCGTGAAGTACAACCAGCACCTCTTCTCATTCGAGGACCAGGAGCGTCTCGCAATAACTCTTGAGCGAGTTGTAAACATGGGCGCCCAATTCATACTTACAAATGCTGCTCATGATTCAATCGATCGCCTTTTCTCTCCGCTCGGTCGTAGGTTCACGGTTAGCCGGCGAAACTCAATAGGAGGAAAGCAAGCTGCCCGAGGACAGGCTGACGAGTACGTATTTACAAATGTGGGGGTTTCATGAATGAGATAGTAGATCTGATTTCCGAGCGGAGTATTCGAAACGAGATTACAAACCGCTTGTCCCCGCACATTAGGGAAAAGATCCCTGCAGCACGACAGGCTGAATACGAGAACTTGGGATGGGTCCTTGACAAACGCCTTAAGAAGGACGTTTGGATGCGCAAGGTCAAAAGCCATGACGTGGCGTTCGAGGACACGGTCTGGGCCATGTGCGCGAAGCTTGGATTTCAGCAACTCAATCGGGGGCACAATACTCGAATCCCATACGGCAAGCAGAGTAACGAAGCAAAGCAGATTGATGTGCTTGCGGCCGATGAAGAAGTTGTCTTAGTCATTGAGTGCAAGTCCTCTGGTGCCGACGACGCGCCTACATATGCATTTAAGACTGAGATTGAGAGCATTCAGGGTTATCGTGCCGGCCTCATTGGAAGCATTCGTGAGCAGTTTCCTGACCACAAAGTACGGTTTATTTTTGCGACAAACAACATCAACCTCAGCAAAGACACAGTAGGCCGAATTGAAAGCGCGGACATTGCCCATCTAGACGAGGAAGCTGTCGACTACTATCACGAGCTCGCCAAGCATCTAGGGAGTGCCGCAAAGTTTCAACTCCTTGGCAATCTCTTTCGGGGCCAGCAGATCTCAGCGATGAACTCAGCTGTTCCGGCTATTCAAGGGAAGATGGGCGGGAATCTCTACTACTCCTTCGCGATCGAACCGGAACGCCTTCTTAAGGTCGCATATGTGCTCCATCGGAACAACGCAAACGTAAAATGGATGCCGACTTATCAGCGAATTATTAAGAAGTCGCGACTTAAGAAGGTATCCGAGTTCGTCGAGAATGGTGGCTTTTTTCCAAACTCACTTGTTCTCAATATTGACAATGGTGGGAAACCGCTTCGATTTGATCGGTCCGAGAAGAAAGCGGGTGCGACCACACTTGGCATCTTGCACCTACCCCGAAAGTACCGCTCTGCATACGTGATTGACGGCCAACATAGGCTCTATGGATTTGCACACTCTGATCGCGCTGCGACGGAACTGGTGCCTGTGGTTGCCTTCGTAGATCTTCCAGGCGAGAAGCAGCTTGAGCTCTTCATGCAGATAAATGAAAACCAACAGTCGGTCCCGAAGAACCTGCGCAATACGCTTAATGCTGATCTGCTTTGGACTAGCCCAGATAAGAAGAAGCAGGCGAACGCGCTGAAGCTCAAGATTGCACAATTGCTTGGTGAGCAAAAATCGTCGCCACTGCGCGGACGAATCATAATTGGTGAAGAACAAACAAGCGAGAGGCGCTGTATAAGCCTTGACGCTGTCCACCGTGGGATCGACCGAGGCAGGTTTATCGGAGAGTTCACGAGTGCAGGACCAAAGAAATTCGGTTCCTTCTATCGAACTTCGAATGACGACACCTATGAACCGCTAACTGAGTTCTTGGGCCTCTGCTTTGAGTACCTGCGTGATGAACTACCTACGCAGTGGAATATGGGCCGGGGAGATGGTGGCTTCGTCTTTACGAACGCTGGCGTCGAGGCACTGCTCCGCTTAATCGGGGACATTGTCGATCATCTAGTGGGTGAAGGAAAGGCAGACCCTCGCGAGAACAAGCCGCAGGAAGTGTTCGTTCAAGTGCGGAATCTCCTGGCGCCATTAGTCGCTCATGTCTCAAACTTCACTAATGACGAGGTTGGAGAGTTCCGAAGCTGGCTTGGAAGTGGTGGCCCGACGAAGTATCTGAGGCGTTTTCAATCGGCAGTCGCCGACGAAGATCCAACTTTTGCGCCTGAAGGGCTCTCGGAATGGATTGCGAATCAAGACAAGCAATTCAACTTGGAATCGTATGCGATGGTGAGTGATATTGAGAATTTTCTGAAAGTTGACATCCGTATGAAGCTCGAGGATGAGTTCGGTGCGACTTGGTATAAGGACGGCGTCCCGAAAAAAGTCTATCAAGCGGCAGAGAGTCTGCGCGCAGAGAAGCAATATGAGGCAGGGCCGGATGTCGAAATCGACTGGTGGGACTGTCTATTCCTGATCAATTATCGGGACATTGTTACTCACGGCAATATGGCTCTTTGGAACAAGCTTTATGACAACGACTACACACTTCCTAGTGACAAGAAGGCGTCAAGCTGGCGGGACAAGTCTGGTTGGATTGTTGAGTTAAATGAGGTGAGAAAGAAGGTCATGCATGGCGGAAGCGTGAATGAAGATGAATACGGATTTCTTCAAGTCCTTCACTCACACTTTGATCTTGGAGGCACCGGAAAGAACGATTAGCCTCAGTTTTAATTGTCTCACGGTAGTTTCAGGGCGATTCTAGGAAGCGTCTGGTTTCGAGACGATCGCTTCGCGATCCCTCAACCAGCGAGGGCAGCCCACTTCGAGACGGCCCTTCGGGCCTCCTCAGGGAGCGACGGCGGGAGCGAAGCCGGGTTAAGCCTCCAGCAAACACGGAACAGGCATACAGAAACGCTCCGGTACCCTTGACAGGAGAA
>CALMSL010000143.1 GCA_937872445.1 uncultured Microbacteriaceae bacterium | reverse complement strand
TCGATCAAACTGCGGAACGCGAACGAGCGGTCCGTCCGCCCGGCCCAGTACCGTTCGGCGATGTCGCGGTCATCCATTGCGTGTTCCGGCTGCACGCTCGCCGCCACCCCGAGGGCGGCAAACCGGGGGAAGTCCTGCTTTCGAAGGAGTTGGGCGTGCTCGATGCGTCCGCGGCATCCGACCATCTCAAACGCGTCCAGTGCGAGCCGGTTCGCTTCGTCGCCGATCGCGTGCACGGCAGGGTGGATGCCCGCGCCCCACGCGGTGCGCAGAAGCGGAACGAGTTGATCGGTCGGCACCGTGAGGAGTCCGCGCTCGCTCGTTCCGGGATAGTTTTCGATGCAGTATGCGGTGCGAGTGTTGAGCGACCCATCAGTGAGGATTTTGAACTGGCCAACCGTGAGCAGTCCGCTCGAGCCTTCGATTTCTTCACCCGTGCTGTGGCCCGCGGCAACCGCCGCGTCGAGGTCCTCAGTGTAGATACCGGCCTGGACGCGCAGCGCGTCGAATCCGGTCGCAAACCGCCGCCGCCAACTTGCGAGATTGTCGGTCATCTCGTAGTCGACTACCCCCACGACTCCCCGTGCCGCCGCAGCCGTAGCCGCCTCTGCCACCCACTCGTCGAGCGTCGCGTCGGGTACCTGGCCGAGCCGCCCGACGACCTCGAAGCAATCGTCCTCCAGCAGCACGCCAGTCGGATGCCCTGTATATCCGTACAGCGCGAGCGCCGGAGTGTTGAGCCAGCAACAGTGCAGGTCGCCGCTGATGAGCACGGCGGGAACGCCGGGAACGGCGGCATCCAGGAGCTCAATGGTCGGCACGTCCGGCCACAGACCGTCACGGAAACCATGCCCGATGATGGGCTGACCTGCCGCTAGTCGGATGCGCGCCAGACTGTCGGTCATTGTGCCCGCGGCATCCGCAGCCGATGCCGCTGCAGACAGGTCGATGCGACGCACGGCGAGCGCCTGCTGGTTCGCATGCACGTGGTGGTCCCAGAGCCCGGGCAACAACCAGCGGCCGTCAACGTCGATGCGCTCTCCCGCAGCCGGATGGGTCCCCGCTGGCGAGATCGACGCAATTCGGCTGTCGGCGAGGACCACGTCGAAAGTCGAATCTCCGACGCGTGCGTTCGTGATGGTGGTCACGAGTTGGTCCCGTTTACCCTGCGCATGTCCTCCGCGAGTTGCGGATGGGCATAGTTCGCACCGTGGTCGAGCTCCTCGACAATGGTGTGTTTGATCTCATCCGACTTGTTCTGACTGAGCTTCAGCCGAGCCTCAAATCGCGAAACGACAATGCGAAAGCCGACGGTTCCGTCGAAGATACTCCGGCCATACTCTTCGTTATCTTTCAGGAGCTTCGGATGCGGCATCCGACCTTCGAAGTGCTCGACGAGCTCGTCAAGAACACGCCAGTTCTCCTCGTCGCTCAGGATTTCGGGCACCCCGTAGAGGTGCGCCGTTGAATGGTTCCACGTGGGCACGGCGGGGATGTCGCCGTACCAGCCCGGTGAAATGTAGCCGTGTGCGCCCTGGATGATGACGAGCACCTCAGCTTCGCCGAGTTCGAGGGAGCGGTCGTCCGG
>CALMSL010000142.1 GCA_937872445.1 uncultured Microbacteriaceae bacterium | reverse complement strand
CATAAAAAGCGGATCCATGTAATTGACAACAGCAGGACGATCCGGTGTTGCGACGAGCTCACTCTTTCCGCACCGGATGAGCGCTCTGCCGCTGATCGGCATCATCACCATCACAAAATTGTCCATCGGACTAGATTCAACTGAAATATCTACATTGTATTTCAGACGGCTGATTGAACATTGCTGCAGCGATATAGAGTCGAGGCGGGCATTGAGTTTTTTGCCCAGTTCCTTGACCTGAAGAGTGTGAGGACGAAATACCTGGCCTACTCGGTCGCATGTTTCGTCAACATCTTGTGCGCGATCAAAAATACGATGTTCAGCCAAGCACCGATCAAGTCTCTCATTGGGGAGATACGTGCCCATTGCGTCTCCATTGTATTGGTGCGTTGCATCATTGGATTTTCGAAAAAAACCAAAACTAGCTGCACTCTATAGATAGTGATTGCGGTCTGTGGATAGACCCGCCGCTCTCCACTTGGGATAGTAGCACCACGTACAAAAACCAGCAAGAAATCAAACGGTTAAATGCGTCGAGCATTGGTTCGATGTATGCAATATTTCGCGCTGAAGAACCCAAGCACGCTTGTCGCGGCAGTGCGTCGCGATGCAAGAGAAAAGGAGACAAGAATGGCAAAGATCACAATCGTTGGAGCCGGTCAATCGGGACTGCTCCTGGGGTGCGCACTCGCCGATAAAGGATATGACGTTAGTATTGTTTCCAATCGCGACGGAAAGCAAATCCGCGATGGGAAAGTTATGTCAAGCCAGTGTATTTTTGGTGACGCTCTTGATATCGAAAAAGATCTCGGATTGAATCTTTGGGACAACCTAGCACCTCGGATTGATGGTTTCGGAATTTCGGTTACGAATCCAGAAGTGCCGGGCGAACGAATCGTAGACTGGATGGCAACACTCGATAAACCTGCCCAGTCTGTTGATCAGCGCGTGAAAATGCCGGTCTGGATTGATGAGTTCGAAAAGCGAGGTGGTGAATTCATTCTTCAGGATGTCGGTATTCCTGAATTGGAAAAGTTGTGTGAAACATCTGATCTCGTGATTTTGTCTGCTGGTAAAGGCGAGATCGTTAAACTTTTTGAGCGCGATCCAGTTCGCTCTGCGTTTGATCGTCCCCAGCGCGCAATCGCCCTGACGTACCATCGCGGTTCTCCCCAGCCCGACCATATCCCGGCGGTTACATGGGCTCGAGCCCCAGGTGTGGGCGAATACGTTTCCTTTCCGGGGTACACCGTAGATGGCCCCTGCGAAATCGTGAGCTGGTTCGGAGTCGTTGGTGGCCCGATGGATTGCTGGGACTTCTCCGATTCGCCTGAGCAGCATATGCAGAAGGTTCACGGCATTCTCGACAAGTATTTTCCTTGGGAAGGAAAGCGTTGTCAGTCTGCCGAACTGACTGACGCGAATGGCTATCTCTCCGGCGCAATCACACCGATGGTTCGAAAGCCGATTCTGAAACTGCCGTCGGGGGCACGGGTATTGGGGCTTGGTGATGCGGTAGCTGTGAATGACCCGATCACTGGTCAGGGATCAAATAACGCGACCAAGGCGGCGGCGATCTATCTTGATGAGATTCTCGCGAATACGGAGGGCGATTTCTCTGAAGCCTGGATGAACCAAGTGTTTGAGCGCTTCTGGTCCTATGCGTGCGATGTCATTGATTTCACTGCTTCCATTCTGCGTCCGCCGGAGCCCCACCTTCTGACGTTGCTCGGTGCGGCTGGAAGTTCCAAAGTGCTGGCCACTGATATTGTCAATGGGTTCAATCATCCTCCGGCTCTGATGCCGTGGTTCCTGGATCCTAAGGCTTGTGAGCAGAAAATTGCTGAAACAGCGGTTGCCGCTTAAGCGCACATCAGAGGGGGCTACTAATGAACGCTTCTATTGAAAACGCGCGTCCGACGTTCGATAGCCGAGAGTTGCGCAACGCTTTCGGCACATTTGCAACCGGAGTGACCGTGATCACGACGTCGGGGATCGACAAACCTGTGGGCCTTACCGCGAATTCCTTTTCGTCGTTGTCGCTTGATCCTCCTTTGGTCCTTTGGTCGCTTGTCAAAGCTTCCCCAAGTCTGGATGTCTTTGAAAATGCCACGCACTTTGGGGTCAGTGTGCTCGCTGATCATCAAGAGGCCGTTGCCATGCAGTTCGCCCGTCCTTCTGAGGACAAGTTCAAGGGTATTCCGACTGAGAAGACGGAATGTGGAGTTCCCTTGATCGAAGGTGCGCACTCGCATTTCCTGTGCAAACGGGAGTTCGCGTACGACGGAGGAGATCACGTCATCTTCGTCGGACGTGTTCTGAGCCTGTCCGTGGCCGAAGCCCCCCCTCTGGTGTTCCACCGGGGTGCATTTACCCGCATTTCTGCGGCGGCGGCCTGACCAAACGCTAGAGGTGTGCAGCGATGCCTCCCTCACGCGAAGGCTGCAGGCCTGAAGGCGCTTAGCGTACGGCGTAGCTGCACACCTCTGCGTACCC
>CALMSL010000141.1 GCA_937872445.1 uncultured Microbacteriaceae bacterium | reverse complement strand
CGCTGCTCGTTCTTGGCAATCTTGCTCTTCTTGGCCATGCTTTAGCGCTCCTCGCGGAATTCGACGTGCTTGCGTACAACCGGGTCGTACTTTTTCAGCACGAGACGGTCAGGGTTGTTGCGGCGGTTTTTGCGGGTCACGTAGGTGTACCCGGTGCCGGCGGTTGAACGTAGTTTGATGATCGGACGGACGTCCTGCTGCTTCGCCATTAGATCTTCTCCCCACGGGCGAGAAGGTCCTTGACGACGGACTCGATGCCGCGCGCGTCAATCACCTTGATGCCCTTTGCGCTCAGCGTGAGCGTGACGTTGCGACGCAACGACGGAACGTAGTAGGTCTTCTTCTGGATGTTCGGATCGAAACGTCGCTTGGTGCGACGGTGCGAGTGCGAAATGTTGTGCCCGAAGCCGGGAATGGCTCCAGTCACCTGGCACACTGCGGCCATGGTTTTTCCTCTCAATACCGTAGGAACGTAAGTCCTACCCAAGGTCACTTGTCGGCGCACACGCTTCCACCGAATTCTGTGGTGGTGGAGGTGTGCACATGTGGAGCGGGAATGCTCAACCGCTCAAGTGTACGTGGACATCCGCTTCGCGGCAAACTACCGCGGTCTGAGTACAGTCGTAGTCATGCGCATCGGATACGCCACCGGATACTGGAAGCAGGGTCCGCCCCGCGACGCCGTGAAGGCGGTGCGCACCGCCGATCGGCTCGGCTACGAATCGGTGTGGACTGCTGAAGCGTACGGCTCGGATGCGTTCACCCCGCTGGCCTGGTGGGGTTCGCGCACCACACGCATCAAACTCGGAACGGCTATCGCCCAAATGTCGGCCCGCGCGCCGACGGCGACGGCGATGGCGGCGCTCACCCTCGACCATCTCTCCGGCGGGCGGGTGATTCTCGGCCTCGGGGCGTCCGGCCCCCAGGTTGTCGAGGGCTGGTACGGGCAACCGTTCCCGAAGCCCCTCGCGCGCACGCGCGAATATGTCGCGATTGTGCGGGACGTGCTCGCCCGCGAGAACCCGGTGACGGCGCCGGGGCCGCACTATCCCCTGCCGTACGCGGGCGCCGATGCGACAGGTCTGGGAAAGGCGCTGCGCTCCACCGTGCACCCGCTGCGAGCTGACCTGCCCATCTACCTCGCGGCCGAAGGGCCGAAGAACGTGGCGCTGTCCGCCGAGATTGCGGATGGCTGGCTCCCGTTCCTGTTCGCGCCGCGCGCAAACGCCGAATCCGCCGGCTTCCTCCAGGAAGGTTTTGCGTTGCGCAGTCCCGCGTTGCGGCCGCCGAGCGAGTTCGAAGTCGCCGTACAGGTCGCGGTCATCCCGCACCCGGATGTCGAGGCCGCCGCCGACCTGGTTCGCCCGATGATCGCGCTGTACGTGGGCGGGATGGGCGCGAAAGGTGCGAATTTCCACCGCAACGTGGTCGACCGGCTCGGCTACTCGGAGGACTGCGACCGCATCCAGGACCTCTACCTCGCCGGCAAGAAGAAAGAAGCCATCGCCGCGGTGCCGACGAAACTCGTGGAAGAAATCGCCCTCATCGGCCCGCCGGAGAAGATCCGCGACGAGCTCGCCGCGTGGGAGGAGTCGGTCGTGACCACGATGCTCGTGCAGGGGCCGGCGTTCGCGCTCCGCGCCCTCCGCGACCTGGTGACCGGAAGCGGCTCCCTCGCCCGGGCGCGCATCGCCTCCCGAATGTTTGCCCGGAGCCTGCGGCAGTAGTCACCACCTTCGGCGACTGGTCACCCCTTCGAGAACCTCAGGGAACGAAAGCTCGCCTCAGGGGGCGGCGGCGCTCCCTGAGGAGGCCCGAAGGGCCGTCTCGAAGGGACGCGTCAGAGCTCGGCGGGCTTCGAGCACGCCGGGCAGAGGCCGAACACATCCACGACATGCTCCGGCCGCGTGAAACCGTTTGCCGCGGCGACCGCTCTCGCCCACTGCTCCACCGGATCCGCTTCGATTTCGACGGTGACGCCGCAGGTGCGGCAAATCAAGTGGTGGTGGTGTTGCCCCGGCGTGCACGCCCGATACAGCGCCTCGCCTTCCGCCGACTGGAGCGAGTCCGCCCCGCCCCCCGCCGCGAGATCGGCCAGGGCCCGGTAGACGGTGGCGAGTCCGATCCCCGTGCCGTCGTCGCGCAGCACGGCGTGCAGTTGCTGGGCGCTCACGAACGCATCCTGAGCGTCGAGCGCGGCCTTGACCGCGTCCCGTTGCCACGTGTTGCGCCTCATGGCTTGCATCCTAATCTGCTGCCGCTCGTGCGATCTGGCGGGCGCTGCTGCCCCGACGCGCTCTGCGCCATCCGACGATGCGGCAGATCAGGTAGATGAGGAACGAGATGGACGTGACGTACGGGCTGATCGGCAGAGCCCCGCCGAGCGCGAGCAGGATGCCGCCCACAACGGAGACCACGGCGAAAATGACGCTGAGAATCGGGGTGAGCAGCGGGGACGCCGTCACCCGCATCGCGGCCGCCGCCGGGGTGACGAGAAGCGCGAGAACCAGGAGCGCCCCGACAATCTGCACCGACACCGCGGTCGCCAGCCCGAGCAGCACCATGAACGCCATCGAGATCGCCACAACCGGCACGCCCCGCGCCCGCGCGACATCCTCATCGACGCTGGCGAATGTCAAAGGGCGCCACATGATGAGAAGGGCCGCGATGACCACGGTCGAGACGACGATGAGCCACAGCAATTGCGGGTTGTCCACCGAAACGATCTGACCGGTGAGAAGCCCGAACTTGTTGGACGACCGCCCGCCATACAGCGACAGGAACAGGATGCCCAGGCCCAGCCCGAACGGCATGAGCACAGCGATGATCGAGTTGCGCTCCCGCGCTTTCGCACCGAGCAGCCCGATCAGGATTGCCGCCGCAAGAGACCCGACGAGCGAACCGGCAACAACGTTCACACCGAACAGGAGCGCGGCGGCGGCGCCGGCAAAGGACAGCTCGCTCACGCCGTGCACGGCGAACGCGAGGTCCCGCGTCATCACGAACGGCCCGATGAGCCCCCCGACAACCCCCAGCAGCGCGCCGGCGAAGATCGAATTTTGCACGAGCGCAAGCAACTCCGAATAGTCGGCGAAGTTGAAGATCTGGCCCCAGAAGTCGCCGTCCATCAGCCCGGCACCCCCGGTGGCAGCAAGTGCTCCAGGTGATCGTGAACGCCGTAACCTTCCGGTGTTCCGTGGACGGCGATTCGCCCCCCGGTCCGGATGACCTCGACCGGGGTGTCGTAAATGGAGGAGAGCACCTCGGACCGCAGCACCTCGTCCGGCGTTCCCACGCGGAAGCGGCCGCCGGCCAGGTACAGCACGGTGTCCACAAACGGCAGGATGGGGTTCACATCGTGCGTCACGAAGACCACCGCGGTCCCGAGCGTGCGCCGCTGCTCGTCGATGAGTTCGCTCACGGTGCGCTGGTGGTGCAGGTCGAGAGAGAGCAACGGTTCGTCGCACAGCAGGAGCCGCGGGTGCGCCGCGATGGACTGGCCTACCCGGATCCGCTGTTGCTCCCCGCCCGACAGAAGCGAGACGGGAACTTTCGCGTATCCGCTCGCGCCTACGGCCTCCAGCACGTCGTCCACTCTCGCGCGCACGGCACGGGAGGGGATTGGCAGTCCGAAGCGGTGGCCGTCTACTCCGAGCGTGATCAGATCCCGTGCGCGCAAGGGAGTGCCGCGTTCCAGAAGCTTCTGCTGGGGAATGTACCCGATCATCCGGCTGCCGCGCGGCACCGGCTTCCCGAGGAGCTCGATTGTTCCCGAGGTGAGTTTCTGCTGGCCGAGGATCGTCTTCAGCAGGCTGGTCTTTCCGGATCCGTTCGGCCCCAGGACCGCAACGAATTCGCCCGCGCGAACATCCAAGTCCAGTCCGTGCCAGAGCTGGCGGTCCCCGAAGGACAGTGACGCCGCTTTCAGGCTCACGATGGGAGTGCCCGGCGCTCGCGCGGTCATGACAGCGCCCCGGCGATGGCCCGGATGTTGTCGCTCATCCAGCTCAGGTAGTCGAGCCCGGCGGGAAGCGTTTCCGTCACCGCGATCACCGGTACGCGGTGCGTTTTCGCGGCCGCCACAATCTGCGCGGTTTCCGGCCCCCCGGTTTGCTCGTTGTAGGCGAGCAGGCCGACCTCGCCGCTTGCCAGCAGATCCAGAACGTCTTTCATGGTCGCCGGGGGCACGCCCTGGCCGTTTTCGATCGCGGTGCTGAACGCGGCCGGTGTGAGATTCGTCAGCCCGGCGTCCTGCAGCAGATAGAGCGGCACGGGCTCGGTGACGAGAACGGTCCCTCCCGGGTGCGCAGCGGCAATATCGTGAGCCCGCGCCTGAAGGTCGCCCAACTCGGAGTCGAAGAGTTGGGAGTTGGCGCGATAGTCGCGGGCGTTCGCGGGGTCGATGGTCGCGAGCGATTCGGCGAGCGCGTCAGCGAGCGCCCGCACCGTCCTCAGGTCGTACCAGACGTGTTCGTTCGCCGTGATGTCGGCGTCGGATTTCGCTGAGAAGTCGACGGCACGCAGGACTGTGGCGGCGCTGTTGTGCGCACCGGAGAGCAGGACATCCATGAAGCCGTCGTAGCCGCCGCCGTTCATCAGGATGACGTCCGCACGGGAAAGGTCGAGTTGCGCGCGAGCGCTCGCCTCGAACTCGTGGGGGTCCTGGCTGGGGCTGTTGATGAGGCTCGTGACGGTGGCGTGATCGCCGGCAATCGCGCTCGCGATGCTGCCGTACACATCAGTTGACGCCACGATGTTCACCCCGTGGGGTGCCGGCGTCACGGCGCACGACGCGAGCATCGCCATCGCCAGGGCGGCGATGACGGGAGCAACAATTCGCTTCACGAGCCGAAGCCTGTCCCTGTCGGTGAGAGCGGCGCCGAATCCTCGGAACCGTGTGGTCGACTCAGGCTACTTCTTATTGATAATGATTGTCAACATCACAAGTTCGCGGCGAAACTGCTGCCGCTTTCAGGCGCGTGGATTCAACACGGAGGGCAGGGCGTGCGCAATCTCTTCGGATGCCGCCAGAATCCTCCCGATCGCCTCCGCCTCGCCGACAGACACCCGAATTCCGTCCGCTGCGAGCGTTCTCGCCACGACGCCGTGGGACAGGAAGATCTCGTTCGCTGCCGCGGTATCCGGCCCGGTCGGGAACCACAGGAAGTTCGCCTCGGAGCGCGGAACCGGCCACTGCCGGGCGGCCAGCCCCTCGAAAATCTCACCGCGTCGCGCCACAATCACCGCGACACGCTCCATGATCTCCGATTCATGGTCCAGTGCGGCCAGTGCAGCGCGCTGGGCGGCATCGATCACCGACAACGGAATTGCCGTCGCGCGCGCAGCATCCAGGATGCGCTCGGGCCCGAGAGCGTACCCGACCCGCAGGCCCGCCAGACCGAAAGCCTTCGAAAATGTGCGCAGGATGACCACATTGGGATAGCGGCCGAGAAGTTCCGCACCGTTCACCGCCGTCGGGTCGGTCACGAACTCGACGTAGGCCTCGTCGAGAAGAACCAGCACATCCTTCGGCACCGCCGCCATGAACGCGGCAAACTCGTCGCCGGTCACGATTGTCCCGGTCGGATTGTTGGGCGTGCACACGATCGCCACGCGGGTTCGTTCGGTGACCGCCTTCGCCATCGCCGTCAGGTCGTGGCGGTGGTCGGGGAGGTTGGGCACCGTGACGCTCGTGGCACCGGCAACCGTAACGAGCCCAGGGTAAGCCTCGAACGACCGCCACGAGTACAGCACCTCGTCCCCGGGACCGGCCGCCGCCTGAATGAGCTGGGCGAGAATTGCCACGGATCCGGAGCCGACGTGCACGTCACCGCGGCTGACCCCGAAACGTTGCGCGAGCCGCTCGCAGAGAAGCGTCGCAGCCGCATCCGGGTAGCGGTTCACCGCGGACGCCGCAACGGCCTCCACCACGGCGGGAAGCGGATCGAACGGGTTCTCGTTCGACGAAAGCTTGAACGCGTCTGCCGGTGCCGGCTTTCCCTGACGGTACGGGGCAGTCGCCAGAATCTCCGGGCGAAGGTGGACACCCGGCTGGGGAAGGGGATCAGTCACGCCCTCCAGCCTATTGCCGCACGCTGCCTGATTGCGGAGTATCGAAACAACAGGGCATAGTGGTGGGATGTCCCGCCTGCTGATTCGCCTCATCATCAATGCCATTGCGCTGTGGCTGACGACCCTCGTCTTGAGCCCGCACGTCTGGGTGGAAGCATTCGCCCCCGGCGACACGTTCGCGGTCGTTCTCACCTATCTGCTTGTCGCCCTCATCTTCGGGGTCGTGAATGGCGTCATCGGAAACTTCATCCGCATTGTCGCGTTCCCGGTGTACATCCTCACCCTCGGGCTTATCGCGCTCGTCGTGAATGCGCTGCTTTTGCTGCTCGTGAGCTGGATTTCGGGGCTGCTCGGATTCGGCCTCCACGTCGAGGACTTCTGGTGGGGGCTGCTCGGCGCTGTCGTGCTCGCGCTGCTCAGCTGGCTGATCGGGATTATCCTCCGGCCGTTCGTCAAGAAGCGTTAGCGACCGGTCCGCTCAGCCCGATACGCCGTCGAGGTGACGGTGTCGTAGTGCGGGTGGTTCAGCCGTGCCACCGCGTCGCCGATCGCCCCATTTGGCGACGCATCGACAAGACGAGCGGTGTCGAGGTAGTTGGACAGCTGATGGGCGGGCAGGATGAGCTCCGACGCGGGGGGCGGACCGTCGAAGAGCTGCCTGCGCACGATCACGGGGCTGGACGACGCGAACGTGCCGCCGAGCGCCGGAACCAGATCGTTCGAGTGCTCGATGGCGAGGTACGGAATGTCGTGGGGCACGCTCACCTGGCCGGCGGGCGCGCCTACGGTGAGCAGACCATCCACCGCGAAGTCGCCGGACGCGGCCACCTGGGCCGCGATCACCCCGCCCTGGGAGTACCCGGTGAGGGTTACGGGTGAGCTCGAGTCGATTCCGGACATGCGCATCGCCTCCCGAACCGCACGATAGGACCCCGCTTCGCCCCCCGCGATCGCGGTGACATTGCTCGTCATGTCCCACGGCTCTGCACCCCCCGCCACGGACAGTTCGGCGGTCCCCGCGATGTACACCTCGTAGCGGTCCGGCAGGCCGGGCGCCGAGTAGCGGTCGATACGCACCTGCTCGGCCGCAGTAGGGATGCGTTCCACCCGATCGCGGATGCCGTGGGCGTTGGCCAGACCCGTCGCAGTGGTGCCCGCCCTGACCCGAACCGGCGTTTCCCGAAGGAGTCCGACCCCGGCGGCAAGCCCGCCAACCACTGCGGCGGAGGTGTCCACGCCGAAGACGCCGAGCCCTTCGTCACCGAACAGGCTCGCAAGTTCCCGCGGGACCCGGATAATTCCCCAGCCCGCATCATCCGCGCTCATCACCGTGAGCCGGACGGCCTGCACGAATCCCGGATCCGACAGCGCGGCCGCGTTCTCGTGAAACCAGCGGGTGAGGTTCGACAGAACGGCGGCGCGGGAGCGCTGCGGCAGTGCCTCGTAGACGCCGAACCATGCGGCGCCGAACACGGCGGCTCCTGGCAGCAGAATGGCCGCGAGAACCGGGGCGATCGAACCGATCAGGTAGCCGAGTTGCGCAGACAGGGTTTGCCCGAGTTGATGCGCGAACCGCTCCGCCGCCTCGTACCCGGTCGAGGCACTTGCGACGCCCCTGGCGAGCGTTCCGCAGTCATCCATCGCGAGCGCGAGCGCGCGATACCCCTCGTCGATCGCGGTTTCGGCAAGGAGGGCGCTTCGCGGCGCGTCCGCCGCGGCCAGAATTCCGTTTCCGACAACACGATCCAGCGAGGCGAGCTCCCGCCGAAGGTCGCTCAGCTGCCCCTCCGCTCGGGCAAGCCTCCTGGATTCCTCCACGAGAGCGGTCGTGAACACCGAGGTTGCGCCGGGGCCGCCGACCGCGAGGTCGTCAGACACGACCGGCCAGCGTGGACACGGCGTGCCGGCTTTCCGCTTCCGCGCGCTCCAGACTGGACCGGGCCAGATTGAGCTGTGCAGTCAGGCGATGGAGAACGTCATCGTGCGCGTCGCGCGCGGGACCGGTCCACTCCTCTGTCGGCGAGGCGGCCATATCGGACGACATGACCTCGGTGATTCGACGCGCGAGCATGCCCAGCCGGTCGGCCTGAGCCTCCAACAGCATGCGGAGGCAGGACGCGGCAGAGGGGTCTGTCAGGTCCACTTCGTGCCTTTCGTTCCGCCCGTCAGGATGCGTTGCGGTACCGCGTCGCCGAACCGCTGTCCTTCATGGTGGCCGGCCCGCGGGCGCGCGTTCCGCGGAACCCCCGACATCGGGCAGGGCGCGGCAAAACGGCCCCTGTGGAGGAGGGGGCTGCTGTCGCGGGCGAATCTGCGGGAGAATGGGGCCATGAGCTTCGATCGAACCCTCGACGAATCGGCTCTGTTTCGAATTTGCTTCGTGTGCACGGGAAACATTTGCCGCTCTCCGATGGCCGAAGTGGTGTTCCGCGACCTCGTCAATCGGTTTGGCTACACCGGTTCGATTACGGTGATTTCCGCCGGAACGGGCGACTGGCATGTCGGTGAGCACGCCGACGAACGAACCCTGGCAGCGCTCACCGCGCTCGGCTTCAACGGGTCGGGGCACCGCGCCAAACAGTTCGATCCGGAATGGTTTGATCAGCTCGACCTCGTCGTGGGGTTTGATCGAAGTCACGAACGCATCCTCAAGTCCTGGGCCCCCACCGAGGAGGACCGCGGCAAGGTGCAGCTTTTGTTGAGTTTCGACCAGGAGAAGTCCGGCCTCCTCGAAGTGCCGGACCCGTATTATTCGGATGCGGCAATGTTTGACACCGTGCTCGGACTGATCGAGCACGCGAGCACCGCGCTCTTCCACCAGGTTGAGCCGGGAATTCGACGGAGAGTTTCATGACCCAGCTGCCCCCCCAGCCACTCAGCCCTCTCGACGGCCGCTACCGCGACGCCGTGAGCGCGCTGGGCGATCATCTGTCCGAGGCCGCGCTGAACCGCGCGCGGCTGCGCGTGGAGATTGAATGGCTCCTGTTCCTCACCGATCACCGGATGTTCGGTTCCGAGCCGCTCACTGCAGAACAGAAAACCGCACTGCGGGCGGTCGCCACCGGCTTCGGCGAGGACGACATCCGCGAACTCGCCGTGCTGGAGGCGGGCACGCGGCACGACGTCAAGGCGGTGGAGTACTTCCTGCGGAGTCGGCTGGATGCCCTGAACATCAGGGGAGTCTCTGAACTCGTGCACTTCGGCGCCACGAGCGAGGACATCAACAATCTCTCCTATGCGCTGTGCATCGACTCGGCCCTGCGGGCGGTGTGGCTCCCGAGGTTTCACTCCGTCATCCGCAGGCTTCACGAGCTCGCCCGCGAACATCGTGCCGTGCCGATGCTCGCGCGAACGCACGGTCAGCCGGCAACCCCCACGACGGTCGGCAAGGAGTTCGCGGTGTTTGTGGCCCGACTCGGCCGGATATCCCGCCAGATCGACGCCACTGAGTCTCTCGCGAAGTTCAGCGGCGCAACCGGCACGTTCGCCGCGCACCTCGCGGCCGACCCGGAGGCGGACTGGGCGGCGCTGTCCCGCGAGTTCGTGGAATCGTTGGGGCTCAGCTGGAATCCGCTCACCACCCAGATCGAATCGCACGACTGGCAGGCGGAACTCTACGCGCGCATCAGCCATGCGAACCGCGTGCTCCACAACCTGTGCACGGATGTCTGGACGTACATTTCGCTGGGCTACTTCACGCAGATCCCCGCCGAAGGAGCCACCGGGTCCTCGACCATGCCGCACAAGGTCAACCCCATCCGCTTCGAGAACGCGGAATCCAACCTGGAGTTGTCGTCCGCGATCCTCGAATCGCTCGCGGCGACGCTCGTGACCTCGCGCCTCCAGCGCGACCTCACGGATTCGAGCGCGCAACGCAACATCGGGGTCGGGCTCGGCCACTCCCTCCTCGCGCTCGACAACATCCTCCGCGGACTCGACGAGATTGCGGTGAACGAGGCGCAGCTCGCCCGGGACCTGGACGACAACTGGGAGGTGCTCGCGGAGGCGATCCAAACCGTCATCCGCGCGGAGATCACCGCCGGCCGGAGCACCATCACGGACCCCTATGCGCTTCTCAAGGAACTCACTCGAGGCAAGCACGTGGGGCCGGAAGCTTTCGCGGAGTTCATCGGCGGACTCGATATCGGCGAGGATGCCCGGGGGCGGCTGCTCGCGCTCGTACCCGCCACCTACACGGGACTCGCGTCGAAACTGGTCGGCTTCCTGGACTGATACTCAGTGAGCAGCGCGGTCCTGCTCATCGAGATCGTCGAGTTCGTCGGCGTTCGGCTTGGCCGACAGCGCCAGCAACGCGATCGTCATGATCGCAAGGATGAATGCGACACCGAAACCGATTCCGGCCAGCCACCACTCCCTCGTCGTGAACAGAATCACGAGCCCCGTGAAAACGCCGATAACAGCGGAAAGTGAGAGCAGTTCCAGCGGGCGGAGCCGGTCCCGGAGGGTGGGAGTGTGCATGGTCATTGTCCTGTCACTGGTTCACTGGTCGCGGGTTCGGCAAGGGCTGACCACCGGTTGGAAAGTCCGCCGATCGCCAGATACACCCCCACCAGAATTGCATATGCGCCGAAAATTCCCACAACGATGATTTGCGAGGTGAGGACGCCACGCGCCGCCACACCGGCATCGGCGGCCGACCACGCGAGCGAATAGTCCGCAGGGACAAGCAGGACGGCAATTGCGAGCAGCGCGGTGAGCACGCCGACGGCAATCCAGTCCCGGGCGGCGTCGTGCCTGCCGCGGGTGCGAAGACCCAGATACAACTCAAGGAACCCCGTCGTGGCGCCGAAAATGATCACCAGGAGAAACAACGCGCCCGGCCCGGCGCTGTTCAGGGCCAGCGCTGCAGCACCGGAAACCGCGGCGATGGCCGAAAACACGAGGGATGCTGCGCGGAGCTGGCGGTCTTCCAGACGAAAGGATCCCCAGCCCATCAGGATGCCCGTCGCGAGCGCGAATCCGCCGAACGTGATGAGACCGAAGGACGCGGTGTGGATGGCCGAAAACGTGATCACGAGACCGATCACGAGGGCGGGAATCGCGCGGAGCAACTGCACCGGCCAGTACCGGGTCCGTGTCTGAGCTGCGGACACGTGACCTCTTTTCCTGAATTGATTCCGCGGCGATCGCGGCAAGCGCGATGGGCGCGTCGGGCCCCTCCAGCTTACGCGCTCACTACCGCCCGATCGCCGCGCGTTGGGCGAGGAGCGGGCACTCGAACGGGTCTTTCGCGCCGAGCCCGACCCGGTTGATGTAGCGCAGCACGATCCCGTAGGACTCCCCCAGCCGGGTCTCGGTGTACGGCACATCATGGGCGCGGCAGAACTCCGAAATTATTGCCGCCGACTTTCTCAGGTGCGGCCGCGCCATGGACGGAAAGAGGTGGTGCTCGATCTGAAAGTTGAGACCACCCATGGCAATGTCGATGAGTCTGCTGCCGCGGATGTTGCGGCTCATCATCGCCTGATGGTGCAGGAAATCCATCTTCCGCCCGGCCTCCAGCAGCGGCATCCCTTTGTGGTTCGGTGCGAACGACATCCCCATGTAGAACCCGAATAGACCGAGCTGAATGGCAAGGAACACTGCTGCCTTGTCCGGTGACAACACAAGGAAGACCACCGACAGGTACAGGAGGAACCGGGTGGCGAGGAGGCCAAGTTCTGCCCAACGTCTCTCCACCCTGCCTCGGCTGAGAACCCGTTTGAATCCCGACAGATGCAGGGACACTCCCTCGAGCAGGAGGATGGGGAAAAACAGCCAGCCCTGATGGGCGATCAGCCAGCGCGACACGGGGTTGCGGTGTGCGGCGGCCTGCTCAGGGGTGAAGGCGATCACCGGCAGTTCGATGTCCGGATCTTCGCCCACCCGGTTCGGGTTCGCGTGGTGCCGCGTGTGCTTGTTCTGCCACCATCCGTAGCTCATCCCGATGAACAGGTCGCCGATGACGACGCTGACCCAGTCATTCCACCGGCCGGACTTGAAAATTTGACGATGCGCCGCATCGTGGCCGAGGAACGCGGTCTGCGTGAACACGATCGCGAACACCACGGCCGTGAACAATTGCCACCACGTGTCGCCGATGAAAATGAAGCCGACGACGCACGCCGCGTACACGAGCGGAACCGCAGCGAGCATGGACCAGTAGTACCCGTATCGGCGCCTCAGGAGCCCCTCCTGCCGGATGCGTTCGGCCAGCGCCAGATACGGATTCGCGGCATTGCGCGCGCGAGTTGGCGTGAAATCTACGGAAACTGTCGGCTGAATAGCCATGATGAACCTGCAATCGGATGCCGTGGGGCGGCGTCCGGGTCGTTGCCGATGACGCTACGCCGGTTTTCCGGGCCGTCGGTCGAATGGGGGCAAAGTCACAGGATCGCGTTCCCCGCCTGCTGCGCTGGTCCGCGGGGTGCGAATGCGCCGCGCATCATGTCGATGAGTCCGTGAACCTGCGCCGGCAGGCTGCCCGGATCGACGGGCTGGGACATGAGCCACAGGTCCATCGCTTCACCCATGCCGAGGGCTACGGCGATCAGGAGCGAGGCCGGCAGGTCATCCCTAATCGCACCCACCTTCTGGCCCGCGGCGAGCGCCTGCTCGATCCAGGGGACGGATGCCTGCTCAAGTTCTCCCTGCACCTCCTGGAATGCCGGGTTTTTCGCTGCGGCGGACCAGCCGCGAAGCATCGCCGCCAACTGCGGGGAAGCGGCAAGCGCCTGCAGCAGCTGCCGGTAGTAGTCCTCCAGCGCCGACCAGAACGATTCGGCGTCGCCAGCGTCGAAGTCGGGCGGTGGGCCGACTCGTTCGAACAGTCCCGCGAACTCGGTCTGTGCGACGTAGGCGTAAAGGTCCTCTTTGCCGTCGAAGTAGTAGTACATCGACCCTTTGGAAATCCCGGCCGCCTCGATCACCCGATTGAGCGAGGCGTCATGGAATCCGTGCGCCGCGAACTCCTCGAGCGCCGCCCGAAGAATCGCCTGCTGTTGCTGCGGCGGAAGCTTCAGGAATCGAGGGCGAGCCATTCGATCAGCGTATCGGGCCTGCTTCCGGGAACGCGGGGAGTTCGACAGCGTCGTGGAAGCTCCGCCCCATCACTATGTCGGCCACCTTCGGCAGACCCATCATCTTCAGGACCGTGTTTCTTATGAATAGCTGGAGGTGATTCTTCGGGGCGAATGCGAGCCCGAGACCCTGTGCGGCATCCTGCTTGGAGCCCACGAGCGGAGCCAACCGCTCGTGATAGCGGGCGAATGCCTCGCGATGATCGCTGTTCGCGGCAAGCTCAGTCGCCAGCGTGTAACCCTCCACCATCCCCAGCGCAGAGCCCTGGCCGGCAAGAAACGACGGGCATGCTCCTGCGTCGCCGACGAGGGCGATGCGGCCCTTCGACCAGGACGGCATCCGGATCTGGCTCACTGAGTCGAAATAGAAATCCTTCGCGCCGGACATGACGTCGAGCATGGCGGGAACTTCCCATCCGGCGTCCGCAAGTTTTGCCCGCACCAGCGCCTCTTGCGCCGGTCGATCGGTCGGGACGTCCCCATCATGCCGAACCGAGAACAGGAACAGGGTGACGTCGTCGCGCAAGGAAAGCCGGAGCGCCTGAAAGCCAATGTCCGCATACATCATGGCAGTGAGCTCATTCCGCACGGGATAACCGGTTCCCTGGAATGCGGCCACGAACATTCCCAGGTACTTTTCGTAGTCGGTGTCCGGCCCGAATGCGAGCCGCCGCACGCGGGAGTGAAGGCCGTCAGCACCGATGACCAGGTCGAAGTTGCGCGTGTTTCCGCTCTCGAAAGTGACCCGGACCAAAGTTCCGTCATCGTCGAGCTTCTGGACGGTGTCTCCCAGAACAAGTTCGACCTCGGCCGCGAGAGACTCGTAAATGACGGCCGACAGGTCGGACCGCGCGATACTCAGGTACTTCTTCGCCGACTCGATGATCACATCGGGCGCGAAGGATGCCACCTTCCGTCCATCCCGATTGATCGCCCTCGCCTCGGTCATCACGTATCCGCGCCGCCGAAGCTCCGGGACGATCCCCATCTTTTCGGCGACATCGAATCCCGCACCCCAGAAATCAATGAGGTATCCGCCACGTCGCAGCTGCGGTGCGTGTTCGACGATCGTGACGTCGTGCCCGGCTTTGTTCAGCCAAAATGCCGTCGTCGGCCCGGCAATTCCTGCGCCGACAATCAATACCTTCACGATGACTCCTCCCTCGCGGACGACTTAGACCACCAGTCTAGACCAGTGGTCTAAAGGGTGTCTACCGGAGAAAAGGAAGAAGATGCTGGTGCGTTAGCCGGCCGCCATGTCCTGGAACCGCGAGAAGTGGCCCTGGAACGCGACCGTGATGGTCCGCGTGGGTCCGTTGCGGTGCTTGGCGACGATGAAGTCCGCCTCCCCGGCACGCGGGTTCTCCTTCTCGTACGCGCTTTCCCGGTGAAGCAGGATCACGAGGTCCGCGTCCTGCTCGAGCGAGCCTGACTCGCGCAGGTCGGACAGCGCGGGCATCTTGTCTGTCCGCTGCTCCGGGCCGCGGTTCAGCTGGGACAGCGCGACGACCGGCACCTGGAGCTCCTTCGCGAGCAGCTTGAGCGCGCGGGAGAACTCGCTCACCTCCTGCTGCCTGGACTCCACGCGTTTGCCGGAAGTCATGAGCTGCAGGTAGTCGATGATGACGAGCTTCAGTCCGACGCGCTGCTTGAGTCTGCGGCACTTGGCCCGAATCTCCACCAGGGTCATGTTCGGGCTGTCGTCCAGGTACAGCGGGGCATCATTGATGCGGCCACGGGTGTGCGCGATCGTCTTCCAGTCCCGGCTGTCGACCGTGCCCTTCCGCATATTCTGCAGCGGGACGGATGCCTCGGCCGACAACAGCCTCATCGCGATCTCGCTCCGGCCCATTTCGAGCGAGAACACGATCGACGGCAGGTCGTTCTGGATGGATGCCGCGCGCGCGAAATCCAGCGCGAGCGTCGACTTGCCGAGCGCGGGGCGCGCGGCGACGATGATGAGCTGTCCCGGATGCAGCCCGTTGGTGAGCTCATCGAGCTCGGCGAAGCCCGTGGGGATGCCGGTCATCAGGCCGCCGCGGCCCTTCGCGGCTTCGATTTCGTCGATCGCCGTCTCGACGGCTGTCGTCAGCGGGACGAAGTCCTCGGAGTCGACGCCTCCAGTGACGCCATAGATCTCGGCCTGGGCGTTGTTGACGAGGTCCACCACCTCGCCCTCCGACGCATACCCCATCTGCACGATGCGGGTTCCGGCCTCGACAAGCCGGCGCAGGACAGCCTTCTCCGCGACAATATTTGCGTAGAATCCGGCGTTCGCCGCGGTCGGGACGAGCCCGGTGAGCGTGTGCAGGTACTCGGCGCCGCCAGCACGGGACAGCTCGCCGGTTTTCGTCAGTTCGTCCGTCACCGCGATGACGTCCGTCGGCTCGCCGTGCGAGTACAGGGACAGGATCGCGTCGAAGATGAGCTCGTGCTTCGGGATGTAGAAGTCGGCCGCGCGCACGGTTTCGATCACATCGGCAACGGCATCCTTGCTCAGGAGCATCCCGCCGATGGCGCTTTGTTCGGCCAGCAGGTCGTGCGGCGGGGTGCGCTCGCCCTGTCGGCCGTCCGGGGCCGAACGCTGATCTCCGGCAAGGCCAAGGTGGGCTATCGACATCCCTGTCCCTTTCGGTATCGTCAAGCGCTTGCGCGCAGCATGTTCTGGTCGTGCGCCGGGCGCGCCGATACCGACTGCGGTGGCGCGAATTCGGCGAGCCTTCCGCAATCAGGTCTACTCCACACCGACGACATTCACGGTGACCCGTCGGGCGAATGTCTCTTTCGTGTCGGTGCGGCTCAACACTAGGAACTCCGCGTCAGGCTCTCAACCTGCCCTGTGGACAACGCTGTGGATTATCTGCGCGAAACTCCGTAGCCGATGTGGGCAACCTGTGGAGCATTCTGTGGATTATAGAAACTTTTCGGGGTACATATTCGTCTTGACCAGCATTTTCTCTACATTCACCCTGTGTGTAGAAACATGTTTATAGTTGTGGTTGAGGGTTGGCGACCTGTGCGCGCGACTGTGCAAAACAGGGCGCATTCCGCGACCCCCCAAGTGGGGGTAGTCGGCACAAAGAAGCGGCACGGGCGAGGTGAAAGTCGCCCGTGCCGCTCTGGGTGTGAACTACTTCGCTGCGACAACCTTGATCGTGATGGTGGCAACCAGGTCATCCCTCAGGCGCACCGTCGCCTCGTGCTCGCCGGTCGACTTGATGGGAGCGGTGAGCTCGATCTTCCTCTTGTCCAGGGAGCCGAGGCCGGCCGCGGAAACCGCATCCGCGATGTCGGAGGTCTTCACCGACCCGAAGAGCCGGCCACCTTCGCCGGCGGTCACCGTGAGGGTGACCGGAGTCGCCTGGAGCTTCGACTTCAGATCCTGTGCCTCTTCCACTGTGGCGTGCTCGCGAGCGGAACGGGCGGCCTTGATCTGCTCGATCTGCTTGCCGCCGCCACGGGTCCACACCACGGCCCAGCCCTGCGGGATGAGGTAGTTGCGGGCGAACCCGTTCTTGACGTCGACGATGTCACCGGGGGCGCCGAGGCCCGTGACTTCATGCGTGAGAATCAGTTTTGACATTTCCGTGTCTCCTAACGGCCCGAGCCCGCGTACGGCAGCAAAGCCATTTCGCGAGCATTCTTGACGGCACGGGCGATGAGGCGCTGCTCCTGAACGGAAACGCCGGTGATGCGGCGAGCGCGGATTTTCCCGCGTTCGGAGATGAACTTGCGAAGCGTGGCGACATCCTTGTAGTCGATGACGCCGACGGTGATCGCCTTCGCGGGAGCGAGGGGCTTGCCGCCCTTGGCTCCGCGAAGGGGCTTGCGGCGGTCGCCGCTGGACTTTCCTGCCATGATTTCCTGCTTTCTGAAAGAGTTGGGGAACGCTGTTAGAACGGCGTCTCGTCGTTGAAGTTGCCTGGCGTGTTCCAGACGTCGCCTGAGGACTCGGATGCCGGAGCCGAAGCCCATGGCTCATCCGCACCCTGGCCGCCAGCGCCGCCGCGGGAGGCACCGCCCGTCGTCCGGGTCACCTGGGCGGTGGCGTAACGCAGGCTCGGACCGATCTCGTCGACCTCGATCTCGTAGCTCGTGCGCTTTTCGCCTTCCTTCGTCTCGTAGCTGCGCTGCTTGAGGCGCCCGGTCGCGATGACCCTGGCTCCCTTGCTCAGCGAGCCGGCCACGTGCTCGGCGAATTCGCGCCACACCGACGCGCGGAGGAACAGCGCTTCGCCGTCCTTCCAGTCATTGGCGGCGCGGTCGAATGTGCGCGGCGTCGAGGCGATCGTGAAGTTCGCCACAGCCAGCCCGTTCTGCGTGAAGCGCAGCTCGGGATCCGCGGTCAGATTTCCGACCACCGTGATGACGGTCTCTCCGGCCATGATCTACTCCGAATCCTTGTCGGCAGCCTCAGACGCCTTCGCCACCGAGGCGGTGCTCTTCTGCGTGGCTGACGACCGGGGGGTAGCCGCGGCCTTGCGTGCGGCACGCTCTGCGGACAGCTTCGCGGCCTCGGCAACCTGCGCGATGGCTTCCTCCGCACGGAGAACCTTCGTGCGCATGACGGCCTCGCTCAGTTTAAGTTGACGGTCGAGCTCGATCGTCGCGGCCGAGGTCGCCGTCATGTCGACCACGGCGTAAATGCCTTCGGTCTTCTTGTTGATCTCGTAGGCCAGGCGGCGCTTGCCCCAAATGTCGACATTCTCGATCGTGCCGCCATCTGCGCGGATCACGCCCAAAAATTTGTCGAGGCTCGGAGCAACGGTGCGCTCGTCAATCTCTGGATCGAGAATCACCATGAGTTCGTACTGATGCATAACTAACCCACCTCCTTTGGACTAGAACGGTTACAGACGGTCTGTAACAGGAGGGTTGTGGCATCGTGCCGCACGGTCAGCAGACCGAGGGCAACCTGCCTAGTGTAGTCATTGTCCCACTCACGTTTCAAGGAGAAGTGAAGTATGCCCATTCGGGTTGCCATCGCCGGTGTCGGAAACTGCGCCAACGCGCTCGTTCAGGGGGTCGCGTTTTACCGTGACGTCGCCCAGGACGAGGTCGTACCCGGCCTCATGCACAACCGTCTTGGGGGCTTCGCGGTCGGCGACATCCAGTTCGTCGCGGCGTTCGACGTGGATGCGCTCAAGGTGGGAACCGACCTCGCCGAGGCGATCTGGGCGAGCCAGAACGACACACTGCGGTTCGCGGAGGTGGCTCCGTCGGGCGTGACCGTGCAGCGCGGGCCGACTCTCGACGGCCTCGGCGAGTACTACCGGCAGGTTGTCGACGAGTCGACCGCTCCCGTCGTGGACGTCGCCCAGGCGCTGCGCGACGCGAACGCCGACGTTCTGGTGTGCTACCTGCCCGTCGGTTCGGATGCCGCGGTGAAGGCCTACGCCAAGGCCGCGCTCGACGCGGGTGTCGCGTTCGTGAACGCGCTGCCGGTGTTCATCGCGAGCGACCCGGAGTGGGCGGCAAAGTTTACCGACGCGGGCGTTCCCATCGTCGGGGACGACGTGAAAAGCCAACTGGGCGCGACCATCACGCACCGCGTGCTCGCCCGACTCTTCGAGCAGCGCGGTCTCGTACTCGATCGCACCTACCAGCTGAACGTCGGCGGAAACATGGACTTCAAGAACATGCTGGAGCGCTCCCGCCTCGAGTCGAAGAAGATTTCCAAGACTCAGGCGGTGACGAGCAATATCAGCGCGCACCTCGACC
Organism: uncultured Microbacteriaceae bacterium; assembly: GCA_937872445.1. Taxonomy (GTDB): domain Bacteria; phylum Actinomycetota; class Actinomycetes; order Actinomycetales; family Microbacteriaceae; genus Terrimesophilobacter. The sequence goes on along the minus strand of CALMSL010000141.1, from coordinate 100,237 downwards.
CGAAAAACGTGCACGTCGGACCGAGCGACCACGTGCCGTGGCTCGTCGACCGGAAGTTCGCGTTTGTGCGCCTCGAGGGCCACGGATTCGGAAATGCGCCGACGAGCCTGGAGTACAAGCTGGAAGTGTGGGATTCGCCCAACTCGGCGGGGGTCGTCATCGACGCGATCCGGGTGGCGAAACTCGCGCTGGATGCCGGCGTCGGCGGGCCGCTCGTGGCCGCTTCCGCCTACCTCATGAAGTCGCCGCCGGTGCAGCATCCGGACGAAGAGGCTCGCGACCTGCTCGAGGCCTTCATCCGCCACCCCGAGTGATGGCTTTCATCATTCAGGAGGTGGTGTGACGGAAGTGACCGTTGTGGCTGGCCGGAATGACGTGTGGCCGCAACACTTTTCATTTGCACCACCACCTCCTGAATGATGAAAGTCAGCGGGTCGACCACCAGGCGCGCAGGCGCCGGGCGGCTTCTTCCTCGCCGAGCGGGCCCTCGGACAGGCGAAGCTCGAGCAGGAATCGGTACGCCTCCCCGACGTCCCTGCCCGGAGGAATGCCGAGAATCGCCATGATCTGCTCGCCGTCCAGGTCGGGGCGGATGGCGGCAAGCTCCTCTTCTTCGCCGAGCGCCGCGATCCGCTTCTCGAGGTCGTCGTACGCGAACGACAGGCGGTCCGCCTTGCGGCGATTGCGCGTCGTGACATCCGCCCTCGTCAAAATGTGCAGCCGCTCCAGAAGCGGGCCGGCATCCCGCACATAGCGGCGAACGGCCGAATCCGTCCACGCCCCTTCCGTGTACCCGAAAAACCTCAGGTGCAGTTCGATGAGCCGAGCGACGTTGCCGATCGTGTCCTTGTCGAAACGCAGCTCGCGCAAGCGTTTCGCGGCGAGCTTCGCCCCCACCACGTCGTGGTGGTGGAAGGTGACGACCCCGCCCGGTTCAATCCGTTTGGTCGCCGGCTTTCCGATGTCATGCAGGAGCGCCGCGAGGCGCAGGGTCAGGTCGGGTTCGGCGTGCGGAGGCCGTTCGCGCTCCAGCTCGATCGCCTGATCGAGCACGGTCAGGCTGTGCTGGTAGACATCCTTGTGGTGGTGGTGTTCGTCCACCTGGAGGCGCAGCGCCGGCAACTCAGGAAGAACGAGGGATGCGAGCCCAGTGGTGACCAGCAGCTCAAGGCCAGGCCGCGGATTCGCCGTCTTCAGGAGGCGGGAAAGCTCATCCCGCACCCGCTCCGCGGAGACGATCGAGATCCTCTCGCCGAGCGCCTGCATGGCCGAAGCGACGGAATCGGTCACCGTGAAGCCCAACTGGGACGTGAATCGCGCGGCGCGCATCATGCGGAGCGGATCATCTCCGAACGACGATTCCGGAGCTCCAGGAGTGGCCAGCCTGCCCGCCATGAGGTCCTCGATGCCGCCGGACGGATCGACGAGGACCTGCTCCGGCAAGCGCAAAGCCATGGCGTTGACGGTGAAATCCCGGCGCACCAGATCCCCGTCGAGCGTGTCGCCGAATTCGACGACGGGCTTGCGGGTTTCACCGTCGTACGCATCGGTGCGGTACGTGGTGATTTCCACCGTGTGGCCGTCGACGACAGCTCCGATCGTGCCAAATGCACGACCGACATCCCAGTGCGCTTCCGCGATCGGCCCCACGATTTCCAGAATGCGGTCGGGGTTGGCGCTCGTCGCAAAATCAAGGTCGTTGAGCGGTGCATCAAGGAACGCATCCCGAACGGAACCCCCCACAAGGGCAAGTTCCTCGCCCGCGGAGGCGAATGCCGAAGCCAGGCGGGTCACGTGCCTGGTAGCCGCAAGCGACTCCAGTTGCGCGACGGCTGCGGCGGCGCTCTTCATGCGCTCAAGACTACCGAGGGTGAAGCCCAATAGAATCGCTTCAGGCCGACCGGGAAGAGTCCGAGGCGGCTCCCTCCTATGAGAATCCTTCCGCTCCTGATCACACTCGGCCTTGCCGTCGGTGGAGTTGCCGTGCCCGGTGCGACCATGCCGATCGATGAGGGCGGCGTGAGCATCATTGCTGCGCCGGCCTTTTCCGGAATTTTGCCGTCCGGCCAGCCTCTCGTGATCTCCGGCTCGATCTCGAATAGTTCCGCACAGACCATGGATGCGGGAACAGCAACCGTGTACTTGGGCCATTCGAAGCTCTCCACGAGAGCTGCGGTGTCGAAATGGCTTGGCACGAACGATTCATCCGGCCAGGATTTGGGTAGCGCCATCGGCACCCTCGCCGTGGGAGAACTCGCGGCGGGCCAGGTGCGTTCGTTCATTGTCACGGTGCCGGCGTCGGCGATCGGCCTGCCGGACGGCCAGCCGGGCGTGTACCCGATCGCCGTGCGCCTGGCTGCGGCCGCAGTCCAGGTCGATCTTGTGCGCAGCACTGTGGTGTGGGCCTCCGGAGGTACGCCGACGGATATCAACCTCGCGGTCGTCACCCCTCTCGTTGTGGCGCCCTCCACGTCCGGAATTCTTTCCGCGAACGACCTGGGCCAGCTCACCGCGCCGGGCGGCCAGCTTGACACGGAGCTGACCACCGACCTGACGCACGGCCTGGCGATCGGCGTCGACCCGATGATCATCGCGTCGATACGGCTGCTGGGGACCAGCGCGCCGCCGTCGGCCCGAAACTGGCTCAGCAGACTCGAATCCTCCGCATCTTCCGTGTTCACGCTCTCCTACGCGGATGCCGACCTTGCGCTCCAGCGGCGTGCCGGGGCGACGCAACCGCTCGCTCCGACCGCATTCCCGATCGACCCCGGAATGTTTCCCGTGGTGCCGGGGGTTTCGCCGGCCCCCAGCGGCTCTCCCACTCCGACGAGCCAGTCGGCGGTGCCGACGCCCGAGGCTCTGGTTAGCCTGAGCGGCGCGATTTCCGGCCTCGCCTGGTCCAACGAAACCGGACTCACCGAGCAGGATCTCGACTTCCTTTCGGCCGGTGGCTACACCCGGATCCTCGCGGCGTCCTCGGCACTCGCCGGCACGACGGGGGCGAGCCCCAATGTGACGATCGGCGACCACCAGGTCACCGTTTCCGACACCCTGATTTCCACGGCATTTCGTCAGGCCGCGCTGGCCAAAACCGATGCCGAGTGGTCGTTTGCGATGGCGTCGCTGACCGGGCTCCTGTCCGCCGCAGCATCCGAACATCCGGGTTCCACCGTCGTGGCGACGCTCGGGCGCGGCGGCGCGGCGACCGGCGCGTCGATCGAACGAACGCTCGGCGCGGTGGAGTCCCTCTCCTGGGTGAGGCCCACGAGCCTCGGCGCGGCGCTCTCCATCACCTCAACCCCTTCGGCACTCGCTGCCGACACCCAAAGCGCTGATCGCACCGCGACCGCGCAAGCTCTCCTCGCGTCCGAAAGCGACACCGCGCGCTTTGCCACGGTTGCCGATGACCCCAGTCTGATCACCGGCCCGAACCGGCTCGCGCTGCTCGCACTGCTGTCCGTCTCGTGGGAAAACGACCCGGCGGGTTGGGCAAGCGCGGCCGACGCGTACCTCGCCGACGGCGTTGCCGTGCGCTCCTCCGTGCGCCTCCCGGACAGCAGCCAGATCAATTTCATCCAGGAAAAGGGGAACCTTCCGATCGCGGTCAGGAACGAACTAAACGTCCCCGTGACCGTGTACGTCACTGTTCGACCCGATCGGGCCATTCTCGACGTCCTCAACGATCGCGTCGAACTGAAGATCGAGGCGAACTCGCAAGCGAAGGCCCTAGTTCCGGTTCAGTCGATCGCGAATGGCGAAGTTCGCACCCTGGTGAACCTCACGGCCGCCGACGGCACCCAAATTTCCACGCCGACATTCGTGGTCCTGAATGTGCAGGCCGGCTGGGAGACTGCAGCAACCGTGATTCTTGCCATCATCGTAGTTCTCCTGTTCGCGGGTGGGGTGTGGCGCACGGTTCTTCGCAGTCGCAAAGCGCGTGCCCAGCGTGCCGAAGACCGGGCGGATGAGTCATGAGCGAGCCTGCCGCCACCATTCGACCCGTGCGGTTGGGCGCAGCGAGCGCCCTACTTGCCTCGGGCACGATCGTCTCCCGGCTGCTGGGCTTCCTCAAGGTCGCGGTGCTCGCCGCCGCCATCGGGCAAACCGGGAGCGTGAGCGCAGACGCGTTCGCCATCGCGACGCAACTTCCGAACAACATTTACGCGCTGATCGCCGGAGGCGTCCTGAGCGCGGTGCTCGTGCCGCAAATTGTCAAGGCCAGCCATGGCCCCGATGGCGGAATGGCCTACATCAACAAGATTGTGACTCTGGGCGTCGTGGTGTTCGCCGCCGTGACGCTCCTCGCCACGGTCCTCGCACCCGTGCTGGTCAACCTCTATGCGCAGTCATCCTCGGACGGTCCGGGATTCACGCCCGAGGCATTCGGGCTGGCAACGGCATTCGCCTACCTGTGTTTGCCTCAAATTTTCTTTTACGCGCTCTATTCGCTGCTGAGCGAAGTTCTGAACGCGCGGAACGTCTTCGGCCCGTTCACCTGGGCACCGGTGCTCAACAATGTCGTCGCCATTGGCGGATTCATCCTGTTCATGGTGCTGTTCGGCCAAGCGGAGCAGAACTCGCCGGTGGCGGGCTGGACCGCCTCCAAGATCCTGCTGCTCGCAGGAACGGCCACGTTCGGCATCGTGGCGCAGGCCGTCGTGCTGTTCTTCTTCTGGCGGCGCGCCGGGCTCCGCTTCCGTCCGGACTTCCACTGGCGACGGGTAGGCCTCGCGGCGACGGGCAAGGCAGCGGGATGGCTGTTCGGGATGGTGCTGGTCACCCAGATCGCGGGCGTGGTGCAAAGCCGCGTGGTCTCGCTCGCGTCCGGCGACGGCGCATCGATATCAACGTTCCAAAACTCCTGGCTGATTTTCATGCTGCCTCATTCGGTGATCGCCGTGTCCATCGCGACGGCGTACTTCACCAGGATCAGCGGACACGCCGCTCGCGGCGACACCGCCGGCATCCGCCACGACGTCTCCGCCTCTCTGCGGGCCATCGGGCTCCTGCTCGTGTTCTCCGCGGTCGCCCTCGCCGTCGTGGTCTATCCCTTCGCACGCGTATTCGAAAGCGACTTCCCCAAGGTGCTCGCCATGGGCAACGTCATCCTCGCGTTCCTCGTCGGCCTCGTGCCGTTCGGAGCGTTCTTCATCGTCCAGCGCACGTTCTATGCGCTCGGTCAAACTCGAACCACCTTTTTTCTACAGTGCCTCCAGACGGTGGTCTTCATTGGCGTTGCACTGTGGTGCATTCTGCTTCCCAGCGAGTGGATCGCCGCAGGTGTTGCCGGGGCGACCACGATCGCGGGCCTCGCCCACGCGCTGACCGGAGCGTTCCTGCTGAGAAATCGCCTTGGCGGTGGCGGCGGCAGGCTCGTGTCGGTGCGCTACCTGCAATTCTTCGGACTCTCCCTCCTCTCCGGCGCGGCGGGCGCCGGGCTGCTCGTGCTTCTGGGCGGCTTTTCCGCCTCCGGATTCGCCCAGTCGGGACGCGCCCAGGCCATCGTCGCCATGGCGTGCGTCGGCATCTTCATGGTGCTGATCTATGGCGGCCTGCTCGCCCTCGTGCGCAATCCGGAGTTCGCCGCCTTCACGCAGCCGATCGTTCGACGGATTCGTCACCGGGGGATGGAATAGTCGCCGAATAGGATGTGTTGTAGGAAATGGCAAGTAAGGAAACCATCATCGTGCGCCAGCTCATCATCATCGGATCGGGACCCGCCGGTTACACGGCAGCCATCTACGCCGCCAGGGCCAACCTGTCTCCGCTCCTCATCGCCAGCTCGGTGGAAGCGGGCGGTGAGCTCATGAACACGACGGACGTGGAGAACTATCCTGGCTTCCCTGAGGGGATTCAGGGGCCGCAACTCATGGCCTTGTTCCAGGAGCAGGCCGAACGGTTCGGGACCAGAGTGGTGCTGGATGACGTGACCAAAGTCGAGCTTCTGGGCGATGTCAAGAAGGTGACGTTGGGCTCAGGCGAGACGATCGAGTCGCTGGCCGTCATCTACGCGACCGGATCCGCCTATCGCAAACTGGGCGTCGAAGGCGAGGATCGCCTCAGTGGCCACGGAGTCTCCTGGTGCGCAACCTGTGACGGATTCTTCTTCCGCGAAAAGGTCATCGCTGTCGTCGGTGGCGGCGACTCCGCGATGGAGGAAGCCAACTTCCTTACCAAGTTCGCGAGCAAGGTCTACCTGATCCACCGGAGCGAGAACCTTCGGGCGTCGGAGATCATGCAGGAGCGAGCGCGCCAGAATCCGAAGATCGAGTTCGTGCTGAACAAGGTCATCGAGAGGATCGACGGAAACGACCTCGTCACGGGAGTTCAGTTGCGCGACACCGTCGACGGGTCCGAATCCCACCTCGAACTCAGCGGCCTGTTCATTGCGGTCGGCAGTGATCCCCGCGTGCACCTCGTGCACGGGCAGGTCGAGCTGACGGGCGACGGAACGATCAAAGTCGACGGCCGCTCGTCGCGAACAAACCTTCCCGGCGTCTTCGCCGCGGGCGATGTGCTCGACCCGACGTACCGTCAGGCGGTCACCGCGGCCGGCTCCGGAACCGTGGCGGCCCTCGACGCCGAACACTATCTTGCGGGACTTCCGAGGGACATCGTGGCGAAAGCGGTGGAGTCCGAAACCGTTCCGGCCTGATCCATTTTCGGCGAACGCCGAAAATACGTACAACGAGGAAGAAGAAGAACCATGTCAACCGTGACCGACGTTACCGACGCGACCTTCGAGGACGAGGTCCTCAAATCGACGACGCCCGTACTCGTGGACTTCTGGGCCGAATGGTGCGGCCCGTGTCGTGCCGTCTCGCCCATCCTCGACCAGATCGCCGCGGAAAACCCCGACAAGATCCGCCTCGTGAAGGTGGATGTTGACGCGAATCCCCAGGTGGCCATGAAATACCAGATCACCTCAATTCCGGCGATGAAGGTTTACCAGGGTGGCGAGGTCGTCAAAACGGTCATCGGCGCCATGCCCAAGCCCGCTCTCGAAGCCCAACTCGCCGACTTTCTGAAGTAGGTCGACCCCGTCCGTGGCGTCGCGCCCATCCGGCGGTCTCTATTCTGGAGGAGACACAAGGAGAGCCGATGAGTGGCGTCAATGATCCCCATGCCTGGCAGGGTAGTTTTGCGGCGCGCACGGCCGGCCTGAGCGCCTCGGAGGTGCGCGCGCTGTTCGCCGTGGCCTCAAGGCCCGAAGTGGTGTCCCTTGCCGGCGGAATGCCGTTCGTCTCCGCGCTGCCGATCGAGCTCGTCACGCAGGCGGTGGAGCGGACGTTGCGGGAGCGCGGCGCCGAAGCGCTCCAGTACGGCTCCGGGCAGGGTTCGGAGGATCTTCGGGCGCACATCCTCGAGGTGATGGCGCTGGAGGGCATCCGCGCGCAAGTCGAGGACGTCGTGGTCACGACGGGCTCGCAACACGCGCTCGAACTTCTCGCGAAGCTTCTCCTCGACCCGGGCGACATCGTGCTGGCCGAGGGTCCGACGTACGTCACCGCGCTCGTGGTATTCCGTTCGTTCCAGGCCGAGGTCCGGCACGTGCCGATGGATGAGCATGGTCTGGTTCCCGCGGCGCTGCGCGAGCAGCTCGAGGCTCTGGCTGAGGCGGGACGACTTCCGAAGTTCGTGTACACCGTTCCGACGTTCAACAACCCGGCGGGAGTCACGCTCTCCCAGCTGCGCCGCCAGGAAGTTCTGGAGATTGCCCTCGAGTTCGGGGTTCTGGTTGTCGAGGACAACCCGTATGGTCTGCTGTACTTCGATTCGCCGCCGCCGAACCCGCTTCGGTCGCTCGATTCGGCCGGGGTCGTGTACCTCGGGACCTTCTCGAAGACGCTCGCTCCCGGTGTGCGAGTAGGGTGGGTTCTCGCGCCACAGCTTATTCGAGAAAAACTCATTCTTGCGAATGAGGCGGCGGTCCTCTCCCCGAGTTCGTTCACCCAGCTCGTGGTGAACGAGTACCTCGGCTCGGCCGACTGGCAAGGCCAGATCGCCACGTTCCGCGACGTGTACCGCGAGCGACGAAACGCCCTCCTCGCAGCGCTCGAGGAGCATCTCCCCGCGCTCACCTGGACCGTGCCGGACGGCGGCTTCTATGTGTGGCTCTCGCTGCCGGACGGCATGGACGCGCGGGCGATGCTTCCGCGAGCGGTGGAGCGGCTTGTCGCGTACACGCCGGGTACCGCGTTCTACGCGGATGGAAGCGGGGCGAACCGGATTCGGTTGTCGTTTTCGTACCCGACCCCCGAATTCATCCGCGAAGGCGTTCGACGGCTCGCCGAGACGATCACGTCAGAGCCGTAGCGTGCGCCTGAACGTTCGACTCACCTAGGAGAATCCGCCCTCGCCGAGCTCGGCGAGGATCCGATTGAGATCGGCAATGCTCGCGAACTCGATCGACAGCGTACCCTTGCTCGCCCCGAGGGAAATCTTCACTCGGGTGTCCAACCGGTCGCCGAGCCGGTCCGCGATCTCCGTGAGCTGCGCCTGACGCTTCCCCGCTGTCGGCTTCGACGACCGGACCGGCTTGCGCGAGATCAGGCCCGCCGCCGCCTCCGCGCCGCGAACGGTGAGGTCCTCGTTGATGATCTTGTCCGCGAGCTTCTCCATCGCCGCAGCATCCCCCGCGGCGAGAACCGCGCGCGCGTGCCCGGCACTCAGCACCCCGGAAGCGACCCGCTTCTGGACTGAGGCCGGCAGCTTGAGCAGGCGAAGCGTGTTCGTGATCTGCGGACGCGACCGGCCAATGCGTCCCGCCAGCTGATCCTGCGTGATGCCGAAATCCGCCAGGAGCTGCTGGTAGGCCGAGGCCTCCTCCAGCGGGTTCAGGTCGGCGCGGTGCAGGTTCTCCAGGAGCGCATCCCGCAGCATCTCTTCGTCTGCGGTGTTCTTGATGACGGCGGGAATCGAATCCAGCCCGAGCTGCTGGGAAGCGCGCAGCCGGCGCTCGCCCATGATGAGTTCGTACTTCGCCTCGCCCTTGTCGCCGGCGATGGGCCGCACCACGATCGGCTGGAGCACGCCGACCTCCCGGATGCTGGCGACGAGCTCGTCGAGCTTGTCTTTGGCAAACTCGGTTCGCGGCTGGGCCGCATTCGGAATGATGTCCCCCGGGGACAGGTTTGCCAGTCGCGCCCCAGGGACGGCGACGAGACCTCCGCGACGCTCCGAGGGGAAGAAGACGTCGACCGGACGCTCGGGCGATCCTTCGTCTGTGGGGATCAGCGCACCGATCCCCCGCCCCAGTCCCGTTCTTTTCGCGGCAGCCATCAGCGCGGTACTCCCCTGTGTGCGATCTCGGCGGCGGCCTCCTGGTAGGAAAGCGCGCCCGGTGAATTCGTATCGTAACTGATCACGCTCTGGCCGTAACTCGGCGCCTCGGAGATCCGCACCGAGCGCGGGACGAGCGCGTTCAGCACTTCCTTCGGGAAGTGTTCCCGCACATCCGCGACGACCTGGTTTGCGAGGTTGGTCCGCGCGTCGTACATCGTCATGAGGATCGTCGACACTGCCAGAGAGGGATTCAGGTGCCGCTCGATGAGCCGGATGTTGGACAGCAGCTGGCTGAGGCCCTCAAGCGCGTAGTACTCGCACTGGATCGGGATGAGCACTTCCGTCGCGGCAACGAACGCATTGATCGTGAGCAGACCGAGCGACGGCGGGCAGTCGATGAACACGTAGTGGAAGTCGTCCTCGGTCTCCTGGAGAAACAGCTCGAGCGCCGTGTGAAGCCGTTGCTCACGCGCCACGAGGGATACCAGCTCGATCTCCGCGCCGGCCAGATGGATGGTCGCGGGAACGCAGTACAGCGTGTCGAACTCCGGACTGGACTGGATGACGCTGGCGATCGGCGCATCGTTGATGATGACGTCGTACACGCTCGCCGTCTCGGCACGGTGTTCGACGCCGAGCGCGGTCGACGCATTCCCCTGCGGATCCAGATCGATCACGAGAACGCGCGCGCCCGATCGTGCGAGGGCCGCGGCAAGGTTCACCGTTGTCGTGGTTTTGCCGACCCCGCCTTTCTGGTTCGCGACGGTAAAGATCCGCGTGGACTGCGGCAACGGCAACACCTCTTGAGCGAGCGCCCGGCGGCGGCGGGCGAGATCCGCTATCTCCTGAGCAAGTGGCGTCGTCTCATCCGCGTCGACCGCCGGCTCGGAAACCGAGGTCGCCTCCTCAGGATGTTTCACGTGAAACCTCGCTCGTGTGGATTCGGTCAATGGTTCGGCCGCGACGCACGCGACCCTGCCAATCGCGACCCGAAATGATCAGTCAACTGTAGCCCGAAACAGCCGAGTGGGTTCTGTGCCGAATTCCGTTCCGAGCGTGAGCACGTCGACGTCGGTCAGCTTCGCCGCGCGAATCGCTTTCGCCGCGGCATCCACCTCCCGGTCCACGTTCGCTCCCTTCAGGAACAGGAGCTCTCCGCCCGACCGAACCAGACCGGCAGAAATCGGGATGAGCTTCGAGAGAGCGCTCACGGCGCGTGCCGTCACCTGATCGAGCAAGGGAGAGAATCGAGCCTCTTCCGCCCGCGAACGAAGAACCTCGACGTTGTCCAGTCCGAGACGGGCGACCTCCGCTGACAGCCACTCGGTCCTTCGCTCCATCGGTTCGATCAGGACGAAGGAAACATCCGGGCGGGCAATCGCCAGGACGAGCCCCGGCAACCCGGCACCGCTTCCCACATCCCCCACCCTGCCAGCGCGGAGCAACGGAGCGACGAGGGCGGAGTTGATCAGGTGCCGCGTCCACAGGCGAGGCAACTCCAACGGCCCGATGAGTCCCAGTTCGACGCCGCGCTCAGCGAGGTCCGACGCGAAGCGCCGGGCGTGATCGATCCGCGCTCCGAACAGCCTGCCCGCGAAAGGAGGTTCCACCTCCATTGCCTCGCCGGATGTTTCACGTGAAACACTCATCCCGCAACGCCGCTCAGCGAGACGCGGTGATGACCGTGTGGCGGTCCCTGCCCTCGCCCTCCGACTCCGACACCAGTCCCTTTTCGGCGACGAGATCGTGAACCAGCTTGCGCTCATACGAAGACATTGGGGGCAGATCGACGGAGGACGCACCCTGCTCGATCCGCTCCGCCGCGCGCTCCACGATCCGGGACAACTCGGCCTGGCGAGCTTCGCGGGATCCGCCCACGTCGAGGATGAGCCGGGAGAACGTGCCGGTCTTCGCCTGAACGGCGATGCGCGCAAGTTCCTGAAGCGCGGTGACGGTGTCCGGCTTGGACAGCAGCCGCAGATTCGAATCCTCGCTCGAGTTCACGGAAACGTACGCGCGGCCATCCCGAGCGTCAATATCGATGTCGCCATCCAGATCGGTGATGTCCAGAAGCTCCTCGATGTAGTCGGCGGCGATATCGCCCTCGGCTTCGAGTTGCTCGATGGATCGTTCGGCATCCCGGTCGTCCTTCGTGCTGTCGGCCACGTCGGCGTCGGCGGTCGCGACCGCAGCATCGTCCATCGGGGGGTCCTGGGGGGATTGCGTGGACACCTGCTACCTCTTCTTTTTCTTTTTGCGTTTCTTGGGATTGACCGGTTGGGCTCGCTGAGTCGACTTGGGTTCTTCCGGCTCGTCCGGGTCGTCGCCGTTGTCCTCGATGATCGTGATGCCGCGTCGCTGATTCTTCTTTGCGATCCTGGCCTCTCGTGCGAGGGCGGCCTCGCTGCCCGGGGTCGGCATGTTCCGAATCACGATGAACTGCTGCACCATGGTCCAAATGTTCGAGACCAGCCAGTAGAACATGACCCCGAGCGGGAACGTGAACCCGGAAAACAGGAACACAAACGGCAGCACGTAGAGCAGCATCCGCTGCTGCTTGTACATCGGGCTGCTCTTCATTTCCGGCGACTGGTTCTTCGACATGATCTGCAGCTGGGTGATGAACTGGGACGCGGTCATGAGCACCACCATGATGGAGGCGATCACGATCACCGTGACGTTGCCGCCCGCCGTGCTGATGGCGAGCTTGAGCGGCGCCCCGAGGAACACGGACTCGCCGAACGACCGGGACAGCTCCTTGCTCAGGAGACCGACGCCGATGCCCTCGTGCTGCGCATTCTGCAGCACGGAAAACAGGCCGAAGAAGATCGGCATCTGCAGCAACAGCGGCAGGCACGAACTCAGGGGGTTCGTTCCCGTCTTCTTGTACATCGCCATGGTTTCGCGCGACATCGCTTCGCGGGAGAACTGATCCTTCTTGCCCTTGTATTTGTCCTGGATCTTCTTCAGCTGCGGCGCGACCTCCAGCATCCGCCGCTGGCTCTTGATCTGGCGCACGAAGATCGGGATGAGCGCCGCGCGAACCACGAGTACGAGCCCCACGATCGAGAGCACCCACGTGGTGCCGGCGTTCGCGTCCAGGCCAATGCCCGTGAAGACCCAGTGGAATGCCACGAGGATCGCTTCAATGGCCCACTTGATGGGCCAGAGGATGGTGCCGATGATGTCCATGTGCGGAGTTAGACCTTTCCGGTCGTCGGGAGCACGAATCCAAATCGTGTCACGGTGTAGGTTCGTCTCGTGTTCTGCGGCACGTCGTCGATTCCGCCGGCCGCCCAGGGGTGGCACCGGGCGATCCGCAGCGATCCGAGCCAGATGCCCTTCAGCACGCCGTGGGCCTGAATCGCGTTCAGTGCGTAGTGCGAGCAGGACGGGTAGTACCGGCAGACGTCGCCGTACAGCGGGGAAATCAGGGTTCGGTACACCCGGAGGATGATGACGCACACGTTCCTGGGTACGAGAAGGAGAAAGCTCAGCACCGTTCTCATCGTGTGTTTGCTCCCTCGCGTACCGCCGAGGTCAACTCCGTGTGAAGTACCTTCCAGTCAGCGCCGATGGACTTCGGCAAACCGCGAACTACGATGTCCCTGCCGCTGAGCCCGTCATGCACCAGTTCCCAGGCGATCGCGCGCATCCTGCGGCGCACCCGATTGCGCTCCACTGCGTTTCCGACTTTCCTGGTCAGGGTAAATCCGAACCGTGCGGGCAAACGGGGATCCGTCATGAGCGAGCTCACCACCATATGGTCCGTTTCTACGCGGCGTCCACGTCTCGAGACACGACGAAACTCGTCTCCGGAGACCAGGCGATTCGCTCGTGCGAGCATGATTGATTCACGCAGAAAGTTCGGTGCGTCCCTTGCGGCGACGAGCGCTCAGGATGGCCCGCCCGGCACGCGTGCGCATGCGGAGCCGGAATCCGTGCACCTTGGCGCGACGGCGGTTGTTTGGTTGGAAAGTCCTTTTGGTCATTGCTCTTTCTCCACAGTGTCGTGATCTCCGCTGGGCAAACAGCAACAAATACGCTGGGCCCCGGAAGTCGGGGTGCCGAATGGCCGAAGTCAACTGATTAAAGGTACGGGCTTTGTACCGCAGGGTCAAACTGTGCGCCGCAGGGCCCGGGCGATATCCCCAGCCCACAACTGGGGTTTTCCACAGCTACGGCAACAAACTAAGGTGGTGTCACTGTGCAGTCGGTGGATAACCCTGTGAGTAAGAGGTTGAAAAGCAAGGGGAGTAGTGAACGACGAAGCGGATCCAACGCAGGACCTGTGGCAGTCCATCCTTGATGCGCTGCGCACGGATGATCGCATCACCCCCCAGCTCGAGGGCTTTCTTTCGCTCGTCGAGCCCAAAGGCGTCATGGCGGGAACACTGTATCTCGAAGTTCCCAACGACCTGACTCGCGGCATGCTCGAGCAGCGCATCCGGCTTCCGTTGCTGAACGCCATTGCCGCGCTCAGCGAGGACCAGTCCGTGACCACTTTCGCGATTGTCGTGAATCCCGAGATCGGCCAGGACTACCGGGAGCCGACCCCTGATCCCACGGACCAGCCGTACATCGAACCACAACCCGGTCCCACTCCCGTGGACAGCGGGAAGAAAGGCGACTCCCGCCTGAACCCGAAGTACAGTTTCGACAACTTCGTCATCGGCGGGTCGAACCGCTTTGCCCATGCCGCGGCCGTGGCGGTGGCGGAGGCACCAGCCAAGGCCTACAACCCGCTTTTCGTCTACGGCGGCTCGGGCCTCGGCAAGACCCACCTTCTCCATGCCATCGGTCACTATGCCGAGAGTCTTTACCCGGGAATTCGGATTCGATATGTGAGTTCAGAGGAATTCACGAACGACTTCATTAATTCGATCGCGAACAACCGGGCATCGCTGTTTCAGTCCCGGTACCGGGAAATCGACATCCTGCTGATCGACGACATCCAGTTCCTGCAGGGGAAGGATTCCACGCAGGAGGCGTTCTTCCACACGTTCAATACTCTCCACGATCACAACAAGCAGGTCGTCATCACCAGTGATCTGCCGCCGAAGCATCTGACCGGCTTTGAAGATCGGATGCGGTCGCGCTTCGAGTGGGGCCTCATCACCGACGTGCAGGCCCCCGATCTGGAAACCCGCATCGCGATCCTTCGAAAGAAGGCGCAGAGCGAGCGCCTTCAGGTTCCCGATGACATTCTCGAGTACATGGCCTCGAAGGTGTCGTCGAACATCCGCGAACTTGAGGGAACCCTGATCCGCGTCACCGCATTCTCCAGCCTCAACAAGACTCCCGTGGATCTCGCCCTCGTGCAGACGGTTCTCAAAGACCTCATCACCCTGGATGAGGACAACGTCGTCGCACCCGTCGACATCATCAACCACACGGCCGACTACTTCAAACTCTCGATCGATGATCTCTACGGCTCCTCCCGATCTCAGGCCATCGCCACGGCGCGTCAGATCGCCATGTACCTGTGCCGTGAACTCACGAACCTGTCCCTGCCAAAAATCGGACAGCTCTTTGGCAACCGCGACCATACGACCGTGATGTATGCGAACAAGAAAATCTCCGAACTCATGAAGGAGAGGCGATCGATTTACAACCAGGTCACCGAACTCACGAGCCGGATCAAGCAAAATCACCAGTACAACAAGCAATAACAGCGCCTTCCTCACATGTGGATAACTTGTGAATAACTGTTCTCCTCGTTGTGCAAAGGTCTCCGAACCTTGTGAATTACCTCCGGAGGTGTTCGAGCCGCCGATACGGCGTGCAAGGGCAGCCCACAGCTCGTGCACATCTCACACCGTTGTAGTTACCAGCGGAATGCGAGGGCGAGCACGGTTCTCCACAGTTTCCACAACGGTTAATGTCATTAGATTTCTTTAACAATGGACTCGCTCAAATAACCTTCACCCCTCAAGCTCCGCGCGCTGTGCCAGTATTAAGGCCCGACCAGCACTCAGATCCACAGAGGTGATCATGAAGTTCCAAGTCAATCGCGACGTCTTCAGCGAGGCAGTTTCCTTTGCGGTCAAGTTGCTGCCCCAGCGAACGACCCTGCCCATCCTGAGCGGAGTCCTGCTCGAAGCGTCGAAAGAAGACTTGACGCTCTCGTCCTTCGACTATGAGGTGTCCACCAGGGCGACGATTTCCGCGGACATCGAGGAGGAGGGAACCGTGCTCGTGTCTGGTCGCCTCCTTGCCGATATCGCCAGCCGCCTGCCTGCAGCACCTGTGCACGTCAGTACCGATGGTTCGAAGATCGTCGTCACGTGCGGATCGGCGAACTTCACTCTCCTCAGCATGCCGGTGGAGGAGTACCCGACACTTCCGGAAATTGCCGCGGAATCCGGGGTGCTGCCGGCGGAAGCGTTCGCGGCGGCCGTCTCTCAGGTCGCGGTGGCCGCCAGCAGGGACGACGTGACTCCCGTGATCACAGGGGTCCAGCTCGAGGTTGGGGAGAACAATCTCAGCCTGGTCGCCACCGACCGCTATCGGGTGGCAATTCGAGAAATCGACTGGGAATCCAGGGGCGCGAAGAGTTCCGAGCCCGTCACTGCCCTGGTTCCGGCCAGAACCCTCATGGAAGTGGGAAAGACGTTCGGCCACAGTGGCACCATTTCGGTGTCGATCACGAGCAGCGATGAGCGCGAACTCATCGCTTTCAGTGCAGACAAAAAGACGGTCACCTCGCTTCTCATCAAGGGAAATTTCCCACCCGTGCGACGTTTGTTCCCGGAGAGCCCTGAGAACTATGCGGTCGTCAATACTGCCGATCTCATGGAAGCGGTTCGACGCGTTTCGCTTGTCCTGGAACGTGAGGCGGCACTGCGTTTCACCTTCACGATCGACGGAGTAACTCTCGAGGCAATCGGGTCCGAGCAGGCTCAGGCCTCGGAGACAATCGATGGCCATCTCAATGGCGAGGACACCGTCGTTTCTCTCAAGCCCCAGTTCCTTCTCGATGGTCTCGGCGCAGTTCACTCGGAGTTTGTGCGGGTATCGTTCACGAAGACGGATAACCCCAATAAGCCGGGACCCGTGCTGATCACGAGCCAGTCCTCGAAGGATCAGGCTGGAGTGGACAACTACAAGTACCTGCTTCAACCAAATCTTCTGTTGCGGTGAGTGCCCAGTAGTTCAGAAGTCAGGAAAGAAGAAGCGCCATGCATATCGGTTTGGTTGGTCTGGGCAGAATGGGCAGCAATATGCGCACCAGGCTTCAGGAGCACGGGATCGAAGTGACCGGGTACGATACGAACCCCGCCGTCACGGATGTTGGTTCGCTCGATGACCTGGTCCGGGCGCTGCCTTCGCCGCGAATCATCTGGGTCATGGTTCCGGCGGGAGAGATCACCCACTCGGTGATCAAGGAGCTCGTGGGCCTCATGGCGGACGGCGACCTGATCATCGATGGCGGAAATTCCCGGTTCACGGAGGATGCGCGGCACGGCGCTCTCGCCCACAAGCACTCCGTCGGGTTTATGGATGCGGGCGTTTCCGGCGGAGTCTGGGGCTTGAAGAACGGCTACGGCCTCATGGTGGGTGGCGCCGACGAGCACGTGGAACGGGCAATGCCCATCTTCGACGCGCTGCGGCCGGAGGGTCCGCGCGAGGAAGGATTCGTCCATGTCGGTCCCGTGGGTGCCGGCCACTACGCGAAGATGGTCCACAACGGCATCGAGTACGGCCTCATGCAGGCCTTCGCGGAGGGTTATGAGCTTCTGGATAAACGAGAAGATCTCATAAAAGATGTTACGGGCACGTTCAAAGCGTGGCAGCGCGGCACGGTCGTGAGGTCGTGGCTCCTGGAGTTGCTCGTCCGCGCGCTTGAACAGGATCCGGAATTCGAAGAGATCGAAGGGTATGTCGACGACTCCGGCGAGGGGCGCTGGACTCTCGAAGAAGCCATCGACAATGCCGTGCCCATGCCGGTGATTTCGGCATCCATTTTCGCCCGGTTCGTTTCCCGTCAGGGAGATGAGTCCCCTGCCATGAAAGCCGTGGCGGCACTTCGACACCAGTTCGGCGGGCACGCGGTCAAGAAATCGGAGTGAGCGGATGCCCCCCTCCGTGCCCTCGCCGCCGTGATCGTCACCCAGCTTCAGCTCACTGATTTTCGAAATTACGAGTCGGCGCACGTCGACCTTGTTCCCGGGCCAAATCTGTTCGTCGGAAGCAACGGCCAGGGCAAGACGAACCTGGTTGAGGCGCTCGGCTATTTTGCGACTCTCGGCTCGCACCGGGTCTCCTCCGAGCAGGCGATGATCAGGCAGGGCGCCGATGCCGCCATCGTGAGAGCGCGCATCCGCCACCGCGACAAGGAACTTCTCCTGGAGGTGCAGCTCAATCGAACGGGCGCGAATCGGGCGCAACTGAATCGCAACCAGATCAAAGTGCGTGAGCTTCCGCGCCATTTCTCCACCGTGCTGTTCGCCCCGGAGGATCTCGCGCTCGTTCGCGGGGAACCGGCGGGGCGCCGGCGCTTTCTGGACGAACTTCTCGTCCTGCGGTCGCCGCGGCTGGCCGGCGTGCTCGCCGATTACGATCGGGTGCTGCGGCAGCGAAACACACTGCTGAAATCCGCCCGCTCGGCCGGGGTGAAAGATCACGCGCTGTCCACTCTCGACGTGTGGGATGAACGCCTCATCGCCTTGGGATCCGAACTCATCGAGGCACGAAGCATGCTCGTGTCCGAATTGCAGCCCCGCGTCACGGAAGCGTATATCGCCGTCGCCGGGGAGGACCATCACACGCAATTGGCAAACCGGCTGAGCATCCTCGGCGCAGATCCGGACTCGGACGCGGATGACCGAGATACGACGCTGCCCGTTCGGGCCAGAGACGCCGCAGTTCGATTCCGTGAGGCTCTGGACCAGGTTCGGCGCAGCGAACGAGACCGCGGCATCACGCTCGTCGGGCCGCATCGCGACGACCTCGTTCTCGATCTCAATGGAATGCCGGCACGCGGGTACGCGAGCCATGGCGAATCATGGTCCTTCGCGCTCGCGCTCAAGCTTGCTTCGGCGCAGGTGCTGAGGGCTGAGTCTGTCGTGGGCGACCCGGTCCTGATCCTCGATGACGTGTTCGCCGAGCTTGATGAATCGCGACGACTGCGCCTTGCGGGCGCAGTCTCCGACTTTGAGCAGGTTCTCATTACGGCGGCGGTGTTTCGCGACGTTCCTGACGTGCTGGCGAGCCACACCGTGCGGATCGAGGGCGGACGAATTGTGGATCCCGCGGATATGCCCGTGCCTGGGGAGGAGTGGAGCCGAAATGGCGACTGAGCCACCGCCCGGCGAGCACATCGCAGTATTCGAACGGTTTCGCCGCGTTTTCGGCGACCGGTCGGCGACGTCGAAGGACGCCAGAGCCAGGGCACGCCGCGAGCCGGGTTCCAGTGCGCCGTTCGGTGCTGGCCGGGATCCGCGGGGCATTGCGGAAGTGGTCGACGCACTCACCGCGCGACTGGGTTGGAATTCGTCGCTTGCGCGGTCGGAACTTCTCGACTCCTGGGCTGATCTCGTGGGCGAGGAGACGGCCGCGCACTCCGTCCCTGCGGGGATCGACGAGGGCGTTCTCACGGTGTCCTGCGATTCCACGGCGTGGGCGACTCAACTTCGTTTGATGCGCGCTCAGATCATTTCCCGCATCGTCGAACGCTATCCGGATGCCGGCATCGAGGCCCTGCGCTTCAACGGGCCAGGTGTACCCTCCTGGAAAAGGGGCCCCAGATCAGTTCCAGGGCGTGGTCCACGCGATACCTACGGTTAGTTAGCCAAAAACGGTGCCGCCGACAAATCACGGTCTCCAGAACGCGGAATGCGGCTTTTCGAGGGGTGCTCTTTGATAGACTGGTGATCTCGTCGAGGCAGCTACTGGCACAGGAGCGGAGCCCGAAGAATCCACCAGGCAGGAGCTCGATTCATACATGTCAGTTAAGCCAAAAAACTCCGAGCCTGATGACAGTTACGGCGCAGACCAGATCCAGGTTCTTGAGGGTCTCGAGGCGGTACGCAAGCGTCCTGGCATGTACATCGGATCCACGGGTCCCCGCGGGCTGCATCACCTCGTGTACGAGGTCGTCGACAATTCGGTCGATGAGGCGCTCGCCGGACACTGCGACCAGATTTCCGTCACCATGCTGAAGAGCGGCGGCATCCGCGTCGTCGACAATGGCCGCGGGATCCCGGTCGCCGAGAACAAGCAGGAAAAGAAGTCGACCGTCGAAGTTGTTCTCACGATCCTTCACGCGGGTGGAAAGTTCGGCGGAGGCGGATACTCGGTCTCCGGCGGACTGCACGGCGTGGGAGTCTCGGTCGTGAACGCCCTGTCCAGCCAGCTGGACGTCGAAGTGCACAGAATGGGCCACGCCTGGCGCCAGGAATACCGGCATGGCGTGCCTCAGGCGCCCCTGAAGAAAGAGGAGGCGGTCGAGGGCACGGGGACGATCATCACGTTCTGGCCGAGCGCCGACACGTTCGAGACCGTCGATTTCGACTTCGAAACCCTGCGGGCCCGGTTCCAGCAGGTTGCGTTCCTCAACAAGGGGTTGTCGATCTCGCTGACCGATGAACGGGATCTGGAGGGAACCGGGGAGCCGGTCTCGGTCACCTATCTCTACGAAAAAGGCCTCGTCGACTACGTCGAATACCTGAACTCGGCGAAAAAGGTCGAACCGATTCACGAGGAGATCATTTCGTTCGAGTCGGAGGACACGGAGCGCAAGATCTCGATCGAGGTGGCGATGCAGTGGACGAACGCCTATCAGGAAAGCGTCCACACTTACGCGAACACGATCAACACGCACGAGGGCGGCACCCACGAGGAGGGGTTCCGCGCCGCGCTCACCACCCTCGTGAACAAGTACGCGCGCGAGAAGACGATCCTGAAGGAAAAGGACGAAAACCTCACCGGCGACGACATTCGCGAGGGCCTGACCGCGGTGATCTCCGTGAAGCTTGCCGAACCGCAGTTCGAGGGGCAGACGAAAACGAAGCTCGGCAACACCGAGGCGAAGAGCTTCGTTCAACGGGTCGCCGGGGATCAGCTGAACGACTGGTTCGACCGGAATCCGGCTCAGGCGCGCGACATCATCCGCAAGTCGATCCAGGCGGCCGCAGCGCGCATGGCCGCCCGCAAGGCGCGGGAGCAGACTCGACGCAAGGGTTTGCTCGAATCGGGCGGAATGCCGGGAAAGCTGCGCGACTGCTCCAGCAGGGACCCCAGTCTCTCCGAGATTTTCATCGTCGAGGGCGACTCCGCCGGCGGCTCGGCGGTGCAGGGCAGAAACCCGGAGACGCAGGCGATTCTGCCGCTGCGCGGGAAGATACTGAACGTGGAGAAGGCCAGGCTCGATCGCGCGCTGGCCAACAACGAAGTGCAGGCGATGATCACGGCGTTCGGTGCCGGCATCGGCGAGGATTTCGCCCCCGAGAAGGCCAGGTACCACAAGATCGTGCTCATGGCGGATGCGGATGTCGACGGGCAGCACATCACCACGCTGCTGTTGACCCTGCTGTTCCGCTACATGCGCCCGCTCATCGACCTCGGCTACGTGTATCTGGCGCAGCCGCCGCTGTACCGCCTCAAGTGGACCAACTCGCCGCACGAGTACGTGTATTCGGACGCCGAGCGGGATGCCCTGCTTGCAGACGGTATTGCCGCGGGAAAGCGCATCCCGAAAGAAAACGGCACGCAGCGCTACAAGGGTCTTGGCGAGATGGACTATCAGGAGTTGTGGGAAACCACGATGAACCCCGAGACCCGCACCCTCAAGCAGGTCACCCTCGACGACGCGCTTGCCGCCGACGAGACCTTTTCAACACTCATGGGCGATGACGTCGAGTCGCGCCGTAATTTCATCCAGAGGAACGCCAAAGACGTTCGCTTCCTGGACATCTAACTCACCGACTGACCCAAGGAATTCATGGCAGACGAATCGGACACCACGGGCGATCACGAAACCCAGATCGCCGGACGCGAGATCGATCACTCGCACGACAAGATCGAGCAGGTAGACCTTCAGCTGGAGATGCAGCGGAGCTACCTCGACTACGCGATGAGCGTCATCGTCGGCCGGGCGCTCCCGGAGGTTCGGGACGGCCTGAAACCGGTCCACCGGCGCGTGATTTACGCGATGTACGACGGCGGATACCGTCCGGACAAGGCGTTCTCCAAGAGCACCCGCGTGGTCGGCGAAGTGATGGGGCAGTTCCACCCGCACGGCGATGCGTCCATTTACGACACGCTCGTCCGTCTCGTTCAGCCGTGGAGCCTGCGTTACCCGCTCGCGCTCGGCCAGGGAAACTTCGGCTCTCCGGGCAACGATGGCGCTGCTGCCCCCCGGTACACGGAAACCAAAATGGCTCCGCTCGCACTGGAGATGGTGCGGGACATCGAGGAAGGCACGGTCGACTTCCAGGACAACTACGACGGCCGCACCCAGGAACCGTTTGTTCTGCCGGCCAGGTTCCCGAACCTGCTCGTGAACGGGTCCGTCGGCATCGCGGTCGGTATGGCCACGAACATCCCGCCGCACAATCTTCGCGAAGTGGGAGCGGCCGCGCTGTGGCATCTGGCCAACCCTGAGGCCAGCCAGGACGAGCTCGTGGCTGCGCTCCTGGAGCGCATCAAGGGGCCGGACTTCCCGACGGGCGCGCAGATTCTCGGCGTGAAGGGCATTCAGGATGCGTACCGCACCGGGCGCGGCTCGATCACGATGCGCGCCGTGATCACGGTGGAAGAACTGCAGGGTCGCCAGTGCCTCGTCGTCACCGAGTTGCCGTACCAGGTGAACCCCGACAATCTCGCGTTGAAGATCGCCGAGCTCGTCAAGGAAGGCAAAATCTCGGGGATTGCCGACATCCGGGATGAGACCTCCGGCCGAACGGGTCAGCGGCTCGTGATCGTGCTCAAGCGCGACGCCGTCGCCAAGGTTGTGCTCAACAACCTGTACAAGCACACCCAGCTGCAGGAGAACTTCGGCGCGAACATGCTCGCGATCGTCGACGGCATCCCGCGCACGCTCCCGCTCGACAGCTTCATCACCCTGTGGGTCGAGCACCAAATCGATGTGATTGTTCGCCGCACCCAGTTCCGGCTGGACAAAGCCGAAGCGGACGCCCACATCCTGCGCGGATATCTGAAGGCCCTCGACGCGCTCGACGAGGTCATCGCGCTCATCCGCCGCTCGCCGACGGTCGAGGAGGCTCGCGACGGCCTCATGAAGCTGCTGAAGGTCGACGAACTTCAGGCGAGCGCGATTCTGAACCTCCAGTTGCGGCGACTTGCCGCGCTGGAGCGGCAGAAGATCCAGGATCAGGCGGCCGAACTGGAACGGCTCATCGCCGACTACAAGGACATTCTCCTGAAACCGCAGCGTCAGCGGGACATTGTGAGCGAGGAACTCACCGACATCATCGATCGTTTCGGCGACGATCGACGCACGGAGATCCTGTTCGGATTCGACGGCGACATGAACGTGGAGGACCTCATCCCCGAAGAGGAGATGGTGGTCACGGTGACGAGGGACGGGTACGTGAAGCGCACTCGCAGCGATCACTACCGCAGCCAGCACCGCGGAGGCAAGGGCGTCAAGGGTGCCCAGCTTCGCGCGGACGACGTCGTGGAACACTTTTTCGTCACGACAACCCACCACTGGCTGCTGTTCTTCACGAACAAGGGCAGGGTGTACCGCGCAAAGACGTACGAGCTGCAGGAGGCGGGGCGCGACGCGAAGGGCCAGCACGTCGCCAACCTGCTCGCCATGCAGCCGGATGAGGAGATCGCGCAGATCCTCGACATCACGGACTACGCGTCGGCAACGTACCTCGTCCTGGCCACGAAGGGGGGCCTGGTCAAGAAAACCCTGCTCACCGAATACGACACGAACCGTTCCGGAGGAATCATTGCGATCAACCTTCGCGGGGACGACGAGGTGGTCTCGGCCATGCTCGTCGAGGAGTCGTCGGACGTCCTGCTCATTTCGCGCAAAGGCATGTCGATCCGGTTCCGCGCCGACGACAGTGCGTTGCGCCCCATGGGCCGAGCCACGAGCGGCGTGATCGGCATGCATTTCCGCCCCGGTGATGAACTGCTCAGCGCGTCCGTGGTTGCGGACGAGGGCTCCGTTTTCGTGGTCACGGAGGGCGGCTACGCGAAGCGCACGGATGTGGAGCAATATCGGGTCCAGAACCGAGGCGGTCTCGGAATCAAGGTTGCGAAACTGCAGGAGGCGAGAGGCGATCTGGCCGGTGGTCTGATTGTGGAGGACGACGACGAGGTTCTTGTGGTTCTTGCCAGCGGCAAGGTGGTACGCTCTGCCGTGGCCGAAGTGCCGGCCAAGGGTCGTGACACCATGGGTGTCGTGTTCGCGAGGTTCGCGGACGACGACAAAATTATCGCTATCGCGAAGAATAGTGAACGCAATCTGGCCGGGACCACCGACGAGGACAGCGCACCAGAACTGTCCGCGACGGTGGCGGATACCGATCAGGACGGGAAGGACGAAGGCTAGATGAGCAGCATGGCGGAGAAACTCCAGAGGAAGTCGCAGCGCGCCGCCGCGACCAAGCAGGTTCGTCTCAAGCTGGTTTACGTGGACTTCTGGTCTGCAGTTAAACTGTCATTCCTCATCTCCCTGTGCATTGCGATCGTGCAACTCGTCGCCACCTTCCTGCTGTGGACCGTGCTGAATTCGACCGGGATCTTCGGTCAGCTGACAAAAGTTCTGGTCGACATTCTTGGCGATCCGACGTTCAGCGTTCTCGACAGCTTCTCGCTCCTGAAGGTCATGTTGTTTACCGCCGTCGTGGCGGTGTTGACGGTCGTCGTCGGCACGGCGCTGGGCGCCATCGCCGCGCTGGTCTACAACTTGAGCGTTCGAGTGACGGGCGGGCTGCTCGTCGGCTTCACGAACAACTGACCCGATTACACGAACACCGGGCCGGTGCGATAATCTCGTATCTGCCTTACGGGGATATAGCTCAGGCGGTTAGAGCGCTTCGCTGATAACGAAGAGGTCCCAGGTTCAAGTCCTGGTATCCCCACGCACGTTGGTAGTTTTGGGGCCTTAGCTCAATTGGTAGAGCGCCTGCTTTGCAAGCAGGAGGTCAGGAGTTCGATTCTCCTAGGCTCCACGAAAATCTCCGTCACGTCGCCGTCGGTGCCGGCTACTCTCCGGCGGAAGGCTCCGGTTCGTCGCTGACCCAGAGCTCGTCGTCCGCCCGCAGCGTTTGCCACGCAGCGTAGGCAATGCCCGCCGCCGCGACCAAACCGATTCCCATCAGGATGTATCGGCCGGGTCCGCCGCTGGATTTCTGCGGCACCACGGCCTTTGACGTCGAACGGGTCACCCGACCGAGCGCCTGGCGAACCTGCGGGCTCTTGGCGACCTCCAGAGCGGCGAGTGCTGCTCCCAGGGCGGAGGACACCGCGGGGAGGACATCCTGAGAAACCTTCTTCCGCGCGGATCCCGCGAACTGTCGACCGGCGGCAATGCCCGACTCGACCCCTGGCCGCACCCGCGTTTCGTAGGCGTCGCGGACGCGTGGTGCGACGTACTCGCGATTGACCTCGGCAAGCTGCCTGCTGGCATCCCTCACAACCTTGCTCGCGTGCTCGAGGACTTCCTTCTGGTCATCCCACAATTCGGATGCCCCCTGCTTCAGGCGCTTCAACTCTCGTCTGCGTTTGCGTGACAGTCCCATTGGTAACCTCCGGTTGTGGTGGTCGGACACTGTTCCCATCCTCCCACGAGCCTGACAAGCAGCAAACACTGCCGGGCTGGGCGAATGCTGAACTGCTGCGCGCCCAACCCCGACACACTGTGAAAGAATTGGCGAATGCCCGCACACACTCATGTCGCCGTTCTCCACACCAACCTGGGAGACATCACCGTCAACCTCCTCGCGAACCACGCACCGAAAACGGTCGCCAACTTCGTGGGACTCGCCACCGGCCAGATCGAATGGACCGATCCGGCAACCCAGCAGAAAACGAGCCGGCCCCTGTACGACGGCGTGATCTTTCACCGGATCATCGATGACTTCATGATCCAGGGCGGTGACCCGCTCGGTGAGGGCATTGGCGGCCCCGGCTACCAGTTCGACGATGAAATCCACCCGGAACTGAACTTCAACGAACCCTACGTTCTGGCCATGGCCAACGCCGGAAAGCAGGCAGGGCGCGGCACGAACGGTTCCCAGTTCTTCATTACCACCGTGCCCACCCCGTGGCTGCAGGGCAAGCACACCATTTTCGGCATTGTGGACGGCGAAGAGTCCAGAAACACGGTGAAGAAGATCGAATCCGTCAAGAAGGATGGCCGCGACCGTCCCGTCGAGCCGGTGGTCATCGAGAGCATCACGATCGACGAGCTCTAACGGTGACTGAACCCGCGTCCGATGTGTCGTCGGATGTTTGCTACCGGCATCCGAATCGGCAGAGCTTCGTGCTGTGCCAGCGGTGCGGGCGCACCATTTGCGCGGACTGCCAGACGCCGGCAGCGGTCGGATTCCACTGTCCGGAGTGCATGAAGGAGTCCCGCCGGTCGGCACCGAAAACGAAACCGCGCATCATCACAGCGATGCGTTCGACCAGCGGTGCCCCGGTGGTCACCTGGTCGATCGTGGCCCTGTGCGTTGTGGTGTTTCTCGCGCAATACCTCACCGGCGGCCCCGGATCCGGCGCAGCCACCGCGGCGTTGATCTACTTCCCGCCGTTCACCGAGTTTCAGCCGTGGCGGATGCTGACGGCGCTGTTCCTGCACGCCAACATCCTGCACATCCTGTTCAACATGTACGCGCTGGTGATTTTCGGCCCCATCCTCGAGCGGGGGCTCGGACGGTGGCGTTTTGCCGCCCTGTATCTGCTCAGCGGTCTCGGCGGGTCTGTCGCGGTGCTCCTGCTGGCTCCCGGCATCGCCGTGCTCGGCGCCTCGGGTGCGATCTTCGGACTGTTCAGCGCGTTCTTCGTGATTCAGCGCCGAATGGGCGGCAACAGCGTGCAAATGCTCATCGTCATCGGCCTGAACCTGGTGATCGGATTCATCATCCCCCAGGTCGCCTGGCAGGCGCACGTCGGCGGGCTCATCGTCGGTGCCCTCGTGGCGCTCGTGTTCCTGCGGACACGCACGCCGGCGAAACGGAACGAGCAGCGGTTACTTCTCCTGGCGGTGTTTGCCGGCTTGATCGCGCTGACCGTGATCGGGGTCGTGCTGCTTCACGCCCGGTTCGGACTGTAGTTTCCGAACAGCCCGATTTCGAGAGCTTTCCACAGGGTTATCCACAGTGGGGATAATTACAAGAATGTAATTGTGGGAATCGTCTGAACCTCTTGGCTAGGAGCGCCAACGCGTGGTCATCAGGAATCCCACGAACAGGATGCCGAACCCGACCAGGATGTTCCAGTCCTTGAGCGAGGCGACCGGCAGCGTGCCCTGGCTGACGTAGAACACGATGATCCAGGCCAGTCCCAGCAGCATGAGCCCGAACATGATCGGCTTGAACCACACCGCGTTCGGGATGTCGTCACCGTTGCGGGACTCCTGCGGACGGTCGGACTGAGAGGTGGATCGTGCCATGCCGGAATTCTATCCTGAAAGACTTGGAGGGTGGTCGGCGCCGCCAGAACCGGCAAGGACCCACCACATAGAATCGAGGCTATGAGCGACGGCGAGCCGGCAACCCGCATGAGTGTTTCACGTACCCGCCGCCGCCAGCGCCGCCGGTTGAGCGTGATCGGCGTTATCGGCGAACTGCTCATCACCGCCGGATTCCTCGTCTTCCTGTTCCTCGGCTGGCAATTGTGGCTCAACGACATCATTGTCGGGAACGAACAGAACCATGCCGCCGCGAATCTGGCCAGTTCCTGGACCGCTGGGAACACCTCGCTCAACCAGGAGGTGACGCCGACGACCTTCGGTGAACCTGTCGTCACCCCGGTACCGGACAACGCCGTGACCTTCGCGGTCATGTATGTTCCGCGTTTCGGCGCGGACTGGGTGCGCGAAGTGGCGGAGGGCGTCGGCGTTTCCGATGTGCTCGACACCAAACGCATCGGGCACTACCCGACGACGCAGGCGCCAGGCGAGTTGGGAAACATGGCATTTGCCGCACACCGCCTCACCTACGGCGCACCGTTCAGAGACATCAACCAGCTGCAATTGGGCGACAAGCTGTATGTGCAAACGAAGGACGGGTACTTCACCTACAGTTTCCGCAACCTGGAGTATGTGAGTCCACGCCAGGTGGATGTGCTCGATCCGGTGCCGCAGGAGAGCGGAGCGAAGGCCACCGATAGAATTCTGACCATCATGAGCTGCAATCCGAAATGGTCCACGGCGGAACGGATCATCGCCTACTCGGTGCTCGACTCGTGGCAACCCATTTCTGCGGGACCACCGGCCGCAATCGCCTCGCTGGCACTTTCGAAAGGCTAGGGGATGTACGGAGCTCTGTGGGCGATCCTGCCCGGTCCGGCATGGGTGAAAGTCCTGATCCTGCTGGTACTTCTGGGCGCCGTCGTGTTCTGCCTCGTCGAGTGGGTGTTCCCGTGGGTCAACTCGATTCTTCCCTCGCAGGAGGTGACGGTCGACGGATGACGAAAATCCTGGTCATCGACAACTACGACAGCTTCGTATACACCCTGAACGGATACCTTCTCCAGCTCGGCGCGGAAACGGCTGTCGTTCGCAATGATGCATTCACCGAGGAGGATGCCGCATCCGAAACCGAAGGCTACGACGGGATCCTGCTCTCGCCGGGGCCGGGGGCGCCGGGCCACGCCGGCGTGTCAATTCCACTCGTGCGGCTGGCGCTGGAGACCGGCCTGCCGTTGCTGGGCGTGTGTCTCGGCCACCAGGCGATTGCGGAGGCCGTGGGCGCCACGGTCACCGTGGCGGAGGAGCTCATGCACGGCAAGACCTCGATCATCACGCACGACGGCAGTGAACTCTATGACCAGGTTCCGCAGCCGTTCACCGCAACCCGATATCACTCCCTTGCGGTCGTGGATTCCACCGTGCCCGACGAACTCACGGTGACGGCGCGAACTCAGGGCGGAGTCATCATGGGTCTCAAGCATGTCGAGGCGCCGATTTTCGGCGTGCAGTTCCACCCCGAATCGGTCCTCACCGAAGGCGGGTACCAACTGCTCGCGAACTGGCTCGCGGTCGCCGGGCTGCCCGGCGCCAGGGTGGCGGCGCGCGGGCTCACCCCTATGGTGAACTTGGGCTTGGGGCCGGGCCGCCGCAGTAACTGAGCGTGATGGACGATCGCTGCGGCTGCGGCCCGGGCGACAGCGACTGACTGGTCACAGCGCCGCCGGTGCAGGAGTTGTCCGTCACCGACTTCACGTTGAGGCCCAGCGGCGACAACGCGTTGTTGGCGTCCCCGATCGACATTCCGACAACCTTGGGGACGTCCACCAATCCGTCGGAGACCAGAAGGTTCACGGTTGTTCCCTGGCGAGCCTGGGTTCCCCCTGCCGGGTCGGTTCCCATGACGACGCCATTGGGCACTGAGGGTGAATGGGCGGCGTTCGTCGAACCGTACACGAAGCCTGCATCCGTGAGTGCCTTGATGGCATCCGTCTCGGCCAGGTTGGTCACCAGGGGGATGGCGACGATGCTGCGTCCCGTTGACACCCATACTTTAACCGGATAATCCTTCGCGACCCGGGTTCCGGCGACCGGGTCAATTCGGGTTATCGCCCCCGCGGGAACGGTGTCGCTGGATTCGCTGAGACGGGTGGGGACCAGGCTCAGGTCTGTCAGCTTCTGCGCGCCCGTCTCATAGGCGAGTCCCACCACGTTGGGGACGTCCACGGACAGGTCGACCCCGATTTTGGTGGGCTGGAGGTTGAGAACCCAAAATGTCATCCCGCCGAGAATGACCGCCATGACGACGATTCCCGCCCAAATCCACGCGACGGGTGGGCGAGACTGGGTGCGCACGACGCGATCGTCCGCAGAGTTCGAGAGTTGGCGCATGGTCGCCTCTGAGCCGGCCCGCGCGGTCGGATTCACACCGAACAGGGTCGCGTTGAAGTCGTCCTTGGGCGGCTTCAACGCCGGAACCTGACCCGCTGCCGCCGCCTCCAGCGCGCCGCGGAACTCCGCCGCGGACTGGAAGCGCGCGAACTTGTCTTTCTCCAGGGAGCGAAGAACCACGGCATCCATCGCCGGGGACACTTTGGGGTTCACCGAGCTGGGGCGAACGGGGGTCTCGCTGATGTGCTGATAGGCGACCGCGACCGGCCGATCCCCGTGGAACGGCGGTGCACCGGTCAGCAATTCGAAAAGAACGACACCGGTGGAATAAAGGTCGGTGCGGGCGTCAACCGTTTCGCCCCGTGCCTGCTCCGGCGAAAAATACTGCGCGGTGCCCAGGACAGCACTCGTGTCGGCGACGGTCGCCGAATTGTCGGAAACCGCCCTGGCGATGCCGAAGTCCATCACCTTGACCTGCCCGCTCTGGGTGATCATGATGTTGCCGGGTTTGATGTCCCTGTGCACGAGCAGAGCTCGGTGACTGTACTCGAGCGCGGTCAGTACCTGCTCGATGATGCGCGCGGCCTCGGACTCCGCGATCGGACCTTCGGCAATGATGTCCTTGAGAAGTCGCCCATCGACGTACTCCATGACGATGAACGGCAACTGGGATTCGAAGCCGTTCGCGTCGCGAACCGTTTCCTCGCCCGCGTCGAACACGCGCACGATCGTGGGGTGCGCCATCCGCGAGGCCTTCTGCGCTTCCTCGCGGAACAGGAGTCGAAACTTTGGGTCGTTGGCGAGGGACGGCTTCAGAAGCTTGACGGCGACTTTGCGGCCCAGACGCGTGTCCGTCCCCACGTGCACATCCGCCATGCCCCCGCGGCCGATGAGGGCGCCGACCTCGTACCTGCCGGCGAGCAGGCGAGTACCTTCAGTCACGTGTGAGTCTCCGGGGGTGCAGGGGCAAGTGTTTGCCAGTGTACCCGCTTGACGCCAATGCTCATGGGACGGTGAGTGTCAGGACATCCGACACGGGGGACGGGCTGCCCGAGCAGGACGCCGTGTAGGAAACCTTCGTGGCGCCCGAATCCGACCGAAGCGTAATCGTGGCCGTCGTCGTGCCGGCCGGTACGGGGTTCGTGGACGTGATCGTTCCGTTCTCGATCGCGATGTTGTAGCTGTCGAGGGTCTTGCCGGTTTGGCACCCGGTGTAGGTCGGCCAGTTGAGGGTCACGTTCTGGGATGCCGTGTAAGGCCCGGCAGGGGTGGCGCTCAACGGTCCGGGTTTGCTCGAGGGGATGAGCGAGTAGATCTTTACGCTGATCGTGGTGCCCTTGGCAACATTTCCCGCAGGGCTGATCTGGTACACCTTCAATTCGTCTGCCTTGGACGGTGCGGTGAGGCCCTGAGTCACCGAGTACGACAACCCGAGCTTGTCGAGCGCATCCTCCACTTGATTCTGGGTCATGCCCTGGAACTGGGAGATATTGATGTTCACGAGATCCGATGTCGGTGTGGGAGTCGGCGTCGGAAATGTCGGGGTTGTCAGGGGCGTCGAACTGCTGGGCGGCGTGGTGGGCCCGCCGTTCGAGTTCGGCTGGGCGAACAGCGCGATCACCGCGCCGACGAGCACGACGAGCAGGATGGCAATGAGCGCCACGAGGGGCCACGTCCACGGGTTGCGGCGTTTCGGCTCGCTGACCGGGCCCTGTTGCAGCCCTGCGCCATCCATCGTCGGGAGCACGCGCGTCGTCGCGGAGGTCTGCCCGAACGCTGTGCCGAGCGAGGATTCACCCAAAACTCCCGGCACGGCGGTCGCTGCCGCGGCGACGTCGCCGCGGCGGAGCGCCTGCGCGGCACGGGCGAGGTGGGCGGCGGACGCCGGCCGGTCGGCCGGATTCTTCGCGATGGACGAATACACGAGGTTGCGCACCGGCTCGGCGACCGTGACCGGGAGGTCCGGCGGGGTCTCGTTGATTTGCGCCATCGCGATGGCGACCTGCGACTCGCCCGTGAACGGGCGGCGGCCAGCGAGCGCCTCATAGGCGACGATTCCGAGCGAGTAAATGTCCGTGGTGGGAGAGGCCGGATGGCCGCTGGCCTGTTCCGGCGAAAGGTACTGGACGGTGCCCATGACCTGGCCGGTCGCCGTGAGCGGAACCTGGTCGGCGATGCGGGCGATCCCGAAGTCGGTGATCTTGACCCTGCCATCCGGCGTGATGAGCAGGTTGCCCGGCTTGATGTCCCGGTGCACGAGCCCTGCGGCGTGCGCGGCGTGCAGCGCAGAGGCGGTCTGCGCCACGATGTCGAGCACCCGGTCGGTGGCAAGCACCCGCTCGCGTTCGAGGATCGTGGACAGCGCCTCCCCCGGAACGAGTTCCATGACGAGGTAGGCGCTTCCCTCTTCCTCGCCGTAGTCGAAGACATTGGCTATTCCCTCGTGGTTGACGAGGGCCGCGTGCCGCGCTTCCGCGCGGAACCGTTCAAGGAATCCCGGGTCGCCGAGGTATTCGTCCTTCAGGATTTTGATGGCGACGGTGCGCCCGATGACGAGGTCGGTGGCCTGCCAGACTTCCCCCATCCCGCCGATCGCGATGCGGTTGGAAAGCTGGTACCGTCCCCCGAATGTGAGGCCGCTTGTGGGTCTCATTTATTCAGCACCGCCTCCATGACTTTCCTCGCTATCGGTGCCGCCACGGCGTTGCCGTAGCTCGTTCCGTTCTCAACGACGACCGCCACCGCTATCTTCGGGTTGTCCGCGGGTGCGAACCCGGTAAACCACAGCGTAAACGGTTCGCCTTTGCCGTTCTCCGCTGTCCCTGTCTTGCCACTGACTTTGACTCCCTCTATTCTTCCATTGCTTGCGGCGCCATTGTCGACGTTGTTGACCATCATCTCAGTGAGGGTGGTTGCGGTCTGCCTACTGATGGGAGTGTTGAGCACGGTGGATTGGAACGGTTGGATGACGGAAAGGTTTGGCGCGAGAATCGATTGAATCAGGGTGGGCTTCATGATGGTTCCGCCGTTGGCGATCGCCGCGGAGACCAGGGCGATTTGCATCGGCGTCACGCTCACATTGGCCTGTCCGAAGGACGACAGCATGAGCTGGGGCGCGTCCAGCGACGCCGGAATCGTGCTCGGGGTCACCGCCATGGGCACGCCAAGGTCCTGGCCGAAGCCAAACCGTTGGGCGTAGGTGCGGAGCTGGTCCTGGCCCAGCGCGGCGCCAAGTTCCGCAAACGGGATGTTGCAGCTGAGTCGCAGCGCCGTCGCAATGGTCGCGGTGTCGCCCGGTCCGCACTTGCCGTTGTCCGAATTGGTGATCTGGAAAGTACTCAGGGGCAATTGCAGAGTGGCAGGATTCGGGAACGCGCTGTCCGGGGTGAAACGGCCGCTGTCGATCGCGGCTGAAGCGACGATCAGCTTGAACACGCTGCCCGGGTGGTAGAGGTTGCCGCTGATCGCCCGGTTGAACAGCGGGTTGGCGGGGTCCGCGAGAAGGTGATCGTAGGCGGAGACGACATCCGCGGTGGTGTGCGAGGCAAGCGCGTTGGGGTCGTAGGACGGCTTCGACACCATCGCAAGGATCGCCCCGGTTTTCGGATTGAGCGCAACCACGGCACCCGAGTTCGATCCAAGCGCATCCCAGGCCGCTTTCTGGGCGGCGGGATCGATCGTGAGCGCGACCGTGGCCCCCTTCGGGGACTGACCGGTGAGAATCGCATTGACCTGCGCCAGGAACTGGTCGTTCGCCGTTCCGCTCAGGTAGTCGTTGAGGGCGCCTTCGATCCCGGTCGTGCCCTGATTCAGCGTGAAGTATCCGGTGATCGGGGCGTACAGTTCCGGTTCCGTGTACACCCGCTGATATTTGTATGCGTCATCGACGGGTTTCGACTCCGCGATCGGGGTTCCGGCCACGACGATGGGTCCGCGCTCGGCCGAGTAGCTGTCGTAGAGGGTGCGGACGTTGCGGCCGTCCGCACGCAGGTTGTCGACCTGGAACACGGTGATCGTCGTCGTCGAGCACATGAGGGCGACGAACATGATGAGGATGGCGGCGCTCACGCGCTTGAGTTCGCGGTTCACGGCCCGATCACCAGCCTCGGCTGGTTGCGCACCGAATCCGAGAGTCGCAACAGCAGGGCGACGATGATCCAGTTGGCGACGAGGGACGACCCGCCGGCCGCCAGGAACGGGGTTGTGAGCCCAGTGAGCGGAATGACCCGGGTCACGCCGCCAACCACGATGAAGACCTGGAGGGCGATCACGAACGACAGGCCGACCCCGAGGAGCCGCCCGAAGTCGTCCTGACCTGCGAACCCGATGCGCATTCCGCGGGACACGAGGATCAGGTAGAGGGCGAAGATCGCGAACAGGCCGACCAGGCCGAGTTCTTCGCCGAGGCTCGCGATGATGTAGTCGCTTTGCGCGAGCGGCACGATGCCGGGTCGTCCCTGACCGAAGCCGGTCCCGAGCAATCCGCCGTGAGCGAGGCCGAACAGCCCCTGGACGAGTTGGTAGCTGCCGCCGAAGGAGTCATACACGGTGGGATCGAACGCGTCCAGCCATCCGTGGAAGCGTGCCGCCACGTAGCTGAACACCTGGCTCGCGAGCACGGCGCCACCGATGAAGAGCACGAGCCCGAGGGCGACCCAGCTCAGGCGTCCGGTGGCCACGTAGATCATGACCAGGAAGAGGCCGAAGTACAGCAGCGATGTCCCCAGGTCACGCTGGATGATGAGTACGGCCATCGCCGCGGCCCAAATGACGAGAATCGGGCCGAGATCGCGCGCCCTCGGGAACCGCATTCCGAGAAACTTCTTCCCCACCATGGAGAGACTTTCCCTGGCCTGCACGAGGTAGCCGGCGAAGAAAATGGCGAGCGCGATCTTCGCCAGCTCACCCGGTTGGAATGTGAAGAAACCCAGCCGAACCCACAGGCGCGCGCCGAACTGTTCCTGTCCGATGATCGGGAGCATCGGCAGGAGCAGCAGGACTATGCCGGTGAACATCGCAATGTAGCGGTAACGCTGCAGCACCCGGTGGTTGCGAATGAGCACGATGACGGCGATCGCGATCGCCATCGCTATGGCGGTCCACGCGATCTGGCGGATGCCGTCCGACTCCCACCCGCTGTGTTTGGCGGAGAGGTCGAGCCGGTAAATCTCCGCGATGCCAAGGCCGTTGAGTAGGGTCGCGACGGGAAGAAGGAACGGGTCGGCGTCGGGGGCGACAAACCGAAGCGCAACGTGCATGCCGATGGCGAGAACCGCGAGACCGCCGCCCATCCAGATGATCTCGGGTTGAATAGTGCCCAGAACGCCAAACTGGACGAGCACCACCGCGGCACCGTTGAGAATGCAGGCGAAGATCAACAGTGCCAGTTCGAGGTTTCGGATTTTCGCTGGAAGGTGGATTCGGAGTCGGAGATTTCCGCCGTGATCCGCTGGCGCATCCGTTGCCACCGGCAGCCCGGCCGTGGCTTGCTTTGTTGTGTCAACCATTGGCGGATTGGGCCAATCGCTCGATGATCGCCCGGGCATCGTCCAGGTTGTCGGCGCTGATGGTGTCTTCGACCGTGGACCGGGTGTACGGGTTCAGGTCCGTCATCTTGATGCTGGTTTGCTGGTAGACGCTGTGCAGCGAAATCGGCCCCAGGTCCTGCTGAACACCCTGATAGATCGCGACCGTTTCCCCGTTGGCGCCAACGTAGTAGTGCATTTGGGTCCAGCGGTAGGCGAACAGGAGTGCGACGATGAACGCGGCGATGATGAGCGCGATGCCGACCAGCCACGTGATTCTGCGGCGGAGCGCGCGCCGTTTGTCTTCGAGGATGAGCTCGTCGAAGTACTCTTCGGACTCGGGCTCGAAATGGCTGTCCGCATGCTGGGTGGACTTGAGGGGATGCAGGAGAAGGGTGGGCAGACGCAGGGCACGCCGGGCGCTGTCTGCTTCGTAGGTGAGCGGAAGCGCGGCGGATCCCACCGTGAGGGGCGGGTTGGAGGAGGAGTCGGCATTGTCGCCGACATCCATCACGACGACGGTGACGTTGTCGGGGGCGCCCTGGTCGAGGCTTTCGCGCACGAGCCGGTTGGCGGCGTCCTTGGCTCCGCTGAACGTGGTGAGGACAGCGGCGATCTTGTCGTCGGATACGTAACTGCTCAGTCCGTCGGAGCACAGCAGCCACCGGTCGCCCGGCTGGGTGTCGAGAATCGCGGTGTCGACTTCCGGTGAGGAGTCGACATCGCCGAGCACCCGCATGAGCACGGAGCGCCTCGGGTGAACCGCAGCTTCCTCCTGCGTGATGCGTCCGCTGTCCACGAGGCGCTGAACGAAGGTGTGGTCGGCGGTGACCTGGTCGAGGCTTCCGTCGCGGAACAGGTAGATGCGGGAGTCGCCGATGTGGGCGAGCGCTATTTTGTCCGCCACCCGAATGATGGC
Source organism: uncultured Microbacteriaceae bacterium (assembly GCA_937872445.1). GTDB lineage: Bacteria > Actinomycetota > Actinomycetes > Actinomycetales > Microbacteriaceae > Terrimesophilobacter. The sequence continues at coordinate 64,500 of CALMSL010000141.1, read as the reverse complement.
GCTCACCGTCGTGCCCATTCCGGTGAGCTCCGGATGGTCGAAGACGGTCTCGGCGAGCATGGTGTTTGCCGCGAGCAGGGCGCTCTGCAGGGCGAATTCGGCATCCGAGGCTGACGCGTACGACTTGTCGGCTTCGATGATGCGTTTGAGCGCGATCGCGGAGGCCACATCGCCGCCGGCGTGGCCGCCCATGCCGTCCGCGACAACGAAGAGGTTCTGGCCGGCGTATCCGGAGTCCTGGTTGTTGGCGCGAATCTTGCCGACGTGGGAGACGGCGGCGCTCTTGCCGGTGGTGGCCATGGGTTACCGCCGAAGCTCGAAGCTCGTCGTCCCGATCCGGACCGGGGTGTTCAGCGGCACCACGGTGGGCACCGTCACCCTGACTTCATCGAGGTAGGTCCCGTTGGTGGAGTCGAGATCCTGGATGGCCCACTCTTCACCCCACAGCAGGAGTCGGGCGTGGTGGGTTGACGTGTAGTCGTCGCGGATGACCAGGCCGCTTTCTGCGGAGCGGCCGATGGTGAGGGGTTCTCCGGAAAGTTCGATCTCGAGCCCTTCTTTGGCCCCGGTCGTGATAACCAGCCGCCTCGCGTTGTCGAGGGTGGCAATCGTCGGCGTGGCAGGTTTCTTTGGGGCAGGCTTTGTCTGCGCCGCGGAGGGCGCAAGCGTCTGGGGGGCGGCCTCCGCCGGCAGCCGCTTCACCCGTTGGCCGAAGAGATCGGTTCTCAGCGCGTACACGACGGCAAAGATGAAAACCCACAGGAGCAGGAGAAAACCGAATCGCAGAGCCAACAGGGTGAGTTCACTCACCGGCGATCACCTTCCTCCTGGTCGATGCGCAGGTCGGAGAACTGATCAACGGATGCGGATTGGGCAAGCACTCGGAACACGATACGGGTTCTGCCGAGGGAAATCACGGAATCGGGGGGCAGGGCGGCTTTCGTGACGGGGGATCCATTGAGCTGGGTGCCGTTGGTGGATCCCAGATCATTGACCTGCGCGCGCCTGCCGTCCCACAGAATTTCCACGTGGCGCCGGGAGATGCCGGTGTCATCCACGGTGATGTCCGCTTCGCTGCCGCGCCCGATCACGGTGTGCGATTTCGTGATCGGGTAGCGTTTGCCGTCGATGTCGAGGATGGGCGTCCACGACACGTCGCCCTTGACGTTGGTCGATTCGATGCGGATGACCCCGACGGACAGGCTTTCGTCTTCGGCCAGGCGGATGCTGATGCCTCCGGCGAACTGGTAGTGCTGGGCGGTAGCGTGCGTCTGGACGAGCTGGGTGAACTCGTCGATGAGGGCCGGGCCGATCCCGGTCATCCGTTCGTAGTCTCGCGGGGCCAGGTGCACAATGAACTTATTGGGGACGAGGATGCGATCGCGTGCGACGACTGCTGCTTTCGTATCGAGTTCGCGTCGAAGTGCCGCCGTGATCTCGACCGGTTGGAGTCCGCTCTTGAAGGTCCGGGCGAAGGCGCCGTTGACGACTCGCTCAAGACCTTTTTCGAAGCTGTCCAGCAAGCCCAAGTGTCTGCCTCCTTATTGTGTCGATGTTAGCCGTTTGGCTCGCGCTCCCGGCTTTACGTCGACTGATGTCCGGCTGTGAGGCGTCGGCTGTGCGGCACACGGGGGCATCCCGCTGTGATAATCTCACTACGCTGCGCGGGTGGCGGAATTGGTAGACGCGCTGGCTTCAGGTGCCAGTACTCGCAAGGGTGTGGGGGTTCAAGTCCCCCCTCGCGCACGAACAGAAAATGGCCTCTGACCTGGGGTTTAGATCACCGGGTTGGGGGTCATTTTCGTGCCATGTGCTGAGATATGTGCTAAGCCCCACCGAGATGGGCCGCGAAGCGGTCTGCTGCGGCTTTCTGCATCGTCGGGGTGACATGGCTGTAGATGTTCATCGTGGTTGTGATGGTGGAGTGCCCCAGGCGCTCCTGTACTACCTTGGGATGCTCGCCAAGCTCCAGCAGGAGTGTGGCGTGCGTGTGGCGCAGCCCCTTGATCGTCACGCGGGGCAGCGTCGGGTGTGCCTTGGCGAGCCAGTTCATGCGGCGATCCCAGCGGCTCGTCATGGCGTCGGGTGAGCGCAGCTTGCCCTCGTCGTCACCGAACACATACGCATCGGCTTTCGCCAAATCGAACGACACTTCGGCACGGGCGACCTTGTAGGAGGCGAGCACTTTGAGGGTCGCGGCGTCCACGTCGATCACGCGGGCGGTGCCCGTTTTCGTGGTCTTGGTGGTCGTCCAGTCCTCGGTGTTCACCGCTCGCCGGATGCTGATGCGCCCGGTCTTGGTGTTGATGTCGTTCCATCTGAGCGCGAGAGCTTCGGAGCGTCGCATCCCGGTGTAGGCGATCAGTCGCCACAGTGGGAACAGTTCGTCTTGCAGTTCCTTCTCGTTCCAAGTGAGGAACGTCTGTAGCTGCTCGCCCGTCCAGGTCACGATTTCCGGTTTCTGCGCTCGAACCTGTGACGACTTCGGGGCGTTCACGGTGCGCTTCTTCTTTGCCGGGTTGACTTGGATCAGCCCATCGTCGATTGCGGCGTCGAGGATCGCGCCGAGGACGACGTGCACCTTGTGGATGCTGTTGGCCGAGAGTGGTTTGCCTTTGCCGTACTCGTCCTTGCGCCCGCTCTTTTCCAACTCCCGGTAGTGGGAGCCGATGCGGGTGGCGGTGAGCTTGTCGATCCTGATGCGACCCAGGTCGGGGGTGATGTGGTTACGGATGATCTTCCGATACCCCTTGATCGTGGAATCGGCCAGCCGCAAGCTCGACATCCAATGCTCGGCGTACACACCGACCGTGGGGGTCTTGCCCTGGAACTTCTCGTTCCTCGCTTTCTTTCGTAGCGCCTCGGTGAGCGCGGCCTGTGCTTCTTCGAGGTCGGTGAACCCGCCACGGGTGAGCCGCTTCTCGCCCAGCTCGGGCTTCTCCGGGTCGATCAGCACATAGATTTGGAACTTCCACCGTCGCCCCTTGCGGGTCTGGTAGTCGCCCAGCGATCCCTGATGCCGCGACCGGGAACGTCGCTGCTGCTTCTGCTTCACCCCCTCAACGCTGCTCGGTGCCGCCTCGTCCGGCGGCGGGTGACTGGCTGGTGCCATAGACCTTGCTCCTTTCTCTCGTGGTGGTTCGTTACTCGAACGCGAGTGAGGCGTTCGGGTCGAGTTGCAACAGCCTGCCGGTGGCGTGTTCCTCGCGGGCGGTCTGCACGTCGTAGCGTTCCTGGTACACCTCGCGCGGAGTGATACCAACCTGGCCGCGGTCGTACTTGGCGAGTATTTCCTCGGCCCAGTGCGCCGAGTTGATCGCTTGGAAGCGTTGCTCTTTCCAGTAGCGCACCAAGTCCTCGGTGGTGAGCTTCACGGCGCCTGCGACCCATGCCTGTATCTCTTCGGGTAGGAACGACTCGGGCACCCCGGTCAGCGTGACCGCCTCAGCAAGCGGGGTAAGAAGAGCTGCGGGTGTGGTGCGGAGGATGTAGGCGAGGGCGGTGAGGTCGTCCACGTCCACGCGCCGGTCGCCGTTCTCGATCTTGCTGATCCCCGACGGGGCGAGCTTTCGGCCCGCCTCGGTCATCAGCCGGGCGGCGGTGCGCACGTCCATGCCGATGGCCTGGCGTGCGGTGCGGAGGTTCTGGGCGACGTGCTCGTGCGTGATCCCGGCGGGGTTTCCCCGCACTCGTTCTGTTTCCATACTAGGAACGTACATGCCCGCTCTTGACTCGTCAAGCACCATACTGTACTTTATTGGGAACTCAGGACTCTTGATTAGGGACGGCAGGCAGGGCGATGAGAGACATATTGGTGACATTGGACGACTTACGGGCCTCCCGTAACGCGGTCATTACACGGGCGGAGGCTGCGGCGGCGCTCGGGGTCGATCCCCGCACGATCACGGCGAGCATCGAGAACGGGTCGATCCCGTCCGTGAAGCTCGGCAGGCGGGTCGTGATTCCACGAGAGAAGTTCCTGCGCATCTTCGACGGCGACGACGCACACTCCACGGTTCCCGGCACCCCCGCGCGGTGAACAGGGCTGGTGGTGCCGATTCGGCACTCCCGTGCTGGTCGTCCGGCGCTTTGTCGGACGTGCCGCGTAGACTGAACTCACGAAGCCGACCACAAGGAGGCACCCCATTATGGCGACGAAGACTCGCGTATCCGAGGCGCACGTTCAGCGCGTGCTCACTGAGGTGCAGGCCGGGCAGCAGACCGCCGGTGAGCAGATGACCCCCGAGGGGCTGGAGCTTCTGGCCCGCCAGGTGCGCGGCGAGATCACCGTGGACGAGGCTGTCGAAGTGATCGCCGCCCGTACCCGCGCACGCCTGGCCGCTCGCACCGCCTGAACCGCTCGGCGTCGCGATGCCTGATCGGTACACCTATCCGGGCAGCGATGTTCTGGTCAACACGTTCGGCATCACCGACTACGACGACTGGAAAGATGCTGAGGCCGACTTCATCGGTGCCCGCATGGGTGCGCTACGCGAGCACCCCGTCGCTGGTGGCTACGATCTGCCGCACTTGCAAGCGATCCACGCCTACCTGACGCAAGATATGTACTCCTGGGGTGGCGAGATTCGCGCCACCGACACCCATCCCGGCGGCACCGGCATTGCGCATTGCCGCCCGCAGTTCATCGTTCCCGAGACGGAGCGCGTGTTTGGTGCGCTCGCCCAGCGCGACTACCTGCGCGACCTGGACGTGGATGCGTTCTCGGATGGGCTGGCGTGGGTGTGGGGTGAGACGACGGCGATCCATCCGTTCCGTGACGTGAACACGCGCAGTCAGCATGTCTTCTTCAACCAGCTCGCCCGCGATGCCGGGTGGGTGATCGACTGGTCGCAGATCCCCGGCGACGTGTTCGCCCATGCCCGCACCCTCGCCATCGTGGAAGATCACTCCGGGCTTGACGCGCTGATCCGCCCGAACCTCGTCACCGTCGAAGACGCCGCACGCTCCGACCGGCTCACGGCGAGCCTGGACGGGCACGCACAGGGCTTCACCACTCGCCGGTCGGTGCGCGACCCGGAGACGTTGGATCGCGCGCTCGACGCCGCCCGGCAGCGCCGCTGGAACCTCCAGCCGCCTGAGGCGTTCGGTGGCGCGTCGCCCTGTGATCCGCGCAGCGGCCCCTCGCTCGGCCTATAAGCCCAGGCTCGGGCCGTCACGCCGTGGCTCTGTGCTCGGGTGGTTCTGCTCGACCGTGCCGCGCAGTCGCCGCGCGCGGTCAGCGGCAAGCTGCCGGACCTGCTCTGCCGCTGCACGCTTCACTTCGACCAGTGCGGCGGCTTGCTCGGGCGGCAGGGCGCGCAATTCCTCGGCATCGCGCCGCGCCACCGCCGCCTGTGCGTGCACGTTGCGGGCTTCGCGGTCGGGGCGGATGAACCGTGCTCGTATCGGGTCACGACGCACCCGTTCGACCCCCAACTCTCGCGCGAGCAGCGTGAGGCGTTCGCGGTTGTGCTGGTCTTTGAGCGCCGCCCGCCCAGACTGCGCATCCGCGAGGCGGCGGTCAGCGTCGATCACTCGCGGGTCGTTCTCGGCACGCCGCTCGGCAGCGGTGGTGGCCCACTCGGTGAGGCCGTCACCGTGGCGCGGTAGTACACCCCAGGCGTCGCGCACCTGCTCGCGTGCCGTGTGGGTGCGCTCGGTCGCGGCCTGGTACTCCTGTCGCGCTCGGCGTCGTCCGAACCTGCCCGACGTGGCGAGCCGTTCCGATGTGGTGCTCTCGGCGGTGACGGCTGTGAGGTAGGTTTCGCCGTCCTCGACGGCCTGCGGCACCAACTCCGCGACGACCTCGGCGCGGGCTTGGGCTGTGTGAGTCTCGGCGGCGCGGATCATCTCGGCGCTTTGCTCGTCCTCCGCCTGGTGGTTGGCCTGCTGCTGGTCGAGCCGCTCCGCGATCTGCTCCCACTTCTCGGCCGTTCGCTCGGCGCGCTCAGCGTCACGCAGGAGTCGGACAACCTCGTCGTTGACGAGCTTCACCGGGCCGTCAGCGACGAGGCCGCGCACCGCTTCGGCCGCGCGTTCGGTCGCGTCGGCGAGTCCTCGGTCTGCGCGGTCGCGTTCGATCGCCTCGATGAACTGCGCTCGGGCGTCGGCCATGCTTTCCGCGACGACGTGCAGGGTGTTCTCGTTTCGGCCGCGGGTCATGCCAACATAGACGGTCGCGCCGCCCATCTGCTCGGTGAGGACGGTGTGTGAGGCGGGCACGGTAACGCCCTGCACCCCATAGGCGGTCGCGGCATAGGAGAGGTGGGTGTGCTCGCGCACATACTCGGCGGGCAGGCGGATTGAGTGTTCGCGTTTGCGGTCGCTGTGCGCGTCACGCACCCAGAGCGACCCATCCTGCTCGACTCGTTGGACGATCCACGGTTGCCGGTTCGCCACGCCCAGGTCGGCGCGGTTCTGCCGGGTCTGGATCAGATCACCGCGCCCGATGCTGAGGCTGTCGCTGCCGGTGGTCGTGGTGGTGTCGTCGACGATGCCCGCGCGGGTGCGTTCGTCTCGGATGCGATCATTCAGCCGGGCCGCCTCGTCATTCGATGCGACGGTGACGGCGTCGCCGTCGTGTCTGCTGGTGGCGAGGTCTTCGCGCAGTTCGTCGGCATCGGTGTGGAGCCGGATCAGCCCGAGCTTGCGCAGCCGGTCGAACACCTCGCCGGGGTTGCGACGGTCGCGCATCTGCACGGTGACCTCGGCGTAGGCGGGGTTGGTGAAGCGGTGTACCTCATCCATGTCGAACGTGCGGCCCCTGAGTTGTGCGGCCATGTCGAGCACGCCGCCCCTGCCGACTGCGGGCAGTTGCGCGCGGTCGCCGACGAGCGCGAGGGTTGCGCCCGTCTCGGCTGTGACGGTGAACAGGGCGAGTGCGGTGTCTTGGTCGAGCATCCCGGCCTCGTCCACGACGATCCGCTCGCCACGGCGCAACTGCGCGTCTCGGGGTGGGCCGGTGTAGGTTCCGCCAGTCATCGGATCGGTGTCGCCTGGGGCGAGGCGTGTCCATACGCCGTCCTGGTTCCAGCGCCATCCGTACGCGTAGACGAGGGCGGCGACGCTTTCGGCGGGCACGCCAAGTTCTTGGTGCGCGACCTCGGCGGCACGCTTGGTCGGCGCAACCACCCGCACCCTGCCGCCGCGCTGCTCAGCGGCGCGGATCGCGGTGGCGAGCATCGTGGTCTTGCCCGCGCCTGCGGCGCCCTCCACGATCACCAACGGATCAGTCGAGGCGACCGCTGCGGCCGCGACGAGCTGGCCAGGGTCAAGCTGCTGCCCGAGTGAGGCCGCGTGCTCGCGCACGTCGCCGTGTTTCGGCTCGCGGTCGGGTGTTCGGGCGGTGATGAGGTCGCGCAGTTCCGTCTCTACCTGCACCACCCGCAAACTCGTGAGGTGCGCGACGTGCTCCGGGGTAGCGGTGTCAGGCGGCAGGATCGAGAAGCAATCCTCGAGCGCGAGCGTCGTTGCAACGGTCACCAGTTCGCGCAACTCCTGCGGGGTGGCACGCACGCCCGCCTCGGTGATGATGCGGGTGGCGTGTTCCTGCACGGTGTGGCGAGTCCATGCCGACTCTGCTGCGGCGCAACGATCCAGCGCACGCGATGCGATCCGCTGCACCGAGACCTCATCCGGTGATACCGGCACACGCGCCGGCATGCGGGCCAGGTGTTCGGGGTCGTAGCCGACCTCGCGGAGCTCGGTCAGCCAGGCTTCCTCTTCCCGCAAGGTCGTGGGCTTCTTCGCGGGGCGCTCATACGCCCACGCCTGCGCTGTCAGCCGAGATGAGACGACCGGCCCCATCGTCTCGCCCGGATGCGCCGTCTCCCACTCGGCTTCGAGCCGTTCCAGGTTCTTCCGCACCTGCTCGCCGCGCTTCGACATGAGCGCGTTGAACGGTTCGAGTTCGGTGACTTCGCCAGTCACCGGGTCGAGGAGGAGGCCGTGACGGTCGAGCACTTCCGCGAGTTCGGGGCTGGCGGCGATCACGGCAGTACCGAGGGCGCGGATCGCGCCTTGCTGCCGGAACGTCGCCGCCGTGTCGAGCGCCCGCCACTTGCCCGCCGCCCAGACACGGGCGCCGATCTGCATGTGGATATGCCGGTGAGGATCACCGGCCCGGCTCGTCCGGTGCGTGATGCCGACCACCTGCATGTGCTCAATAGGTACGACCTCCTGCTTGCCGCGCGGGCCGACACGAGTCACGGAGTACTGGGCGAGCCACCGCTGAATCTCCGCCAGGGCGTCCTGCTGTGCTGCGTCCAGCGCCTTGGATACCTCGGGATGCAAGGCGGCAGCGACGGACAGGCTCTTTGGGGTGTTGATGACCATTTCCGCGAACCGGGGCGACCCCTGCCGATCCAACCCCGCGAGGCGAGGCCTTCCCATCTGCTCGCCGGTATCGGGATTGATCCAGTCCACCCATCCCGCATACTCGTCAGCGGTCAGCACCCGACTACTCACGGCCTCGCCCGAAGCGTCGAGCACCGCGTACTGAACCCCGGTGCTGTCAGACAGGTAGTAGTCGTCAGCACGCGAGCGGTCGGCCTCGACATAGCGCAGCGCATCAGCCCCGGTGCCCCGGAGCAAGATCACGCCGCCCTGCATCGCTCTCACCACCAATGTTTCTAAACTAGAAACTCTATCTATCTACCACGGTAGCATACGTTCATTCAGAAGTCAGCAGAGCGATCTTAGAATCGCACTGTGCGACACGGAAGGTTCGCGTAAGTCGGTGACGGCTTCTGAGCCGCGAGTGAACACTGCGTGAATGCAGCGCGGCGAGTAGCGCCAGTCCCGGATGGTGCCCCATTCTGAGTAAGAAATGTTATCCGCAGAAGGTGGCCGTCGAACCGACTTTGGCGCGCCATTGCTGGTCCTTCTGGTGTTCTTGAGGTTAGGGTGCACGTCGTTCGGTGGCCCGGTCGCTCATCTTGGATATTTTCGAGCAGAGTTCGTCGAGCGACGCAGATGGCTGGGTGATCGCGCGTATGCGGATCTTGTCGCATTGTGCCAGTTTCTTCCCGGCCCGGCATCAAGCCAGGTCGGCATGGCGATCGGTTTGCAGAGAGCTGGAATACTCGGTCTTGGCTCGGCATGGCTCGGGTTCACACTGCCATCTGCGGTATTGCTGTTCGGGTTCGCGCTCGGCGTATCGACCCTTGGCGACGTATCGCAGGCTGGATGGGTGCTGGGCCTGAAGGCTGCGGCGGTCGCGGTCGTGGGTCATGCTGTGCTCGGGATGGCAAAGTCACTCACGCCTGATGCGCGACGAGCGACGATTGCTGTCGGGGTGCTCACTGTCGTGCTGCTCGTACCCGGCCCGCTGACGATGTTCGGCGCGATGGCCTTGGCCGGGATCGCGGGGTTCTTCGTCTGTCGATCCCCGAGCACGACCGAGAACGATGAACCGCGTTTCCGGGTGCGCCTGCGGCCCGCAGTCGGATGGTTGAGCCTGGCTGTGTTCGTCATGCTGCTCGCAGGGTTGCCGATTTTTGCTGTGTTCACCGGCAACGCCACGGTAGGCCTGATTGACACCTTCTATCGTGCGGGGTCGTTCGTGTTCGGCGGCGGGCATGTCGTGCTCCCGCTTTTGCAGGCTGAGACAGTGCAGACTGGACTGGTGGAGCCGGGTGCGTTCCTCGCGGGGTATGGTGCCGCGCAGGCGGTGCCAGGGCCGCTGTTCACCTTCGCCGCGTTTCTCGGAGCGGTCACCACGGGCGGCCCGAGTGGGCTGCTCGGCGCATCCATTGCGCTGCTCGCGATCTTTCTGCCGTCTGCGCTGCTCGTGATGGGGGTGCTGCCCTTCTGGGAGCGGTTGCGTCGTGCGCCGAGAGTGCAGCGTGTGCTGACGGGCGTGAACTCCGGAGTCGTCGGGCTGCTCGCCGCCGCGCTGTACGACCCCGTATTCACCGCGGGTGTCACGAACGCCGCATCACTCGTCGTCGCGGCACTCGCGTTTGTCGCACTCACGTCCTGGAAAACACCGGCATGGGCGGTAGTGCTCGGGGCCGCAGGAGCCGGGGCATTGCTGCTCTGAACGCGCTACGCGGATACTCAGGCGAGGCTGGCCTACAATGCGAGAAGCGTGCCCGCCTGGGAGGATTGAAGCATGAGCCGTTTTTCATCTCTGGTCAGGGCATATCCACTCGTGATCGCAACACTGTTGGTGGCTATGATCGGGTTGGTTCTTTTAGCGACTCCGGCCATTGAGTCGGCCAGCTGGATTGTGGGTGCGTATGCGCTCGTGATTGCCGGGTGGGAGGCGGTCGGGATGATCCGGCAGCTCATCCGAGGGCACGCCGGGCTCGACATTCTTGCGGTGACGGCAATCACCGCTGCAGTGCTCGTTGGGGAGCCGTGGGCGGCGCTCGTGGTGGTGCTGATGCTCACCGGCGGGGCGGCCCTCGAAGATTACGCTGAGAACCGTTCGAAGCGGGAACTGACCGCGCTGCTGCGTAAGGCACCCCAGCAGGCCACGCGCATCCTCGCCCCAAGCGCACCCGGCGCGGACATGCACGGGCATACTGCCGAGGTCACGACCGAGGACATACCGGTCGAAGAAGTCGAGGTGGGTGATCTGTTGTTGGTGCGGCCGGGTGCACTCGTGCCTGTGGACTCGATCCTCGTCTCCGAGCACGCCGTGTTCGATGAGTCGTCATTGACCGGTGAAAGTCTGCCCGTTGAGCGTGACGCGGGAGAGAAAGTGTCGAGCGGTGCGGTGAATGGACAAGCCGCAGTCACCATGCGAGCTGCGGCTCCGGCCGCCGAGAGCGAGTATCAGCAGATTGTTCGGCTCGTCGAACAAGCCGCGGGGAGCAAAGCCAAAGTCGTGCGGCTCGCAGATCGGTACGCGGTGCCGTTCACAGTGCTCGCGCTCGTGATCGCCGGGATCGCGTGGGCGGTCAGTGGAGAGGCTGTCCGGTTTGCCGAGGTGCTGGTGGTGGCGACCCCATGCCCGCTGCTGATCGCCGCGCCGGTCGCGTTTCTCGGTGGCATGAGCCGTGCCGCGAGGTTCGGGCTGATCGTCAAGGGCGGCGGCACCCTCGAACAGCTTTCACGAGCCCGCTCGGCGGCATTCGATAAGACCGGCACCATCACTACCGGCAAGCCAGTGCTCGAACGCCTTCTGCCCGCCGACCGCGCCAGCGAAGACGAGCTGCTGCGTTTCGCAGCCTCAGCGGAGGTGTACTCCTCTCACGTGCTTGCGGACTCCGTCGTGCAGGCCGCGAAACAGCACGGCTTGTCGCTCGTCGAAGCCGAACATGCCGAGGAGATCGCGACAAACGGAGTCGCGGCTGTGTTCCGCACTCCTGACGCACCTGAGGCAGTGACGGTTCGTGTCGGCAAGCCCTCCTGGGTGCGCCACTCCGCGCCGGACCTCGTGCTGGCAGACCTTGCTCCAGGGGAACTCGCAATCTACGTCTCAGTCGATGGCCGTTTCGCCGGAGCCATCGTCATGCGCGACCAAGTGCGCGAAGAAGCAGCCCAGGCTCTCCGTCAGCTGAGCGCACTCGGTATCGAGCGTACGCTCATGGTCACCGGAGACGTTGCAGCCACCGCCGAACCCATCGCGCGGCGCCTTGGAATCAGCGAGGTGCACGCGGAGTGCCGCCCCGGCGACAAAGTTCGCATTGTCAGTAGCGTGCAGCCCCGCCCGCTCATCATGGTCGGTGACGGCCTCAACGATGCCCCGGTGCTCGCTGCTGCGGATATTGGCTTCGCAATGGGGGCGCGCGGTGCAACCGCAGCATCGGAGTCTGCGGACATCGTGAACCGCTACGACACGCTCTCGGCCCTGCCGCGCGCGGTGAGCATCGGCAAGGACACCGTGCGGATCGCACTGCAAAGCATCTGGCTCGGCATCATCATCAGCGTCGGCCTCATGCTCATCGCCGCCTTCGGGTTCCTCCCAGCACTCCTCGGCGCGTGGCTGCAAGAAGTCGTTGACCTGGTGGCCATCCTCGGCGCACTCCGTGCAGTCGGCCCACGATCTGAGCGAATCACACGATCATCACCAGTCGCATCGACGGAACAACTTCACTTCAGCACGACCCAAGACAGGAAATGAACAATATGGCATCCGACTCAAGCACCACGCCGCATCCCGGCGAAGCCCACCTGCAGAACGTGGGCCAACGTTTGAACTGGCTACGTGCAGGGGTGCTCGGCGCAAACGACGGCATCGTCTCTACCGCGGGTGTCGTCGTCGGTGTCGCTGCCGCTACACCAAACAACGTACTGGCAATCGCGACGGCCGGTATCGCCGCCGTAGTTGCCGGGGCGTTCTCAATGGCTGGCGGAGAGTATGTTTCGGTGAGCACCCAACGCGACACAGAGAAAGCGCTCATCGCAAAAGAACGGTGGGAGCTCGAAACCATGCCCGAGGAGGAGCTTGAAGAACTCACCGAGCTCTATCGACAGCGGGGCCTCTCAGATGACCTCGCACATCAGGTCGCGGTGCAGCTTACCGAGACGGACGCTCTCGCCGCTCACGCAGAGGTCGAACTCGGAATCGACCATGAAGAGTTCACAAGCCCGTGGGCAGCCGCCGTGTCATCGTTCATTGCGTTCGCCGTTGGAGCGCTGATCCCACTCATCATGATCTTGCTCCCCGTCGGCGGACACCGAGTTTGGATCGCAGCCATCGCAGTTGTGATCGGCCTCTTCCTCACCGGTTGGATCAGCGCTGCGCTCGGTGGCGCGCCGCGCGGTCGCGCAATTCTCCGGAACGTGGTCATGGGCTCAGCGACCATGATCGCCACATACGCCATTGGGGCACTCTTTGGCGTGGCCATCGGATAGGCCGCTTCTCGTGATCCGGCCCGATTTCATGTGCTAACTCATGTGCTACCGACGCTGCTAGGTTGTGAATCGCGGTGCAGTTATCCACAGGTGGGCCTCGCAGAAACCGCGGAATCATGCGGTTTGATGCCCCTCCGCGTCATGGGGCGTTGTAGGGTGCCGTGCAGTTCAAGTCCCCCCTCGCGCACAACTTTCTGAGTCGAGACATCGTTGGTAGTTGAGCCGCGACTTCGTTCATAACAGAGTCGCGGCGCCTGCGAAGTCGGCCGTCACGAGGTAGCGGAGTTTGCCGCCGTGGCGGAGGCAATTCCTTGGCACCCGCGTCCCATGGCGTCGAATCGTTTCCGCAGACGGGACCGAAGAGTTCCGCTGGCTCCGGGGCTGAAGTCCCGTCGATTCAGTGAAAGCATTGGGTCATGCCGAAGCACCCAGCGGGCACGCTGCGGATTACCGCATGGCGATTCATTCTCACGTTTGGCACGGTCAGCCTTCTGGCCGACTTCGTGTACGAAGGGGCGCGATCGGTAACCGGACCGCTGCTGGCCGCATTCGGCGCGACGGGCCTCATCGTGGGCATCGTCACCGGTGTCGGGGAGGCCGCTGCGCTTCTCCTGCGTTTGGTGTCCGGGCCGCTCGCCGACCGAACCCGCCGGTTCTGGGCGTGGACTATTGCAGGCTATGCCCTTACTCTCGTCAGCGTTCCGACTCGGGGCTACTCTGGCGCGCTGTGGGTCGCGTGTGGACTCATCGTCCTTGAGCGGGTTGGGAAAGCCGTGCGATCCCCGGCCAAGGATGCCCTGTTGTCCTACGCGACATCCGCCACCGGCCGAGGGCGAGGTTTCGCCGTGCACGAGGCGCTGGACCAATTCGGGGCAATCATTGGTCCGCTCGTCGTCGCTGGCATGCTGGCAGTCACCGGGGTCCAATACGGCCCAGCACTCGCTGTCCTCGCGTTGCCGGGAGTGGCCGCTCTGGGGCTGTTGGTCTGGCTGCGTTCCCGCGCCCGGCACCCGATGGATTTCGAAGTCTCACCACATCGCTCACCCGTCGAGCACAAGCCGATCGGTCGACTCCCGGGCGTGTTCTGGCTCTATGCAGGATTTACCGCGACCACGATGGCGGGCTTTGCCACGTTCGGGCTCATCTCGTTTCACATCGTGGAAGCAAACCTGCTTCCCTCACCTGCCGTGCCCGTGCTTTACGCCGCCGTCATGGTTGCGGACGGACTCGCTGCCCTGGCCACCGGGTGGGCCTATGACAGATTCGGCCCGCGAGTGCTCATCGTGCTCCCCATTGTCGCCGCGACTGTGCCGGCTTTCGCCTTCACCGGCGGCATCCTCGCAGCAATCGTCGGCTCGTTACTGTGGGGAATCGCACTGGGAATCCAGGAATCCACCCTTCGCGCCACCGTCGCCGACATCGTGGACGTTCACAGGCGCAGCACCGCCTACGGGATTTTCGCGGCGATCGTCGGAGGTGCCACCGCAGTCGGCGGTGCCCTGGCGGGGGCACTCTACGACGTCGCGCTACCCCTGCTCATTTACATGACCGTCGCAATCCAGGTCGTGGCGATCGGGCTGCTTCTGACGATGAGCGGGAGAAGAATCGCGACACAATTCTCAGCCGAGAAGGGCGAAATGTGAGACCCAGTCGTCTATGCACGGGGGCGAGGCGCCCGTGACCGTGACGTGGTGGCAAATTCTCCTCAGCGTCGCCGGCGGGGTTGCGCTGCTGTGGGTGGGTTTGGTCGGATGCCTCCTGTGGATCTCGCGAAACCAGCCCGACAAGACGCGATTGCGCGACGCCCTCCGGCTCGTGCCGGACGTAATCAGACTCCTGCGATTGCTTGTCACGGATCCCAGCGTTCCCCGCGGCGTGCGGATCTGGCTGGCGGCCCTTCTGGTCTATTTGCTGGTACCCATCGACATCATTCCGGACTTCATTCCGATCGTTGGCTACGTTGACGACGCGATCATCGTGGCCATAGCGCTGAGGTACGCCACCAAACACGCAGGAATCGACGCTCTCGAACGCCATTGGCCCGGAACCCCTCACGGTCTCCAGGCGCTGCGCACTCTCGCAGGACTGGAGAACCCCAGGAAAGACCCCCGTGCGACGTGACTTAGGTCGCTAACTCGCTGGCTCGAGTTCGAGAACGGCCGTGCCCGTCCCTGCGCTTTGGGTTTCGAGGATGAGCTTTCCGCCCGTGCACTCATATCCGACGAACGAGCCGGCATCCGTCAGGTCGATTCCCAAATCCTCGGTCGTGAGCGTGATGCCGCTCACCGTGGCCGACCCGGTGAGGTCGCTCGAGTCGACTGACGAGGACATGATGCCACCCGAGGACGCGTCGTACGTGCCGGCGACACCGCCGGTAATCCGGGTCACGGCATCCTGTTCCGCGATCGACAGCGAAAGCGTGATCTCGCGCGTGGTGTAGATGAAATCGGCGTCGGAGAACGACAACAGGATCTCCCCGAGCGCCGAATTCAGGATGATGCCCGCGTCGGGGAGGAAGGATCGATACCAATTTTCCAGGCCGGCGCCGGATGCGACCCAGTCGCCGATGAGGCATCCGGGCTCGGCGGTCTCGGCGTCGTCGGCCGAGGAGCTGTCGTCGCTGGAGCCGGGCGGGGCGGGGTCGGCGGTGTCGGAACCGCCCGAGCAGCCGACGACACCGGTGACGGTGACCGCGGCGATCATGAGCGCCCAAAGCGAGGTTGTTCGCGATGCTGTCGTTGGCATGGTGGGCTCCTTGTCGTCGTTGCCGAGGGAGTCTGCGCGTCCCAGTCTTCAGGGCCGGTCCGCCGATGGCAACCCTTCCTTGGTGAATCTAGGAAACGCGTCCCTCTGTGGCCGTCAACACTCCAGCGGTCGAGGACCAAAGGTCTTTCACTAATTTTGCAGCGGTGGGGATATCGCGGATGACGCCACAGCTCATTCCCGAGTACAGACACATCTCGTTGATCTTGCCCGTCCAGTCGGCCAGGGGCTCTGCGTCGTCGTAGCGGAAGACCGGCACACCTCCCTCCTTTGTCCCGAGAATGTCAGAGCGGCCAGGCCTTTCTTGGCCAGGAGCGGAACTCAACGCCAGGTCGACGGAATGGTTTCGCAATGAGCGATGTGTTGCGCCGGGCCAGCCAAGATCAAAGATCTGGTTGTACAAGGTGTCCGTTTCGGCAGCGTCGAGTATCGCCTGCTTGTAATCAGGGTGAGCGTCTGATTCCTGAGTCGCAATGAAACGGGTCCCCATCCAAACCCCGTCGGCACCCAGCGCCATCGCGGCAGCGACGCCTCGGGCGTCCCCAATGCCACCCGCCGCGAGCACAGGGATTGTTACCGCGTCCCTGACAGCAGGCACCAAAGCCATGGTGGTTGTCTGCCCCCAGACGTGGCCCCCGGCCTCGAAGCCTTGGGCGACGACCACGTCGATGCCGGCTTCCTGCGCGAGAATCGCCTCCTGTGCACTCGCAACTGTCAGCAGCGTGGTGACCCCACCGCCCTCGAGGCGTGCGAGGTAGGGTGCAGGGTCACCCCAGAAGAACGAGATGACGGGAACGCTCTCCTCCATGCAGACGGTGAGGAGGTAGTGCTGCTCTTCCGGCCAGGCTAAGACGAGGTTGACGCCGAATGGTTTGTCGGTCTTGTCCTGAACCCCTCGAATTAGGTTCCGCAATTCCGACGGCGTTCGCCAGGACCCTGCGAACATACCCAGACCTCCCGCTTCGCTCACGCTGCTGACTAGGTCCACGGTGCAGGCATTGCCAATTGGAGCTTGGACAATCGGTATGTCGATATTGAGAATCTCGGTGACGCTAGTCATGATTCAGTCCTTGGGCCTTTGACAGTGGTCTGTATCGAACCGCTAGGGTTGCGCTGACCATGCAGTGTTGATCCCAAGTTAACATTAGTTGCGCAACGGGCAACTTTATCGTAGCGAGACCTGCATTTACCTGTCAAACTGAGCGGGGCGTTTTGGAAGTCGCATGTTGGATGATGGGTTTGAATGCGTGACGGCGTGGTCGCTCCTAATTGAGGAGAGCTCGTGTTGATTCGGTGTTACTCAACGACAAACGGGCGCCTTAGTCCTTCTTGCTATCGTGTCTTTCCAACAACCTTGAAGACGGCCAGGCCACCGATTTTTCACCAATCGAGTTGGAGACTGTCTCGCTTGGGGAGGTGCCATTTCCGGTGCCGGATTTGCGTACCCATCGAGGGTGCATTATGAATTCGCCAAGTTGTTGCAGATCATCGTGACCGCGGTGCTGGCTGATGTAACTCAGGGCGTAGCAGGAGTGGTCGTCCAGCCAGATGAGGATCATAATTTCCGGGCCATCTGACATTGCCCAGCAGGTGAGGTCGGATTGCCAGCACTGGTTGGGCTGCTCGGCTTGGAAACAGGTAAACGTTGACTTGGGGTGCTTTCTCGGTTCCGGGATCATAATGCCGGAACGTTTCAGGGTGCGCCGGATCGTGGTTGGCGCCACTGTCAAATTGTGTTGGTGTTTTGAGTGCCAGGCGATTCAATGCCCGGAGACGGAACGACAATCCGAAAAGCCCGCCGTGGTGTGGGGCTTCGCTAGCGTGACCCGCTCCATGCGGCCGGGACAATAACCCAGAGCACTTCGGATTGTTCTGACGTGGCATTGAGCCAGGTATGGGGTTGTCGCCCCCCAAAGGTGGATGTGTCCCCAGCCGTTAGTTCGACATCGTGCTGCGGGAACCGTAATGTCACGCCACCCTGAATGACATGAAGAACTTCAACCTCGCAAGCGATCGAATAGAACTCTGCGCCACCGCTGGCCCCTGGCGCGAGCGTGGAGCGAAGCACCTGAACACCGCCTTCGCTACGTGGCGTGAGTAGTCGGTCGTCGACGAGCGAGCCGCCAAAGTTAATCTTCGGGGCATCAGCCAGTCGAATGACATCGTGAACGGGTGGCTCGAAGAGGGCTCCGATAGGCAGAGAAAGTACTTGGCAAAGTGCAAGCAGCGTGGCGACGCTCGGCGATGTCGCGTCGCGTTCGACGCGGCTAATGAAGCCTTTATTAAGTCCGCTCGCCCTCGCCAATTGATCAATAGTCAGCCCTTGTGCGAGACGCGTAGCTCTCAGCTTGGGCCCAATGGAGACAGACGCCGTGTCCGGAGCGGGAGGAATAGGTCGCATATTTTCAAAGTCTAAGTGGTGCTCGACCAAGCAGAGAGAACACTTTGTGCAATAAATGTTGCACATGCGACAACTTCCTTCTAGTATGGGCACCACCCGACGAGGAGGTCGCAATGTTTGTAGGTCCACAGGATTCAAGTCGAACGCCGCGCTATGCGGGCCTTGCAACCTTTGCGCTCCTGCCGCGGCTCGAGGACGTTGACCATGCGGACATTGCCGTGGTCGGCGTGCCGTTTGATTCGGGGGTCAGCTACCGACCTGGCGCTAGATTTGGCCCCGCACATGTTCGTGAATCATCGCGCCTGCTGCGCCCGTACAACCAGGTGGCCGATGTCTCGCCCTTCAGCGAATTTCAGGTCGCGGATGCCGGCGACATCGCAGTCAACCCGTTCAGCATCGACGAGGCCGTTCGAGAGATCGAGGACCGCGCCGCTGAACTCACTGCCGACGGCACAAGGTTGCTCACGATCGGCGGTGACCACACGATCGCGTTGCCCATGCTGCGAAATGTTGCGAAGCAGTACGGGCCCGTTGCTGTCGTGCACTTCGACGCCCACCTGGATACCTGGGACACCTACTTCGATGCGCCAATCACGCACGGTACACCGTTCCGTCGTGCATCGGAGGAGGGGCTCATTGATCTAACGGCAAGCCTTCACATAGGCATTCGTGGTCCGCTCTACGGTCCGGCCGATCTTGAGGATGACCGCCGCCTTGGCTTTGCGATCATTGCAGCCCACGAAGTTGAGCGGGACGGAATGCCCGCGGCAATTGAGCGCATGCATGCGAGGCTTGGGGACCGCCCAATCTACGTCTCGGTGGACATTGATGTTTTGGACCCGGCACATGCTCCAGGGACGGGGACACCCGAAGCGGGCGGGCTCACGAGCCGCGAGCTTCTGGAATTCCTTCGCCAGCTCAGACAGCACCGAGTTGTCGGAGCGGACGTCGTGGAGGTGGCTCCAGCGTACGATCACGCGCAACTGACAGGTATCGCGGCGTCTCACGTCGCCTTCGAACTGCTGTGTTCGATGAGCCCCGGTGATTCAGGAGGAACACGATGACCGCGAAAGCACCCAGCAGGACGCTGACTCAGCTCGCAGAAGCTGTCCGAACCGGACGGCGCACAGCGCGGCAACTTGTCGAGCTCTCGCTCGCGGGCATCTCCGAACACCAAGAGCTCAATGCTGTTGTCGCACTTCGTGCGGAAGAGGCATTGGCGGATGCGGATGCGGTCGACCGAGCAATCGCGTCGAACATCATGCTTGGTCCACTTGCTGGCATTCCGTTTCTTGGGAAAGATAACGACGACGTAAAGGGACTCGCAACGACGCACGGCTCACGATGGTTCGCCGATGCTCCACCTGCAGAACAGGACGGTGTCGCCGTCGGGCGACTTCGGGCGGCAGGGGCTATCCCCTAGGGCAAATCGAACGTGCCGGAATTTTGCATCGAGGGATTCACGGACAATCTTGTGTTCGGGCCAACTCGCAACCCCTGGAACCTGGACCGTTCGCCTGGCGGCTCGAGCGGCGGATCTGCGGCAGCACTGTCGGCAGGACTTGTACCCATTGCGACAGCGACCGACGGGGCAGGTTCGTCTCGAATACCCGCCGCGTTCACCGGACTTCTCGGGTTTAAGCCAACGACGGGAGTTATCGGCAGGCGACGTGCGCCAGAGTGGATTGAGTTCTCCACAGACGGATTAATGGCGAACTGCATGGACGACCTCCGAACTCTCCTCAGCGTGGTCGCGGGCCCTGTTGACGGAGACCCGGCGGCACCGCCGCATTCGTTGTATCCATCGAGGCCGCCGTCCCGATTGATCATCGCCGAGCGCACCGATGACTTCGGCCCTCTCCCGCAGGATGTTTCTTCCGCGTTCGAACGAGCAGTCGTCCAACTCGTCGATATGCTCCGCATTCCCACAGAACGTCGAGATCCAGACTCGTTCTTCCCCGGATACAGTCCTGACGAGGACTGGTTCACGATCGCTGCTGCAGAGCATGCGTCTCTCTACGGACGCGAGCGTATTGAGAGAGATCTCGCGCAACTCTATCCGAGCACGCAGGAGTTCCTCACGGGTGGGCTTGCGATTTCAGCAGAGGACTACTTGGCCGCTCGGCGACGCCGCTATTCCGCGGTGGCGAGGCTTGACGACATCCTCGCCGACGACGCGGCATTGGTGACCCCGGTTGTTGCAGTATCCGGATACGGAGTCGATGGACGAATCGGCGGCGGCGAAGCGGGCCTGCTCGGTCCAGAGGTGTATTCCACGGCCGTTCAAAACGTTGCGAACTTGCCAGCGATCTCGTTGCCTGCGGGACTGACGGATGAGGGAATTCCATTCGGGATTCAAGTCAGCATGCGCCGCTGGACGGATCTCGCCCTACTCGACCTCGCCTCCCGTTGGGAGGTTCGGTATCCCTGGCCGCAGCATGCGCCCGGCTACACCCCCTTCGTCTGAGAAACGGACGCTACAAAGCACCACCAGGATCTAGAGATCCGCAACTCTTCAATCTCAGTCCACCTAGTGAAGTCAGGAGACAACGATGTCCGAAGTAAGAATAAAGGCAGGCGGCGCCAACTCTGTCGTTGAGACACATTCCATCGACTACATTCCCTGGTCTGAACGCCGGGGAAAGCTTTGGCATCAGGCCCCATTTTGGTTCACCGGAAATTTCGTGCTTCCAACGATGCTCGTTGGCTTCATTGGCCCGCAGATGGGCCTTTCGCTCGGATACTCATTCCTGGCGATCGTTCTTGGGGCCTGCTTCGGCACCTTCTTCATGGCGTTTCACGCCAATCAGGGCCCGCGAATGGGTATGCCACAAATGATTCAATCCCGAGCCCAATTTGGGAGCCGAGGCGCGATCGTGCCTTTCTTGGCTACCGTCCTTGTATACGTGGGGTTTATGGTGTTCAACGTTGTGCTCTCGACACAGGGTTTGGATTTGATACTGCCCCTTCCAAACTTGGTCTGGTATCCGATTGTTGCGATAGTCGGCATCGGTATCGCGGTGATCGGCCACGACCTGCTCCATTTCATCCAGCGGTGGCTTGTCTATTTGCTGATCGTCGCGTTTGCAATCATGCTCGTCCTGGCGTTCACAACGTTGCCCGCACCGGCTCCGGAACAGGTCGGTGATTGGAACCTCACAGCCTTTCTGGTTCAGTTCTCTCTCGCTGCTGGCTATAACATCAGCTACGCAGTCTACGTTTCGGACTATTCCCGATACCTTCCGCCTCGGTCGTCAGCGCCGAAATTGATCTTCTACACCTATGTTGGGGCGGTAGCATCTGCAGTGTGGCTGATGGGCTTGGGATCGGTCCTTGCTAGCCGTCTCCCCAACGTGGACGCCATCATGACGGTCAAGCAGGTTGGTGACAACTTCTTCCCAGGATTCGGGACCATCGTCGTATTGATCGCATCCGCTGCGCTGATCTCGATTATGGGCGTAAACGCATATGGGGCGATGCTCACGAGCATCAGCGGGATCGACGCCTTCCGGCGTGTGCCGGCAACACGGAGAACGCGAGTGATTGCCCTCATAGTGATCGGTGTGCTGGTCGTGGTTATATCCCTGTTCCTTCCCGAAGATTATCTGGGAAGCTTCAACAACCTCGTGTTGCTCATGCTTTACTTCCTGATTCCGTGGACCGCAGTGAATCTCGTCGATTTCTATTTTGTCCGCCACGGAAAGTACGCCATTACAGAGATCTTCAAGCCGAACGGAATATACAAGCGTTGGTCCTGGCGAGGTCTCGTCGCGTACTTTGCTGGGTTCTTCGCCATGGTCCCTTTCATTTCCTTGCCCGATGTGTTCACGGGACCGATTGCCAACGCGATCGGGGGCGCGGACTTCTCCTTCGCCATCGGGCTCATCGTTGCCGGTGGCGTGTACCTCATAGTTGCGCGGGATATTGATTTCCAAAAGGAGGCGGCAGCGCGAAAGGAGAGCCAGTTTGAGTTGGAGGGCGGTGACCTCGAGTGACCTATTCGGTCGCCTCCGGTCGTCGTACTGTCGCCATCGTGCAACGCCCCCCAGCGCTCCTGGACCTTGCCGAGGGTATTAGTCGAGCGGTGGAGGCAATCGACGAGTCAGCTGGCGCGGATCTCGTGGTGTTCCCGGAGACGTGGCTTACCGGATACCCGGCGTGGGTCTTTGGCATGGCCGGATGGGGAGACCCGGAGGGCAAGTACTGGTACGGGCGACTTCTTCGCGAGAGCCCCATCATTGGAGGTGCGGCAGACTTCGACGATGGGTTGGCACTCATCCGCGCGGCAGCGCAGCGGACGAGAACAACAATCGTTATTGGAGTAAACGAGCGCACCCAGGCTGGTGGGACCCTCTACAACAGCCTTGCGACGCTCGGGCCGGACGGTCGATTGCTCAACCTCCACCGAAAACTTGTGCCCACTCACACGGAAAAAATCGTATGGGGCAACGGAGACGCGGCAGGGCTTCGCGCCGTCGAAACTCCGGCTGGGCGCGTTGGCGGCCTAGTGTGCTGGGAGCACTGGATGCCACTCGCGCGTCAAGTGCTGCATGCCGACGGAGAGCAGGTGCACGTGGCGGCATGGCCCGACACGCCGGAACTGCATGAGATTGTGGCGCGGTCCTATGCCCGCGAAGGAGGTTGTTTTGTGATCTCTGCGGCCACATTCTTGACGACGGATGATGTTCCACCAGAGTTAATCAATACGTATCGGGCAGGTGTAGGATCGCTAGCGCCGGCTGAGGGCGTGCTTTTCGATGGCGGATCCTCAATAGCTGCGCCAGATGGCAGCTGGCTCGTCGAGCCGGTACGCGGGTACCCGGAATTGATCATTGCCGAGATTGATCTCGATGCAATTGACGAAGCTCACACCGACCTGGACGTCGTCGGCCACTACAGTCGCCCGGAGCTCCTTGCGCTTCGGGTCGACAGATCCCGACGGCACGGCATTCAATACCATTCCGATGGCACCATACCGCCGAGTGAATCGCAACGAATGAAATCCGAGGCCGACACTCAAAGCTCAAACGAGGAGCCAGAATAGGAACGGCCATCGACTTCACTCTTACTGGCGAGCAGCGCAATGCGTGCCACCAGACGCGAACTTCCGCGAGCGAGCATCTGAGCAAGAGGAGACCGGCATCCGATTGGGCGTACCGGGACCGTTGAGCAATGCAAGAAGTTCGTCGCTCCCTTCCTAGTCGAGGGAGGCTCGCCGATGGCAACCCTTCCTTGGTGACGATCACTCTGGTTCGTCGCGCTCGCGGGACGCCAAACGCCCCCGCAGCTTCTCCAGTTCCCTCCGGTCGCGCTTCGTCGGCCGGCCGGCGCCGCGGTCGCGTCGTGGGGCCAGTGCGACGGATTCGCGCGGTGGTGGTGGCGGCGTGAGGTCGACGAAACACTCGGCCGCCTGCGCCGCGGAAACCCGCTTCACGATGAGGCGCCGCACCGTCAGGATCCGGTCGAACCCGGCAATCCGTACGCGAACCTCATCACCGACGCGAACGGGTTGCGCCGCCTTCGCGCGGTCGCCGGCAACTCTCACATGGCCGGCACGGCAACCGGCCGTTGCCGCCGACCGCGTCTTGTACACGCGCACCGCCCACAGCCAGGCATCCACGCGCACGGAGGTCGGTTCCACGCCTCGACTCTACGGCGGCGAACGGATGGCGTCACCCGCACGCGCACGGTCGGCACGGTGCCGCGCCCGGGGAACGAGCCTGCGCCGCTACGGCAGGAGAATCGCCTTCAACTCCGCGCTGGATGTGACCGAAGCGATGGACCCGGCGCTTTCCTCCTGCGCGCCATACCCCCACTCCACAAAAATGGCCGGAATGCCGTTGTCCTGCGCGCCATCCACATCGTAGAAGCGGTCCCCCACCATGACCGGGTTGCTGACGTCGGCTTTGATCATCCGGAATCGGGTGAGAGCCTCAGCGACGATGTCGCTCTTCGCGCTGCGGATCTCGTCGATCGAGGAGCCGGAAATCACGCGGAAGTACTGTGTGATGTTACCGTGGTCGAGAATCAGAGACGCCGCGAACTCCGGTTTCGAGGTGGCCAGCGCGAGCGGGATGCCCGCCCTGTGGATGGAGCGGAGAAGAGACGCGATTCCGGGATAAATCGGCACATCGCTTCCGCCATTGGCCAGGTAGTGCTGCCGGTAGATCGCGAGCGCCTGCGCCGACTCGACCTGATCCATTCCGGCAAGGTCGCGGAACGAGTCCAGAATCGGCGGCCCCACCCACGCACGCAGCTCCTCCTCGGACGGCACCGGCCGGCCGAGCTTCTCGAACATGTAGCCGAGCGAGGAGGTGATCCCGGGCGCGGAGTCGGCGATAGTCCCGTCCAGATCGAACAGGATGCAACTCCACGGCGCTTTCACACGCTCCACCCTACTTTCATCATTCAGGAGGATGTGTGACAGGTGAGGCAGACGGCAGTCACTTCAGCCCCATACCCTCCTGAATGATGAAAGTCAGAAGAGGCGGAGGTGGCTGGTGTCGAGGCCCCGCATGGCGTCGTAGTCGAGCGTCACGCACCGGATGCCGCGGTCGGTCGCGAGCGTGCGCGCCTGCGGCTTGATCTCCTGGGCCGCGAACACGCCCGCGACGGGGGCGAGGAGGGGGTCCCGGTTCATGAGTTCCAGATACCGGGTGAGCTGTTCGACGCCGTCGATGTCGCCGCGGCGCTTGATCTCCACGGCAACGCTTCCCCCGCCGGCATCCTTCGCGAGGATGTCCACTGGGCCGATCGCGGTCATGTATTCGCGGCGCACAAGCTGGTATCCGTCGCCGAGGAGTTCGATCTGCTCGGCGAGGAGCCGTTGCAGGTCGGCCTCGACGCCGTCCTTCTGCAGACCTGGGTCGGTGCCCAGTTCGTGCGAACTGTCGTGCAGGATCTCGTGGATGGAGATCATGAGGAGGTCCGCGGTTTTCACGTGGCTGACCTTCCACAGTTCCACCACGCCGGCATCCTCCTGCTCCGGGTCGGGGTCGAGGACCGTCAACGTGCACGGCGGGCTCATCCAGTTGAGCGGTTTATAGGAAAGCGAATCGGAGTGGACGAGCACGCTGCCGTCCCCCTTGAGCAGCAAAAGGCGGGTGGCGAGCGGGAGGTGCGCGCTGAGCCGCCCGGCGTAGTCCACCGAGCACCGAGCAATCACGAGTCGCACTGCTCCACGATACTTGCCCGGCGCGCGGTCGCGACGCCACGGCAGAGAGCAATGCCACGGCCAGGCGATTGAGGGCGACTGCTAGTCGAGAAGATCCAGATACTGCGGGCGGCATTTCATCGCGTGGATGACTTCCTCTGTCCCGTCATCCCAGACGAGAACGACTATTTCGAGTAGTCGAGCC
Source organism: uncultured Microbacteriaceae bacterium (assembly GCA_937872445.1). GTDB lineage: Bacteria > Actinomycetota > Actinomycetes > Actinomycetales > Microbacteriaceae > Terrimesophilobacter. Next base: position 39,171 of record CALMSL010000141.1, on the reverse strand, counting down.
TGTGAGTCGAATCCGATTCGCAGTTGGCGCTGTGGATGTTCGCCATCGAGCGGACCCGAGACCATTGGCGACCCGGCGGCGACGAGGGCATCCTCGTCGCTGACACCGTGCTTTCGGGCCGATGCCCGAACGATCACGCGACGTGCGCCCAAGCGTCGAGTGCCGCGCGGATTGCCTCAGAGCGGTTGAGTCCTTCGCGTTCAGCGCGGGCCATAACCGCCGCGAGTTCATCGGTGGTGAGGCGTACGGGGATGACCTGTGCGGCCGCCGCGCCCCGTGGCGCACGACCCCAGCGGGCACGGAGCTTATCGACGTCGTATCCGACCTCGGCCTCGGCAGCCCATTCGTCGACCTCGGATTCCTCAACCTCGCGGCCTTGAATGATGCGCTTCATACGCTCATCGTAATACGAAAGGCTCTTTCAGTCGAGTCTCCCGCCGGACCTGGGCTCGACGGAGAGGGGGGGTGCGCGCTGAGCCGCCCGGCGCAGTCCACCGAACAACGGGCAATCACGAGTCGCACGAGTACGAGGGTAGCCGACACACCGTTCTGCCATGTCCCCTGTATAGGCTCGGTGGCCAAGTCCACAAATGAGGAGGAACCATGGCATCCGTAGCACGGGTCACCACACTGAGCGTGAGCTCGGACACATCCTTCGATGACGCCATCAAGGCCGGCATCGATCGCGCGAACAAGACTCTCCGCGGCGTCAGCGGCGCGTGGGTCAAGGAGCAGAAAGTGGAAGTTTCGGCAGGAAACGTCGTCAGCTGGCGCGTCGTGCTCGAAGTGACGTTCGTCCTCGACGACTAAACCTTCGAGGGGTCGCGGGCTGCGCCGGAGGCCACGCCCGCGACCACAATGAGGATGAGCACGAGCAGCAGCGCGTGCAGCAGCCCGAAATGCTGGCCGAGGAATCCGATCGCCGGCGGTCCGACGAGGAACGCGCAGTAGCCGATCATCGCGACCGCGCTGACGCGGGCAGCTGCCGTGCGGGGGTCGTCCGCCGCCGCCGACATCCCGGTGGGGAAGCCGAGCGCTGAGCCGAGCCCCCACAGAATTACCCCCACAACGGCGATCCACAGCACGGGCACGAAAATGAACACGAGCAGTCCGAATCCGGCGAGCGCCGCGGATGCCCGCAAAACCGGGACCCGCCCGTAGCGGTCCAGAAGGCGAGGGCCGGTCAGCCGCCCCACCGTCATGGCCGTCACGAAGATCCCGAACACGATTGCGCCGGTGGGCTTGTCCGCGCCGTGCCCTTCCACGGAGGCGAGCGCCAGCCAGTCGTTCGCGGAGCCTTCCGCAAACGCCATGCCCAGAACGATGAGCCCGATGAGAAGCGTCCTGGGGTCTTTCCAGACCGCAAGCCGGCTCCGCCAGCCATCGACGGCCGCATCCCCGGCACCGCCATCGGATTCACGCAGAACATTTTCGGACTGCGTCGCCAGCGCGCCCCAGACGCCCGCTGCAAGGGTGAGCGCACCGATCACCGCGGTTTGGAGGCTGAGGGGAACATGTGCGAGCTCGGCAAGCGCTCCGATTCCGGCGCCGACCATCGTGCCGAAACTGAAGAACGCGTGAAACACCGGCATGATGGTGCGTCCAAGCACCCGCTCGTTCACCGCGCCGGACAAGTTCATGGCAACATCGCACAGGCCCATGGAGAAACCGAAGATCGCCAAACCGACAATGACGATCCAGAACGCCGCATGAGCCGTGACGCCGAACCCGGCAATGGCGAATCCGACCGGAATGGCCACCATGCATGCGACCATGACGTGGCGCGCGCCGAACCGCGCGATGAGGTGGCTGGACACCATGAGGCCGAAAATTGACCCGGCGGCAAGACCGAAGATGAGAACGCCCATCTCTGCCGTCGAAATGCCCAGTGCTTCCTTGATAGCCGGGGTCCGGGCCATCCAGCTCGCCAGGCCGACACCGCACATGGCGAACACGACGAATATCCCATTGCGCCAGAGGATAATTTGGCGGTGAGTGAGTCCCGAGCGGCGGGCAAGAGTGTCAGACATGTCGCTTCAGCCTATTCGTGTCCAGGCATGCGTCTGGCGCCCCAATGTCCGTAGCGTCACTTAACTCTTAGGCTTAACCTCATGACCGACTCCACACCCCTCTCCTCCGGCATTCACACAGACGAACTGGATCCGGCCATTCGCCCCCAGGATGACCTCTTCCGGCATGTGAACGGGAAGTGGATCGACCGCACGGAAATTCCCTCCGACAAGGCCAGATACGGTTCCTTCTATGTGCTCGCCGAGGAGGCGGAGAAGGCGGTACGGGACATCATCGTCGAGGCGCAGGACGCCGCGCCCGGCACTGAGGAGCGCAAGTTTGGCGACCTGTTCGCGAGCTTCATGGATGAGGCGAGGGCGGAGGAACTCGGCAGCACGCCGCTTCAGCCGATGCTCGAGGCGGTCGAGCACGTCGATTCGGCGGATGCCGTTCTGAGGCAGCTGGGGCGCCTAGAGCGCACCGGCATCACCGGTTTCGCGCAATTGTTCGTCGACAACGATCCCGGCAATCCGGAACGGTACCTCGTGTTTCTCGAGCAGGGCGGCCTCGGGCTGCCGGATGAGTCCTACTACCGGGAAGAGAAGTTCGCCGACGTGCGGGCGAAGTACCTTCCGTTCCTGGAGAGAATGTTCGCGCTCGCCGGGCTGGACGGCGCCGCCGAACGCGCTCGCCGCGTGTTTGCGCTTGAGACGGAGCTCGCCGCCCACCACTGGGACAACGTCGCCAGCCGTGACAGCGAAAAGACCTACAACCCGAAGTCGTGGTCCGAGGTTGGCGGGCCGGACCTCTCCGGCTGGCTCAACGAACTCGACCCGCCCGAGGGATCCTTCGCGGAGGTCGTCGTGCGGCAGCCGAGCTTTCTGGAAGGCCTCGCCACCCTCCTCACCAATGACCGGGTGGGCGACTGGAAGGACTGGATGCGCTGGCAGATCATCCGCTCATCCGCCGCCTACCTTTCGTCCGATTTCGTGAATGCCAACTTTGACTTCTACGGGAAGACGCTGACCGGAACCCCCGAGCTGCGTGAGCGCTGGAAGCGCGGGGTCTCGTTTGTGGAGGGCATGATGGGCGAAGCGGTGGGCCGCATCTACGTCGACCGCCACTTCCCTCCCGCCGCGAAGGTTGCGATGGATGTCCTCGTCGACAACCTCACCGAGGCGTACCGGCAGAGCATTGCGGGCCTTGCGTGGATGACGGAGGAAACGCAACAGCGCGCACTCGACAAATTGAACAAGTTCACCCCGAAAATCGGGTATCCCGTGAAGTGGCGCGACTATTCGACGCTCGAGACAAGTGCGACCGACCTCATCGGTAATCTGAGGGCGGGCAGCGAGTTCGAATTCCAGCGGGAACTCGGCAAGATCGGCAAGCCTCTGGACCGCGACGAGTGGTTCATGACCCCGCAAACCATCAACGCGTACTACAACCCGGGTTTCAACGAGATCGTGTTCCCCGCGGCGATCCTGCAGTTCCCGTTCTTCGATGAAACCCGGGATGCGGCGGCGAACTACGGTGCGATCGGCGCGGTCATCGGGCACGAAATAGGTCACGGATTCGACGATCAGGGGTCAAAGTACGACGGCGACGGCCGCCTCACCGACTGGTGGACCGCTGAAGACCGTGCGGCGTTCGAGAAACTCACCGGCTCCCTGATCGAACAGTACAACGCGCTAGCCCCGCGGCAAGTGCCAGACCACCACGTGAATGGCGCGCTGACGATCGGCGAGAACATCGGCGACCTGGGCGGCCTCGGCATCGCGTGGAAGGCGTACCTGATTTCGCTGGGCGGCACAGAGCCACCCGTCATCGACGGCATGACCGGCGCCGAACGGTTCTTTCTGTCCTGGGCGCAGGCCTGGCAGTTGAAGGCCAGAGATGAGGAGGTCATCCGGCTTCTGGCGATCGACCCGCACTCGCCGAACGAGTTCCGCTGCAACCAGATCGTTCGCAATCTGGACGGATTCTATGAGACCTTTGGAGTGACCGAAGCTGACGAGCTTTGGCTGAGCCCAGAAGATCGGGTGACCATTTGGTAGCTCCCGTCCGAAACGTTTCCCGACGCGACCGGATTCGCTCTCCACGCGAAGCCCGGCACCGCGGTGCTGGCGGAGCCGAAAACTTCACCAGCACCTTCAGGGCGCTCGGATTTCTGGGGTATGAAGGGGCCAACGTTTCCGCGAGCATCCTCGACCTCTCGAATGGTCTCGTGTTGTGCGCGATCGACGACCGCATTGTGCTCCCCACCGCAAGCGTGGGCAAGGTGCTTCTCCTCATCGAAGTGTCTGCGCGGTTGACCGCGCGGGAATTCTCCGGATACGGGATTCTCGACAAGTCCCCGCTGGACGCCGTCAACGATTCAGGGCTGTGGCAGCACCTTCAGGCGCCGTCGCTTCCGGTGGCCGATCTCGGGGCGCTCGTCGGGGCAACGAGCGACAACCTCGCCACGAACGTTCTACTCCGCCAGGTGGGACTGGATGCGGTGCGGATGCGCGCCGAATCCCTGGGGCTCTCCCGCACGGCGCTGCTGGATTTGGTCCGGGAGTCCAGGGGCCCGGATGACGCCCCGCAGCTTTCGGTCGGCTCCGCCGCCGAACTGAGCTGGTTGTTCGGCGCACTCTACCGCGGCCAGGTCGTCGATCAGGTCACGAGCCGGCGGGTGATGGGCTGGCTCTCGTTGAATACGGACCTCTCCATGGTGGCGAGCGCGTTCGGGCTCGACCCGCTCTCGCACCGTACACCCGACCATGGCATCCAGCTGGTGAACAAGACCGGGTCGGATGTCGGGGTGCGCAGCGAGGTAGGAATTTTGAAGGGGCCGAGAGCCGCCGTCTCCTATGCGGTGACCATGCAGTTCCGCGACGATTCGCTGGCTCGCCGGCTCCGCGCTCTGGATGCCATGCGGACCGTGGGTCTGGACCTGCTCGAGTACGTGAATTAGCGCCCGAAACGTGAGGGAACCATCCGTTTCGCGCAAAAAGTACTTGCCCCGCTAACGGGGGGTAGTGTACGTTAGGCGTCGCACCTGAGTATTGCCTCACCCGAATCTGGCAATGCTGACCCCCGACAGTGTGCACCAAAGAAGGTGATTGCCCGACACCCTTTTTCGGCCACCCCCGGCCGCATCGCTGAGCTACGCGCTCCACGACTTACCCCCGAACGGATGCCTTCTGAATGGCATCTGATTTCCTCGTTGTTGAGCCTCAAGCGCACACCCGACGATGCAACAACACCCGAAAGCACAACTGCTTGTTGTTATCCCAAGGAGAAATCCAATGCGATCCAAAATTATCGCTGTACTCAGTGCAGTGGCCATTGCTCTGGGAATGATGGCCTTTACGGCCAATTCCGCCGCCGCATGGCACAACGACATCACGGCCAGCGTTTCCTGCAATACCACTAACCATCAGTGGCAAATTGTGTGGACAGTCAAGAACTCGATGTCCAATAACGCCGAAGAGATTAAGTCCTCCAACCGCACGAATGTAGTCCCCATTGGGACAATCATTCCCGGAAGCAACGCGGGCCCTGCGCCAACGTTCACGGAGTACGTCAGTGCGCCGGCCAATATCACGCTGGAGCTTCGTGCTCTATGGGACGACGGGAAGTCGTGGTCTACGAACTCTGGATCGGTCACAACCGCGGACTTCAAGGGATCCTGCGTTGCTCCGCCAACGACCGTGTCCGCCAATGCGACCGCGGTCAGCGAGTTGTGCACGAACGGTACTCTGACGAAGGGCTACATTCAGGTCCTTATCTCGACCGGCGTCAGCTACACGATCACCAAAAAGGGTAGCGGCTCGGCAATTCCCTACGACTCGGCGAGCGGAGTGACCGGAGCCCTTTCTCCTGGCGACTACGTCGCAGTAGCGACGGCGGCCGACGGGTACTCGTTCGATAAGGACAAGGTTGTCACGACGATGACCTTCGACAGCTTGACGATCGGAGGCGCAGGAGCCTGCGCATCCAAGTACGAGGTCGCGATTTACATCTACCCGCTGCTCGATGCGACCAAGCCTGCATCCTGGGCCAATTCGGGAAAGCAAACGCTGATCGCCCACCGCTCGGCGAGCAACACCACCGACTGGTACACGACGCTTCCCGGTGGGTTGCCGACAGAGGTCTGTGGATCGGGCTGGGGTATCCAGCAGGACATCGCCAAGCTTTCGTCGTCCTTTTCGGCGAGTGATTTCCCGCCGATCGTGGAGCGGGCTACCGGCACCGGAGTTCTCGGCTGGCCGCCCATCGTGAATGCGAAGCATCAGCCATTGAGTGCTTTGGTGGGAACGGTTCCACCCTGCGGGACTGAGGTCCACCCGGGAACGCCGACCGTGGTGAGCGCATTCGAGTCCTGCGACACGACCGACGGCACCACCTCAGTTACCACGGGGACGATCACCTTCGCCGCTGGCGACTGGAAGTGGTACGACAGCGCCAAGAATCTGATCTCCAGCGGAGTGCACAACTACGCGAAAGGCACCTACGTCTTCACGGTGGTGGCCAATCAGGGCTTCAAATTCGACACCGCGGGGACGACAACCCTGACGTTCACGGTGACTGTCGGCCTGGACAAGCTCAACGGCCCGTGTCTGACTCAGGTCATTCCGACGAAGCCCGACACCAGTTCACACGACGAGTGCGGGACAGCGAACGACTCGCTGACGGTTGACTCAACCTCCAACCTCGTTGACTACACGGTGACGTGGAACAAGGACCACACCCAGGCGACGGTCACGGCGACCATCAAGGACACGACGAAGTACTTCTTCAAGGACGGCGCGACGACATCCTGGACCTACACGTTTACGGATGAGCCGTGCGTTGTGGATAATTCCATAACGCCCACGGTGTCCAACCAGACGTGTACACCGGTGCAGTCCGTTGGGAACGTGGGATACACGTACGCGGATGGTGGAATCACGGTCAGCCTTGATGCCAACCTGCAGTACACGATCACCGGAACCGGTGGGACCGTTTACGGCCCGACCGTTGTGACACAGGCGTTCACCGCGCTGAGCCCCGGCACGTACACGGTCGATGTGAAGGCCCTCAACGGTTATGTGCTCAAGGGTGGTGGCACAACGGCGAGCTTCGATCGCACGGTGGGAGCCGGACTGTGTGCGGTCGTCTTCGGTGACCCGTACCCGGTGAATGAGAACTGCACCGAGCAGGGCGCGAAGGTTCCCGGTTACATTTGGGTCGACTTCAGCGGCAACCTCGCCAACGAGATCAGCTACCAAATCACGGGTGGCCCGCCGGCGACACCGGTCGATTACACAGCCACTCAGGAGATCAACAACCTGGAAGCTGGCGACTACACGGTGACCGTGACTCCGAAGCCCGGCTACAAACTGGACAGCACCATGAAGTCGGTCTGGAACTTCACGATTCACGGAGTGGAGACGTGCGACCTGGTGACGCATCCGCTCATCAGCACGACTGCATCGTTCACGAACCTGACCTGCAGTTCTGCCGGCAGCTACACGCTGGCGAACACGGAAGGTGTTGTGTGGTTCGTGAACGGCTCGTCGACCCCGACTGCGCCAGGTACCTACACGGTGAAGAGCGCAACGACGGTCAACGTCGAAGCTAAGACGACAGGTCCCGACTACGGATGGGAGGATGGCGCCCAAACTCAGTGGACGTTCAACTTCACCAACCCGGTCGACTGCCTGCCCACACTCGCCTACACAGGATCTGACGGTGGCAACCTTGGGTTGCTGCTCGCCGGCGGATTCCTGCTCTTCGGTGGGACCATAGTCGCCTTCGAGAGGCGGTTCCGCGCGAACGTCAGGTAACACTGGCGCCCTAGAGTTCAGGTGTCCCGCTCTCCCGCTTCGGGTGGGGAGGTGGGGCACCTGAATCTTTAACCAGACAGATGCCTCACAACCCTGTGAACTTGCTGACTGGGCGAACTATCACCGGCGCTACGCTAGGTGATGACCTATCCGACGACCCTCGGGCACGCGAACGGAGACATCATGCGAGGCAAACTGGTTCTACTGGTGGGAATCGGCATCGGCTACGTGCTCGGCGCTCGCGCCGGGCGGGAACGCTACGAAGCCATCAAGCGCGCGGCGGGCAGGTTCTGGAACGACCCGCGCGTCCAACACCAGGTTCGCACGGTGGAGGACTTCGCGAAGGACAAGGCACCGGATGTTGTCGACTTCCTCGGCGACACCGCGAAAAAGGTCGTTCAGCGGAAGTCCCCGGCAGAGAAGTCTGCGTCGCGCAAGCCGACAGCGAGCTCCACGTCGACGACCGCGAAGAAGAGCTAGCCCACGAGGGCAGGAGAGCCAAGTGACCGACGCTAAGGGTGATCGAACGCAGAAGCGCTCCCTCCTCAACCTGATCGCAAGCCTTCCGGGTCTGGTGGTCGAGTTGGTGAAGAGCGAGCTGGACCAACTGAAGCAGGAAATGCTGCGGAAGCTCAAGCACGCCGGGATCGGCGTCGGGCTTCTCGCGGCCGCCGCCGTTTTCGCGTTCTTCGCGACCGGAGTCCTGACCGCTGCGGCCATCCTCGGGCTTGCCGTTGTGGTTCCGGGATGGCTCGCCGCGCTCATTGTCGCCGCGCTGCTCCTCATCTTGGTGGCGGTGTTCATCCTTCTCGGACTCAACCAGCTGAAAAAGGGCAACCCCGAACCCACGGAGACCATTTCCAGCGTCCGCCGCGACGTGAAAGCCATCAAGGGAACCGCGAAACGAGGCACACCGTGAGCGAGACATCGGCAAAGGCCAGAAGCGCGGCAGCGCGCGCAGAACTTGAAGCCACCCTGGACGCGATCGAGGACAAACTGAACGTCCCCAAGCAGGTCGGGGCACTGGGAACGCGCGTGAAAGCGTCGTGGGATGTCAACCCTGTTCCGTGGATCGTCGGCATCACGGCGGCAGTTGTCGTTGTGGGCGGGATCGTCGCCTGGGCGCTGTTCAGCGACGACTGACGCACGGCGTCAACTGCTTTTGGCTGTTTCCGCCACACGGTGGAAGATAGGCATCATGACGCCCGCTCGCACCGTGAAGCCTCTCTCCGGGTGGAGGGTGCTCATCCCGCGCGGCGGAGAGTGGGGCAACGGCGTTGCGGCGGCCGTCCGGCGATTGGGGGCGACGCCGGTGGTCGCGCCGATGATCAACTTTGCGAGCCCACGAAACACGGCCGCGCTCACGGAGTCGCTTACCCGACTGCGAAACGGCGACTACGACTGGCTCGTCGTCACAAGCGCGACAACGGTCGATGTGCTCCTCAGCCAGGAACTGCGCGTCCCCGACCGGACGAAAATCGCGGCGGTCGGGGAAACCACGAGCTCTGCTCTCGCCCTCGCCGGATACCGCGTTGATTTCGTTCCGGAAAAGGACAATTCGTCGCGGGGGCTGGTGAAATTCTGGCCGGCATCTCCCAGAGGGTCCCGCGTGCTCGTGCCGCAGTCCGAGAATTCCGACGACGTCCTGATCTCGGGTTTGGGGTCGCTGGATATCAGTGCGGAATTCGTGACCGCCTACCGAACCGTCGGCGTTCCGGTCAGCGGCGAAGTGGCGAGGGAGGTAAGAACCGGGCGAATCAACGGCGTCCTCATCACCTCGGGCAGCGTCGCCCGCCAGATCCAGGTGCAATTGGCACCGCTGCCGCCCGGAACGGTTGTCGCCGCAACCGGACCGAGAACCGCCTTCGACGCCCGCACTGCGGGCATCAGCGTGAACGTGATCGCCGAGGCGAGAACGGCCGAGTCGCTGGTCGACGCGTTCGTCGATCACGTGACGTGGCAGGCTCGCCACGCCGGGTGAGCGCTCTCAGATTACGGTGAGCGGCGCGTGCACCGCGACGGCACCGAGCAGGAGGCCGATCCCGATCAACGGCACGGCACCCTGAAGGAGGGCTGCACGCCACAAACGACGGTTCGTGATGAGCAGCACGACACTGGCGAGCACCATCGACGCGAGAGCCACGAGGAGCACCCATTTTCCGGCGATCGGGTTCCCCCAGCCGAGCAACAGGAGCCCAAGAACGGACGCGAGCGCGAGAAACAGGTTGTAGAAGCCCTGATTAAAAGCCATGGGCTCCACGACATCCGCGTCGGCCTGCGACTTCAGGCCGAAGCGCCGCCACACCCGAGGTTTGGGCCACAGCACGCTTTCCAGCGCGAAGATCAGAACGTGAATGAGGGCGGCGATGGATGCGAAAACCACCGTCAGGACCTGCAGAGTTGTGGCCATGAGCGTTAGTGTTTCACGGTACGCCCGTTGACGCCACCGTCTCGAGGACGAGTCGCGAACCGGAATGGGCGGGAAGGGCCGCGATGTCCACGAGGAAGCTCACCACGACCTGTTGCATAGCGGGAGGCGGACCGGCCGGCATCATGCTCGGTTTCCTCCTCGCGCGCGCCGGTGTCGACACCGTCGTGCTGGAGAAGCATGACGACTTCTTCCGGGACTTTCGCGGCGACACCATCCACCCGACCACGATCGACCTCATCGATCAGCTTGGGCTGCGAGAGAAGTTCGACGCCATCCAACAGAGCCACATCCACACCCTGGATGTCGTCGTGAACGGCAACCGCCTGACACCGGTGAATTTTTCGAAGCTCGGCGGACGAAACGACTTCATCGCTCTCATGCCCCAGTGGGACTTTCTCTCCCTCCTTGCCCAGGAGGGGGCGAGGTATCCGAACTTTCACCTCATGATGGGCGCCACGGCCACCGATTTGCTTCGCGACGGGGAACGCGTATCCGGCATTGCGGCATCAACGAAGGATGGGGACGTTACGATCGCGGCGGCTCTCACGGTCGCCGCGGACGGCCGCGACTCGACCGTGAGGGATGCGGCAGGGCTCATACCCGTGGACTACGGAGTCGCAATCGATGTGCTGTGGTTCCGGCTGCCGCGCACCAAAGTCGACCCGCCGGACACGCTCGCGTACCTCGACACCGAGTCGATGATCATCACGATCCCCCGGGAGGGGTACTACCAAAGCGGGCTGCTCATACCCAAGGGCGACTTCGCGAAGATCCGTGATGCGGGGATTCCGGCGTTTCGAGACCGGATCGTGCGCGTCGCGCCATTCCTCGCCGAGGTTGTGGAGTCGATCGCCGACTGGGACCAGGTGAAACTCCTCACGGTTCAGGTCAATCGGCTCAGCCAGTGGTGGCGGGACGGTCTGCTGTGCATCGGCGATGCTGCGCACGCCATGTCGCCGGCATTCGGCGTCGGCATCAACTACGCGATTCAGGATGCGGTGGCCGCCGCGAATCTGCTCGTGGAGGACCTGCGCGCAGGTTCCGTGTCGACCGACGATCTGGCAAGAGTGCAAAAGCGCCGACTGCCCCCTGTCGCTCGAATGCAACCCATTCAGTTGCGGCTGCACGATGTCGTCGCGAAACCCGGCGGTGGCGGATTCCTTGCCAACCCCATGACGTGGTGGCAGCGGAGCATCGCCACGGTTGCGCTGCCCATTCTGCGGCTCTTCACGGCGCGGATCGTAGGCCGCGGTTTCCGGCCGGAAACGCTGGAGCGGCAGTTGAACCCGCGGTGACCCGCGAGCCTAGCCGAAGAGGGCTCTGGCCTCGCCGTACCGGGCTTCCGGGACTGTCTTCAGCGATCCGAGCGCAGCTTCGAACGGCACATCGACGATCTCGGTCCCCTTGAGGGCGACCATGTATCCCCACTTCTGGTCGAGAACCGTCTGGAGTGCACCCCAGCCGAGGCGGGTCGCGAGCACCCGGTCGTAGGCTGTGGGGGTCCCGCCGCGCTGGATGTGGCCGAGCGTGGTCGCTCTCGTTTCGATTCCGGTGTGCTGTTCGATGAGCGGCGCGAGAACTTCGCCGATGCCGCCGAGACGCGGCCGGCCGAACGTGTCGAGTCCGCGCTCGCTGTGCACGTCCGTCATGGTGTCGAGCAGGAATCCTTCGGCGACCGCGACCAGCGGCGCGCGGCCCCTGTCGTGGGCTTTCGTGACCCAGTCGCAAATCTGCTCGATGGAGGTCTTGTGCTCGGGGATGAGGATCGCGTGGGCGCCGGCAGCGATACCGGAGTGCAGCGCGATCCATCCGGCGTGCCGACCCATGACCTCCGCGACCATGCAGCGATCGTGGGAGTCTCCCGTTGTGCGCAGCCGATCCATCGCCTCCGTGGCGATCTGGACCGCGGTGTCGAACCCGAACGTGTAGTCGGTGGCGTCCAGGTCGTTGTCGACGGTCTTGGGGACGCCGACGATTGGCAACCCGACATCGGTCAGGCGCTTGGCGGCGGCGAGCGTGCCCTCCCCGCCGATCACGACAAGGGCGTCCATGGAGTGCGCAGCCATGACTTCCCGCACGCGCTCCTCGCCGCCGTGGTCGAACGGGTTCGTCCGTGAGGTTCCGAGTATCGTGCCGCCCTGCTTGCCGATCCCCATGATGTGGCGTCGTTCGAGTCGGAACACGTCCTCCGTCACGAGGCCTTTCCAGCCGTTCCGGATGCCGACAAACGCCAGGCCGTGAGTTTGTACTCCGCTGAAGACGATGGCGCGGATGACCGCGTTGAGCCCCGGCGCGTCGCCGCCGCTCGTGAGGATGCCAATTGTCATGCCACCATCTTTGCGCACTGCCGCTGTTTGGCCGAACGCGCGGGACCTCTCAGTGCCCGTCCGCGCGTTCCATTCCCGGTTCGTTCTCGTCGGCTTCGTTCTCGTCGGAGTTTCCCGCGTCCTCCCGCGCGAAGGCCGCAGGCCCGCTTCCGGGTTCGGCGTCGGATTCGGCCAGTTTCTTCAGCAGTTCGTCCGCGCGCTTTTTGGAGTCATCGCGGTGCTCGGGGTCCCAGGCCGCGGGTCCACCCTGATTGGCGAAGGGATCGAAGTCAGCCATTGCGCGCTCCCTTCGCGTCGAACCGGCCGTTTTTGACCGTGGGTGGAGTGTAACCAGCCTCGGTACCCCGGGTAAAGAGCCTGCGCCAGCGGAATACTTCTCGGGTCCACCAAATCATCGGCGCCTAGGCTTCGAACGAATCCAGAGGAAGGATGTTGTGCTCGCGACGCTCTCGAACACGGACGTGAACGTCCACTGGTGCGACGTCCAGAATTCTCGAGATTGCGTGGTCGAAGAAGACACCTGCGCGAAGGTCTTCAGGAACTTCATCCTCGAGAATTTCCACTCGATCAAATTCGGAAGGCTTATCCAGATAGTCAAGAAGAATCAGCCCCGTCGAATCGTAGCTTTCGGGACTATTGAGTTTGCGCAACATGTCAATCGCGCGTTGCAATGTCCCCGATTCGGTGAGCACAGACGCTCGCATAACAAAGAGAAATCCAATCGAAGCGAGGGGGTATCGTCCCCGCAAATTGGCCGCGTCGCCGTATGCCTCTTCGAATCTGTTCGGCAGATTTTTTCGAAACGATGACATCATTGTCTTGGTCGAAATCATGAGTTCCGGACCGCGAGACCACTGGGCAATGACCACATCAACCTGCTTCATGTAGGCACGGCCGAGAATTCGAGCATCTGCGCTGGCGACACCACTTGTTCGCCCGATCAACCTTTCCAGTTGCGATTGCAGCTCGGGTGTCGCGTTCTTGAGGAGCAAGGCAACTTCTCTGGGCAGAACTCGCGGAAATGATGCGCGGGGCCAAACCTCGTCCTCGGGGAATCCGGCTCGCCGTAGTTCTGCAGCTACCCAATCATCGATGGCATCAGCCCAGTTTCCAGACGACGCGATCTTTGATTCATGAAGTGGTTGATCGAGAAGTTCAGCGAGTGCCGAATAGTCGGGCTGAAAACGCGGTGGGTTGGATTGGTCCCACGGCGACATGAAACCTGGCTCCTGATCTTTCGGGATTACCATGTGGGGGCCACAGACTTTGGCGTGTTCCCACGGGTTAGTCGACGTCTCAACAATTCGGATCGTGCCGCCTTGATCACGTCAAAATCAATTCGGCCCGCTGAAGTTTCATGGAGAAGTTCCTCAACAATCTGATCTGCTATTTCGGTAGCACCGGGCAGGTCTCCGTTCTTCATGAGCTTGATTCCCATGGCAAAAACCGAGGAATACAGTTCGATGGAAGCTGATGCGGCATCAGTGCCGGGGACTAGCCATCGAGACGCTTCACGGGGTTCGAGTTTCAAAACACCGCCGCCATATGAACGCCCTTCCAGTTCAGCGGACAACAGCGAGTAGGAGTTGAGCGCGAGGAGCGGGAGTGCCTTCATCGCCAGAGAGCGGGTTTCCGGGGGTGTGCGTAATCCGTGGATTGAGTTGAGGTGTCGTGCGCGTGCCGAATTCGAAACAATTCGTGGGGTCGCACCACTCATATACGAAACAAAGAGATCAGGAGTCGAAGTTAGGGGGACTCTCCACCATGGCGTTCGGACGCGGCATTTGTATCGTTCGGGAATGCCGAGGGAGACACCATGATCGATGTAGCTCCGTGCTGCCTGATCTAGGGGTGCCTGCGGATAAAACAAGAAGGAACGAGCAGAGTTGTCGGCGGATTCAATGTCCTTGGCCGTGACATTTCCCATTGATCCCATGGGGAAACCCGCAGGAAGCAAACGCTGCAGGTCTGAATTGGCGATACCGAGCGATGCGACTTCACTCTGAGAAAGGGCAAAGTAGCGATTTGCCCCTGTGACGGTGCCAGACGATACCGTACCCCAGTCGCTGAGCCTGGTGAATACGTTGGATTCTCGTATCTGTGCAAGCAGGGGCTCCACATCGAAGTCGAGTAGCGCATCGGTCCACCGAACGTTTCCTGACGGTGGAGTCCAACGGCGACCGACCTTCAGATGCAGTGTGGATACGTTCTTCGATTGGTGAACCGTGAAGTGATTGGTGCGACCGCACTTGAATCCGTCAGCCATCAAGACGACGACGTCAGCTTGCACACCGGGAAATACGAGTTCGTCGAAGAGTATGAGGTCGATTGACGCGAAACTATTCTGAAGAAACTCTCGCACCGGCGACGCGTACCTTACGGAAAGCAACTCAGCAGGAAGGACCAACCCGAGACGTCCACCTGAGACAAGGAAGTTTGTCGCGTGCACAGTAAAGGCCGCCCAGGATGACGCAAGCCCAGACAGGTTCACCCCGGCAGCGAGTGCGCGGGCAAGGGACTTCGTTCGGCTTTGACCCGTGAACCCTTGAAATCTGATGAAAGGAGGATTGCCAATTACCGCGGTGAATCTAGCGTCCGGAGCGGTATCGAAAAAGTCTCCCTCGACTAAATTTGCGGACATCCCCTGTTCTGCAAGCGTGTCAGCTGCAGTGTCAAGTGAATGCCGATGAATATCGTGACCTTGAAGCTGGCCAGGAAGGTTAGCGGCACCAAGCGACTGAAGGCGGTACCCGGCGGCGGAGAGGAACACCGCATCGCCACACGATGGCTCGAGGATCAGATCAGCTGAGTCACGGACTGCCCAATTGGCGACGAACTCCGCAAGAGCCGGGGGCGTGAAGTATGCGCCACGGCCCTTGCGCAACTCACGGGTATCCAAGGGTTGCGGCATAGTTCGATTGTCCGTCATGGCTCCGACATCAGTAGACATAACCCGCCACGTTGGCTCAGATCGCTTCGAGTACCGCCATGGCCGCATTGTGGCCGCCGAGCCCGCTCACCGCCCCCCCGCGCTGCGCGCCGGACCCGCACACCAAGACCCGGTCCCACCTGGTTGACACGCCCCAGCGCTCGGCGGGGGTCGACAGGGGGGCATCATCCTCGACGAAAGGCCAGGCGAGGGGCCCGTGGAAGATGTTGCCGCCCGGCATGCCGAGCGCGTGCTCAAGATCCAGCGTGGTTTTGGTCTCCACGCACCGGCGCCCGTCCTCATCCACCATGAGCACGGATTCGATGGGTTCGGCGAGCACCGAATTCAGTGACGACAGCACGGCGGATTCCAGGCGCTGACGCATCACGTCATTGTTTTCCGCGTTGACCAGCCGATCCGGTGCGTGGAGCGCGAACACCGTGAGTGTTTGCGCGCCGGATTCCTGAAGCTCCGGGGAAAGGATGCTCGGATCTGTCAGCGAGTGGCAGTAAATCTCGGCGGGGATCGGATCGGGGATGCCGCCCCCCGACGCGGTGTCGAATGCTGCCTGCAGCTGACTGTAGAGCTCATTGATGTGGAACGTTCCACCGAACGCGGCCGAAGGATCGACCGTGGGGTCGCGAAGCCGAGGCAACCGGGACAGCATGAGGTTCACTTTGACCTGAGCGCCCTCCGGCCGGGTGTTCTGTGGTGGAGCACTCCCGGTGATCAGGTGATCCAGCACGTACGGTGCGACGTTGGAGAGGATCGTCGAGCCCGTCACACGGTGCTCCTGCCCGCCGCGCGAAAAGCGCACCTCGCCCTCGGGGTCTATCGACGTGACCTCCGCTTCGGTGATCAGTTTCGCGCCGGCGCGGCGGGCCGAATCGGCGAGGGCCGTGGTGACGGACCCCATCCCGCCTACCGGTACGTCCCAGTCGCCCGTGCCGTTGCCGATCACGTGGTACAGGAAGCAGCGGTTCGCCGCGAGGCTCGCATCGTGCGCCTCGGCGAATGTGCCGATGAGCCCGTCCGTGAGGACGACTCCACGCACGAGGTCGTTCGCGAACGTGTGCTCGATCGTCTCGCCGATGGGCCGTTCGACGAGTGCCGACCACAACGCGTCGTCTGCCAGGAGGCGCCGGGCCTCGGTTCGGGTGAGGAGAGGGTCGCACACGGTGGGAAACATTGCCCGAGCGAGCTTCGCCGTGCCCGCGTAGAAGGATGTCCAGGCGTCGGCATCCGCTGCAGCGCCGATCGCGGAGAAGGAGGCCAGCGTCGCTTCCGCTTCCGCATTGTCCACGAGCAGACCTCGATCGGTGCCCGGATCAGGCGTGTACGAGGAGTAACGCCGCCGAAGAAGCCGCACATCCACATCGAGGTCGCGGATGACGCGCGCGGGCAGGAGGCTGACCAGGTAGGAGTAACGGGAAAGCCGGGCATCGACACCGGGGAACGCGTCGGCAGAAACGGCGGCACCGCCGACGGCGCTCGCGCGTTCGAGCACGGTGACGGACTTTCCGGCCCGCGCGAGATACGCGGCTGCGACGAGACCATTGTGTCCGCCGCCGACGATCACGACGTCCATTTCTGCTGGCATGTTCTGAGCCTAATCAGTGCTTGCGTTTGCTGTGGTTCAGTCTCAGGTGCGCCCAGTAGCCTTTCAGAGTGGACAACCATGAGCATGCCGCGACTTCGGGCTTCGCGCGGCTTGCCGAGGAGTCGATCAGCACAGTGCGGCGGTGGCTCGGCACCCCGGATGTCCCTGTGCCGACGGCGGAAGCGCGGCTGGCCAGAGTTGTCCGTACCCAACGCGGAGCGGAGCTCGCCACCGACCTTGTGAACGGTGTTTTCCGTCCACGGGATGCCCGGGCCATTTCGCACAACCTCGAGTTGCTGTCGCACAGCCTGCCGCCCGGTTCTCGGCAGGGCATCGAGTTCGACACCCACATTTCGGCTGGCCTTTCTTCGCTGTCGGCCGGAGCGGCAATCGGAGCTGTGCGGGAGCGATTCCTTCGACTGTTTTCGCACCTGCTCCTTCGCCTCGACGTTCGGGAACTGGACGACCACCTGGTCGACCTGCGCCGCCGCGGGGGCGTCCGCCCGACGCTGGCGCCCATCGCAAGTGCGGCCAGCGGGCACCACGAAGCGGACCGCCAGGCTGCGGACGTGCGCGACCTGCTTCTGCGGCCCGACGTCGACTCCGTGTCGTTCCGGGTGTCGTCGGTGAGCGCATCCTGGCGGCTGGTCGATCTGGATGCGCTCGTCGACGACGTTGCGGACCGGGTGGCCCCGCTGTTTGACGTCGCCGCCGCCGCCCAGGGACCCAAGCACATCGACCTCGAGGTGGGGATGTTCGATGAACTCGAACCAACGCTCAGAGTGTTCGAGCGGATGCTGCAACGGTATCCGCAGCTCGACATCGGGATTGCCCTTCCGGACTACCTTCCGGACTCTCTGCCTGCGCTGCGACGGGTCGCGGCGGCGGCGCGGCAGAGGCGTTCCGGCGGCGGAACCACCGCAACTGTGCGCATCATGAGGGGCGAATTTCGCGCGCAGGAGCGGGCAGTGGCCGAAGCGCACGGCTGGGCCCCCGCAGTGTTCCCCGGCCCGGAGGACGGGCACGCTCAGTACCTTCGCATGCTCGACTTCGCCCTCCACCCGGCACAGACGGCGTCGCTTCGAGTGATTTCGGCGACACACGATGTGTTCACCACGGCGTTCGCGTGGCGCCTGGCGCGCCTGCGCGGCGTGGAGCGAAGCCTGGAGCACGAGTTTCGCCTCGGTGTGGGGACACGGGAAGCGGATGTGGTGAAACGCGACGTCGGTGGGGTCCGCATCCTTGCGCCCGTCATGCACGCCGGGCAGCTGCCGCTCGCGGCACCGTACCTGATCCGACGGCTCGCGGAGCTGTCCGGGCCCGAGTCGGGCCTTTTCGCAGTTTCGGCACCGTCCGCGCTCGACGAGGTGTTTGCGCGGGAAGAGAAGCGCTTCCTGACGGCACTGGATGGTTCACGCCAGCCCGTTTCGGCAAGTCTGAGGCACCAGGGCGTCGTGCGCACGGAGGTGGCCGACTTCACCAATCCGGCGACGAGGGAGTGGGCGCAGGGGGTTCTGGAGCGGGCACGGGATTCTGCGGCCGGTGAAGCGGTCCTGGCACGCTCGACGGTGGACGGTCTTCCAGCACTGCATACGCTCGTGTCCGGCGCGATCGACCTCGGCCAGTCCTGGGGGGAACGGCGCGGCGCCACCAGGGCGGTGGTCCTCGAGAGCGTTGCGGAGGTTCTCTCCGAGTGGCGGGGGCTTCTCGCCGAGGTTGCCGTGAGCGAAAGCGGCGTGTGCATCGAGGAGGCGGATGCCGACGTCACCACCGCCATCCACTTCGCGATGAGCGCCGCCCGAAACGCCCGCGAACTGGACGAGGTGACCGGGGCAAAGTACGTTCCGCCGCGCCTGATCGTCGTCGTTTCTCCGCGCAGTTGCGCGGTGAGCTCGCTCGCGGCAACCGTGCTGGCGGGGCTGGCGGCCGGTGGCGCCATAATTGTCAAGACGGCCCCGGAATCGCGTCGTGCCACCGCAGTGTTTCTGGAGTCGCTCGTCGCGGGCGGAGTGCCTCCCGACCTCGTGAGCATGGTGGAGTCGGAAGGTGAGGTGGCTCGGGCGCTCATCACCGACGAACGGGTCGATCGGGTCGTGCATGTCGGCAGCAGGCATGTTGCGAAGCTGTTCCATTCCTGGCGGGCGGAGCTGCCTCTCGCCTCAACGACGGGTGGCCGCAACTCGGTGATTGTGACACCGAGCGCCGACCTCGAGGCGGCGGTAGCGGATGTGGTGTGCGGCGCGCTGGATCACGCCGGTCAGGCTCCGACAGCGACCGGCACGGTCATCCTCGTCGGGTCGGTGGGTACCTCCGCCCGGTTCCTCGGCCGTCTCACGGATGCGGTGGCATCCATTCCCACCGACCGCGCGCACACCAGACACGCCCGGATCTCCTCGCTCGCGCGCCCTGCCGGCCCCAGGGAAATGGAGGCACTGGACGAACTGTCGGACGGTGAAACCTGGCTGGTTCGCCCGCGCAAGCTCGATGCCGACGGCGCATTCTGGTCGCCGGGGATTCGCGATGGGGTCCGCGTGGACTCGCTGATCCGACGGCAGGAGCGTCGCGCGCCCGTTCTGGACATTGTGCGCGTGGCAACGTTCGCGGATGCGATTAACGCCCAGAATTCACTGGATTTCGGCCTGAGCGCCGGCCTCTTCTCGTTGGATGCGGTCGAGGTGGACACATGGCTTGAGTCGGTTCAGGCCGGCCTGACGTGCGTCAACCGCGCGGTGGTGTCCAGCCTGGGTGCGCGCGTGCCGGTGGGCGGTTGGGATCGTTCGATTCTCGGCACCGGGCGGGCTGCTGGCGGACAGGATGCGGCAATCGCGCTCGGCACCTGGGAGCCGGTTACCGAGCCCCAGGGAATGACGGTCACTCTGGACGGCATCGGCGAGAAGGCCGCCCGGCTCATTTCGGCCGCCCAATCCGGGATGACGTTCGCCGAGTTCGACTGGGTCCGCGCCGGTGCTCGTCGCGACGAAATCGCCTGGACGTCCACGTACGCGACGAAAGAGTCCGCGACTGCGGAGTTTGAGCGTTCTGTTCAACGGTACCAACCGGTTCCGGTCACCATCCGGTTGAGCGAGGGAGTGCCTGTCGCCCTGTTGGTGCGGGTACTCGCGGCGGCGGCCCTCACGGGCGCGCCGGTAGCAGTGAGCAGCGCCGTGCCATTGCACCCCGCTCTGATCGCGGCGTTCGGCGAACCGGACAGCCCCGTCGATGTCGCCGAAGTTCTCGTGGAGTCCGATATCCGCTGGCGGGCGCGCGTGCAGGCGCGCGAGATCGTGACGAATCGAATTCGCCTGATCGGCGGCGATGCCGACGTGCTCGCCCGGGTGCTGCACGGGCAACCGGGCATCGCCGTGCACGCCGGCCCGGTGACGACCAGCGGGCGGATCGAACTGCTTGCGTTCCTGCGCGAACAGTCGATCTGCATCGGACTGAGTGCGGCGGAACTGTCCGCATCCAGCCTTCGAAGTGTTCCCATCCCCTGACGCGGCTGTCCCTATCACTGGGGGTCGGGAAACCCCCCATTCGCCGGCTCGCGTTCCTAAGCTTGCCTTTGGGGGAATCCGCAGATTTCGGAATTTTCCACTCGACCCGAATCCAACCGACCCGACGACTAGCCATCGAGCCGATCCAGCGGCGAGCGGACGCAGACCGCTGCAGCTCCTCGATTTCGATGGATCACCCAGAGGTACTGGAAAATGCTTACCGGAATTGCCCGCCCACGAGGGCAGCAGAGGGCGGACGACCGCGCCCGCTGGAGTCCGTTGCGCAAGCTCGTCTCAGCGGTCACCGCGCTCTTGGTTGTGGCGTCCGCGCTCATCCCCGCGACCGCGGCGTTCGCGTTCGAACCGGCGGCCGTGCGCAACGTCAAGTCGGCGAACGCAGCGCTCGTGCACCCCGGGGACACCTTCAACTGGATGATCGAAGTCGGGTGCTCTGTGCTGACCGACGAGTGCGTGAACGCGGTCTTGACGGATAATGTGCCCCCGGAGTTCATCCTCCCGGCCCCCGGCGACATTCTCCTGACCCCGGCGCTCACTGCCTCCGAACGCACCATTACGGTGAGCGGGCAGACGGTCACCGTCGCATTCCACCAGAATCTGGCCACTCCCGCCGGACAGAAGGGGCTCACCAACGGCACGGTCACCGTAACGATCCCCGTGACTGTGCGCTCCGACCTCGACTACACGCCCACTCCGCGCACGGTTCAGAACACCTCGCAAATGGTGGCGGACAACGCCCCGATGGTTCCGAGCACAGCATCCGTGCAACTGGATGTGCCGCTGCAGCTCGCCACCCAGCCGACGAAATCCTTTTCTCCTGCTTCGAACCTCGCGGTGGCCGGCCTCGCGACCCAGTTGACTCTGGGCGGAGCGAACACCTCCAACGCGCCCGTCTCCTCCCTGACCATCCAGGACCCGGTGAATCCCGCAGCGGCCGGGAACATCTTCCGCACCACCCTTGCACTCCAGACTCTGGACTCCGCCACCTGGCCTTCGGGCGCGACCTCGGCGGTGGTCTCGCTCTGGGATGACTCGCTCGCGACTCCGGCGTGGGTGGACGCACCCACCGTTTCGGCGCCTAATCCTCTGGTGCTTCCGGCCGGCGTAAGCCCGGCAAATACGGGCGGGATCCGCGTCGTGTTCTCGTCGGGGGCATCTGCAGACATCCCTCGCGCGGCGAGTGCGAACCTGAAACTCACACTTCAAAACCGTTCGGGTGTGTCCGCGGGGACGTACCCCAACACGGCCCAGTCGGTTGTCGCGCGCGACGCCCTGTCGGCGACCAAGCCCGTCACCGCAAACTACGTTGTGACCGCCGCCACGAGCGATGTTTCGGCGGGCAAGACGATCACCCCCAACCGGATGTCGACGGTCGCGTTCGGTGGCAAAGACCTCACCAAGGGCACGGTCACCCTCACGGGCGGCAATGCGGGCTCGATCCCTCTCGCCTCCCTCACGATTTCCGAACCGTCCGACCCGACCTCGCTCGCTGCTACGAACTCGCTCGCCCCCGCACACACGGGCGGCGGGCTCATCTTCAGCGGGTTCACGAGCGCAGTCTCCTGGCCGGCAGGAGCAACCGCCGCCTCGGTCACCTACTCCTTCGACGACGGAACCAGTTCTGTTCTTCCCGCCACGTCCCCTGGCCTGCCCGCATCAGGTTCAGCCAAGCGCGTCACCGGATTCAGTGTCACGTTCACGGGGTCGATGGCGCAGGGCGTCGTCGCTACGGTGCCGTTTGCGATCACCGCGAATCCGGCTCAGGTGGCACCCAACTTCAGCGTCCTGTACACGAACCAGATCTCGGTCACCGGTGTCGACGCGTACAGTCAGGCAGTCGGCCCGAAGTACGCCTCCGCCACGGTGACGGTTCTCGCCGAGCAGGTCAACGTCGAGACGTCGAAAACGCTCTCCCGCGGGTCCGTGCGAGCAGCCTCAGGGCAGTCCACCACGGCAACCCTCACAACTCATGTTCTGGACTACCCGGACTCCACAAGGCCACTGAATCACATCGACATGATCGATCCGTCGACGGAGACCGGGCTCACCAACTGGTACAAATATTTCGATGCCACGCGGCTTGTGGTGACACCGGTGCCGGGCAACGCGACCCTCACCATTTCGTACCGCAACTCCGCAGGAATCTACACTCCGCTGACGGTGCTTGCCCCGGGCATCCAGAACTATGACATCCCGAGCGCCGTGCGCGGGAACATTTACGGACTCAAGCTCAGCTGGGACACCACCACGGGCTTCCAGCCCAACCAGACTCTGGTGGCGAACGTCGAATATGCGCTGCGCGCGACCCTGCGCGACACGGCAACCGCGCTGCCGAACGCTGCGGTGACTCTGCAAAACTGCAGCGCAACCAGTGGCACGAGCGGCGCGGGGCCATCAGCGCTGGCGTCCAACGTCGCGGTCTCCAACCCGTGCCCGCAGGTGACGCTCGTTCCCTACGATGCCTCCGGAAGCGGGGCAGCGAACCTGCTCGACAAGAACTTCAACAAGACCATCCTGAACACCCGCAACGGCGACACGGTGCGTGCCCGGTTGTCCTGGTCGACGGACGGTTACACCGGCGTCGACAAAATGGTCATCTACGACGGAGCGGTCGACTCGTCGGGCAACCCGGATCCCGGGGCATGGAGCCGGGGGATGTACGACGCGTTCGAGCTCTATCAGATCAACAGGCTGAACAACATCGACCCTCTCGTGAAGTACGACAAAGTCGCGATCGAGTTCTACAGCAGGACAAGCTCCACCTGGGTGTCGATCGCCGGGTACTGCACGGTGGCTGCACCGTGCAACGGGGGTACCACGTCCAACAGGACGCTAGATTCCACACAGCGAGCAGATTTCGTCGCGGTACGATTTACCTTCACGGAAGGCACCAACCGTCCGGGCCTCAACCCGGCTCCCGGCACCGGCGTCGCCGACTCGACCGGGAACAATCGCCGTATCGATCTCATGTTCCAACTGCGCGACACCTTGCGCAGCGACTCGACCTGGCCCGTCGTCGACGGATACCGCTACAACGCCAACCTGACAACCGGGTCTCCGTCTCACAGCGTCATCCGCAATGACGCGTGGTCGCAGGCTACGCTTGCTGTCGGCGGCCCCCTGACCGATCGCGCCTCCGACACCGTTCAGCTTCGCGACGCACCCTTGGCCGTCGCAGTCGACAAAACGTGGACCGGCGGGCCGGTTCCAATTCCGGATCCCGGTGCCACGGTTCTGCCGACGAGCCGAGTGACGATCACTGCCACGAACCAGACGGCCGCGCGGGTGAACTCGTTGACCGTCAGTGAACCCAATACGTCTGTGGCGACGCCCAACGATTCACCGTTCGAGGACTGGGATCTCACTCGCTTCCAGTCGATAACCGCACCGACAGGGGCGACAGGGCTCACGGTGACGGTCACCAGATCGGCAGGCGGCAACCTCGCCGCAACCGGAACCCCGTCTGCCGTTGTCAGCACGGTTCTGGCATGGACAAAATCCGACCTTGCGAACACGACAGCGTTCACGTTCGTCTACACCGGCAACATCAATGCCACCAACGGGCAGGCAATCATCCAATTTGACCTGGGATTGCGAATGCTCAAGAGGGTTGCCGGGACCAGCGTTGTCCCCGGCACCGACTACAACTCGACGCAGGCAACAGTTGCCGACAGGCGCTGGGATGGTACGAGCCTGCCGGCAACGCCCACGTTCAGCGATGCGACCCTTTCTGCGCGCAACGGAGCGAACATTCTCCTCATCGCCTCCAGTATTTCGGTGACCACGTCCAAATCGTTCGGCACGCCAACGGAGACGGAACCGAACCGCAGCATCTTCCCGCTCACGCTTGTCGCAACACCGGGCGGAAGTGAACGCGTGCAAACCCTGACCATCACCGACGACCGGGCGACGTTCTGGAATGCGTTCGATTTCACCGGGATGGCGGCGAACACGCCGACCCTTCCGGCGTTCAGCCCGTCACCTTCCGGCAGCGAAACGGTTATTCGGGTCGATGCCTGCATCGACAGCACGTGGACGGCGCCTGCCGTTCAGGCCGCGCCGGACGGCGATTGCGTGGCCCGAGGCGGGCACTGGGTCCTCGGCACGTGGAAGATTGAAGCAGACGCGCAGACAGGATTCCTGCCGGTCGGCGTCACGGCGGGCCAGATCGAAGGCCTCCGCATGACGATCAAGCGGGCCGACGATTCGCAGTGGGAGAACCCGCAAGCTCCGAAAATCAGCATCCCTATCCTCGTTCAGCGGAGGACCGACCTGCGCACGGGCGGGCCGGTTCAAACCGACCTCGCCGGGAACACGGCATCCCCTGGCGAAACGACGCCGGGCACCACAACGAACTCGCTTCGGGCGGATGTTCTCGGGATCTGGGGCAAGACGGCGACCGCGACGAATTCCGCCAGCTACCTGTACAAGCACGCGACCACGGGCGTGGAGGTTGTGAAGCGGCCGGCTGGCGTCAAGGCGCCTGGACGCCTGTTCAACTACACGCTCACCGTCACCAACACGGGGTCCTGGCCCATCCTGAATCCGGTCATCACAGACCGTCTGCCGAGTGATGGCGTCGGCGCCATGCTCATCTTCGACCCGGACAAGCCGTGGACCTACAATTATGCGCTGACCGGCGCGGCACCGTCTCCTGCAAACGGCACGGCGTTGCCCGCCGGAACGAGTGGACCGACCGTCGACGTGACAGCAGATTCCTACGGTCCGACGCAGATCAAGTTCAGCTTCCCTGCCGGATCAGTACTTGAGGTCGGTCAGGTCTACGTGATCACCATTCCGATGATGTTCCGCCCAGGGCTTGTGAACGACACCATCGTGACCAACGCGTTCGATATCCGTGGGGACCGAGCATTCGATAGCTGTACGGCACCGGCTGGATTCACCGCAAAATTGGACAAGTATGGAACCGGCGAATGCTCCACCGAGACGACGGTGCGACCGTCGGAACAGGCCGCCCTGCGCGCGCTTATGACCGTGAAGGCGGATCTGGATGCCAGCTACCCGACGGATCAGGGGTTCATCGGCGGCACGTACGCGGATTGCACGGCCGCGAAGGACAGCGACGGCTTCTCCCGTCTGCCGTGCATCCCGCTGACCCTGCCCGGCCAGAAGGAAACCTGGCGGCTCACGGCGCAAAACACCGGAACCACCGAAATGCCGCGGCTGGTTCTCGCCGCGCGCCTTCCCGCCGTCAGCGACAAGACGATCCTGGACAGTTTCGTGCGCGACTCGCGCTGGGCGGCAGGGTTCGCGGATGAGGTCACGGCGAACATCGGAATCCCGGGTGCGGTGCTGACGACGTACTACACGACGGCGTCGACGCCGTGCAAGCTCGTGCTCCAGAACCCGTCCAACGCGAACGCGTGCGGCAGCAACCCGACGAGCGGCTGGGCGGTGTGGACGGCCGGGGCGCTCGCCGATCCCACCACCGTGACGGGCCTGCAGTTCGTGATCGACTTCCCGAACACGCACCTGTTCAAACCGGCCGAGCTGCTCACGATCGACGTCGTCACGCGGACGGCGGCGCTGTCGTCGACACCGGGAGCCGACACCACCGCGAACAACTCGCTGTCGGCATCCGCGATCACGAGGACCGGAGCAACCGACTCCCCGGTCACCGCGCTCGACTACTCCGTCGTGTCCGTGGCCCTCGCCACCGGCGGTCTCCGTCTGGAGAAGAAAATCACAGGCCCCGGTGCCTCGTTCATCCCGAACGGACAAACGTTCACTGGCAAGGTCGTGTGCACGTCACTCACCGAAACCACCCAGCGCGACTACACGATGACCGTGGACACGACCACGACGCCGGCAACGGTTCCTGTCGTCACGGTGAACGATTTGCCTGGCGGCGCGTCGTGCACGGTCTCCGAAACCGACGCCAGCGGTCAAACGACGTACACGGCGACGACGGTCATCATCAATCCGCTCATCACCGATCCGGCAAACTTCCCGATGGTGACCTTGACGAACGACTACCAGCTGGCGGGACTCACGGTGTCCAAGAAGGTCACGACAACCGCTACCGTGATTCCCACCGGCTACGCGTTCACCGTGAGCTGCACGTTCCTCGGGGTGGCCGTTCCGCTTGCCGCCGCGGATGCGTCCTTCACGCTGGATGACGCCGGAACCCGCACGATCACGGGCATCCCGGTCAACTCCAACTGCGTCGTCACGGAAACCGACCCGAAGGGGGCGGACGCGACGATCATGTCCGCGACGACGGATTCGACCCACTCCGGGTCGAGCGTCGCAGTGGACAACACCGCACGCACGGCGACATTCACCCGGCTGAGCCCGAACGACGTGAGCGGCGTGACCAACACGGCCACCGCCGATAACCGGTTCGACGCTCCCGCCGCGCTCGTCGTGACCAAGAAACTCCTGGGAGGCGGCTCCGCCCAGTTCGGCGCCGACAAGACGTTCAGCGTCGACGTCCTGTGCACGTTCGGCGCGACAACGCAGTACAACGGCACGCTGCTGCTGAATGCGGGCAACGCCTGGCAGCAGGTCATCGAGCACGTCATTGCGGGTTCGGACTGCACGTTCACCGAGTCCGGACTGCAGGGCGCGGATGCCGTTGTCATCACCCCGAACAACGGCGTGGACACGACAGTGGGGACAGTCACGGTCCCCGGCCCGACCGTCGCCGATCCGTCGCCCGTCGTCGACATCGATGTGACGAACTGGTACTTGACCGGTTCCGTGCAGGTCACGAAGACCTTCGCCGGGGATGCGGGAGCGATCGACAAGTTCGCGCGCAACCCGGTACCGGCGATCGAGTTCGAGTTCACCCTCAGTTGTACTCGGGATGGCAAGGACGTCATCATTCCGGGCGGCCAGACGCGCACCGTGACGGCGGCGTCCCCCGTCGCCGACTACACCGGGCTCGCCTCGGGGGCCGACTGCACGCTGACCGAGACCCGCACCGGGGGCGCAAGCACGACCCGGGTTCTGGACGTTCTCGGCGCCGAAGTCGTCGACGGCAAGTTCACGATCACCGTCGACGCGACGGTGATCTCTGCCTCCGACCAGGCCCAGCCTGCGCTCGATGTGGAGAACACGTACCGGTTCGCCGACGTCGCCGCGACCAAAAAAGTCGTCAACACGGGAGCGTCCGCCGCGCAGTCCAAGGGGCCGTTCGAGCTCACCCTCACCTGCACCCTCGACGGCCGTGCGATCGATGCCGCCGAACCTGCCAAGCAGTCCATTCGCGCCGACCAGGTGGTCACCTGGACCGAGCTCGCCGAGGGCGCCGACTGCACGATCGCGGAAACCGATACCGGCGGGGCCACGCAAACCACGACGACCCTGACGCAGGCGGACGGCTCGACCGGCCCCGTCGTTGAAGGAACGACGGTGGCGCTCCTCCCGCTGCGCTGGACGGGGGCGAGTGCACCGAACCAGATCACGTTCACGAACTCGTTCCGACTCGCCTACACCGGATCGACCGTGAGCTTCGGTTCCCTCCTGCTGTTCCCCGGCGGACTGCTGCTGTTCGGCGGGCTTCTGCTCAGTCTCACCGGGGTGCGGCGCCGCGGCGATCGGGGAGCGCTGGCGAGCGAGTAGCGTTGGCGCTGTGGAACATCCCGAGCAGACGACGCACGGGGTTGGCCCATGGCAAGGCGACTGGCCGACCGGCAGCGAGTACGACCCGGAGCTTTTGGAGCGCGGGGACACCCGGAACGTGATCGACCGCTACCGGTACTGGCGCATGGAGGCGATCGTCGCCGATCTTGACGGCCGTCGGCATCCGTTTCACGTCGCGATCGAGAACTGGCAGCACGACCTCAATATCGGGTCGATCGTGCGCAGCGCGAACGCGTTCGCCGCCGAATCCGTGCACATCATCGGCCGTCGGCGGTGGAACAAGCGCGGCGCGATGGTGACGGATCGCTACCAGCACGTCCTGCAGCATCCGGATGTCGCCGCGTTCGCCGAGTGGGCGAAGGGGGCCGGATTGCCGATCATCGGAATCGACAACATTCCGGGAAGCGTGATCATTGAAACGTTTACGTTTCCGCGCCGCTGCGTTCTCCTGTTCGGGCAGGAGGGGCCCGGGCTGTCGCCGGAGGCCATCGCCGCATCCGAGGCCATCGTGGAGATCAGCCAGTTCGGCTCGACCCGTTCGATCAATGCGTCCGCGGCGGCGGCCGTCACGATGCACGCCTGGATCATGCAACACGTGAGATTCTCAAACCCCGCCGGATAGACTGGGGTGTAATCCCCACCAATCGAAGGGATGTTTGCCATGCCCGCCATCGTGCTGATCGGCGCCCAGTGGGGCGACGAAGGCAAAGGTAAAGCGACCGATCTGCTCAGCGATCGCATCGATTACGTCGTCAAATTCAACGGCGGCAACAATGCGGGCCACACGGTGGTGGTCGGCTCGGAAAAGTATGCGCTGCACCTGCTGCCCTCCGGCATCCTCACCGACGGAGTCATCCCGGTCATTTCGAATGGCGTCGTGATCGACCTCGCCGTGCTGTTCGAGGAGCTGGATGCGCTGGACGCGAGGGGCGTCGATGTGTCCCGTCTCCTCGTGAGCGCGAACGCCCACGTCATCACCACCTATCACCGCACGATCGACAAGGTCACGGAGCGCTTCCTGGGCAAGCGCCAGATCGGGACGACGGGGCGCGGGATCGGCCCCGCGTACGCGGACAAGATCAACCGGGTCGGCATCCGCATCCAGGACCTGTTCGACGAGAACATCCTGCGCCAGAAGGTGGAGGGCGCGCTGGAGCAGAAGAACCAGATTCTCGCCAAAATCTACAACCGTCGGGCGATCACGGTCGACGAGGTCGCAGACGAGCTTCTCTCGTTCGCCGACCGCCTGAAGCCCATGGTGTCGGACACGTCGCTCGAACTCAACAACGCGCTCGATGCGGGCAAGACGGTGCTGTTCGAGGGCGGGCAGGCGACGATGCTGGATGTGGACCACGGTACGTATCCGTTCGTGACGTCCTCCAACGCGACGAGCGGCGGCGCGGCGACCGGGTCCGGGGTGGCGCCGAACCGTTTCGATCGGGTCATCGGGGTCATCAAGGCGTACACGACCCGTGTCGGCGCCGGACCGTTCCCCACCGAGTTGTTCGACGAGTGGGGCGAGTTCCTGACCGAAAAGGGGGCAGAGTTCGGCACCACGACCGGACGGGTTCGACGCTGTGGCTGGTATGACGCGCCCATCGCCAGGTATGCCTCCCGCATCAACGGGGTCACCGATTTCGTGCTCACGAAACTCGATGTGCTCACCGGAATCGAGAGCATCCCGGTGTGTGTCGCGTACGACGTCGACGGCACGCGAATGGACGAGATGCCGGTGTCGCAGACCGATTTCCACCATGCGGTGCCGATCTACGAGAACTTCCCCGGCTGGACCGAGGACATCACCGGGGTACGCACGTTCGGCGATCTGCCGAAGAACGCGCGCGACTATGTGATTGCGCTGGAAGAAATGAGCGGTTCGAGGATCTCCGCGATCGGTGTGGGCCCCGCCCGCGACGCCATCGTGGTGCGCCACGACCTCGTGGGCTAACTCGTCGCGGGGTTAACCGCCGAACCAGATCACGCCGATCCACACCCCGAGCGCCGCCTCGAGGAGCCAGAGCGGGATGAGCACGATATAATCGGTGCCGCTCAACTCCCGGGGCTCATCCTCGGATGCTGGGGCGCGAACCCAGCTCAAGTCCAGTTTCCCGACGCTCGTGCCGTCGATCTTCGAGGTCCCGGCGATCAGGGCGATCCTGTTCCGTCGGCGCCGCAACCAGAACACGAGCGGCACGGCGCCCATCACCAGGAACATGGCGCCGAGGAACATGGCAGTCGTACCCATTCCGCCCGCGGCGAATCCGGTCTGGAAGAAGTTCAGAGAAAGGCCGATGAACAGGATCGGCCAGGCGGCGAGCATGACAGACGCCCCGAGCCCGCACGCGAAGTAGAAGCCAACGCCCACGCTCGCCAGTCCGAGGTAGATGCTGAGGTTCGCCAACCAGCCGGTTTCGCCAGGGCAGGTGGTCTGGATGACGTAGGGCCCGCCCTCGGCACAGAACCCGCCGATGTCAAGAACGGCCCGCATCGACAGGAAGAGGAGGGTGAACGACAGGGTGAACCCGATCCAGGAGACGGCCATTCCCAGATAGCGCACAGTGAGCGGCACAGTCGAAGATTAGACCACGCTGAAGCCCTCGGGAAGAGCCAATCTTCCGGTCAGGGCAAGCAGCAGGACCTCCCCGTTTCCGCCGAGCGCGGCAACCCGGGCAGCGAGCGCGGCGACTTCCGCCACGGCCTCCGCGGGTAGGGCATGGGCAATGCCGGCTGCCCGCGAGAGATCCATCGTGTGCACCACCAGTTCAAACGATCGTGTCCGCAGATATTCCTCAAGCGGTATAGTCCTCCCGCCCACGACGGACACGATGCGATTGGACGGTTGGGTTGCCAGCGCGGCCAGCGCGCGGCGGAGCGACCCGGTAACCGCACTGTGCGGATCGTCTCCGAGCTGCACGCCGGCGGTCACGCCGCGGGCGGCGACAGCGTCACTGCCCACCGAGGAATCGTGGAGGCCCAGGAAGTAGCTTTCCGCATCCGGGCAGCTTGCGGTGCTCGCGGCCGGCCCGGACAGGTACTCCTCGACGGTCGAGATTGCCCGTGCGGTGTGCCCGGCGAGGCTGCGAATCGTCCACACGCCGAGCCCGGGCTCGTCCCACTGTGCGGGCGTGATGCCGCCGAGCACGCCGATGAAGGCGCGGGCCGCGCCCTCGAACACCGCGACATTCTTCATGCGTACCATCGTCCCACCGGCGGGTGCCAGAATCGATGGGTGACTGCGCACCGTCCGGAACCCACAACGCTCACGGGCGACTTCATCTGCCTGGAACCGCTTGTCGAATCCCACCTGCCCGGGCTCTTCGAGGCGATCGCGCACGAGTCGGTCTTCGAGTTCGGGTTCGGCGGTGGGCCCGCGGCGCTCCCTGGATCGCTCGAGGAGTTCGAGCGCTGGGCGGCGGCGCGCAACTCGCCGGACAACAACCCGTTCGCGGTGATCCTGGTCGGCGGGCCCAGGGACGGGACCATCGTCGGGACGACGACGCTCGGCGACTTCGATGTGGCCAGGGAGGCCACGCACATCGGGTGGACCGGCTACGACCCGCGCGTGTGGGGAACCGCGGTGAACCCCGAGGCGAAACTGCTTCTCCTCCAGCATGCGTTCGATGCGGGGTTCGGGCGCGTGAAGATCCAGACGGATGTCCTGAACCTGCGCTCCCGCGCTGCCATCGCCAAACTCGGCGCGACGTTCGAGGGCGTCGTCCGCCGCGAGCAGCCTCGGGCTGACGGGACATGGCGCGACACGGCCATGTATTCGGTGATCGTCGACGAGTGGCCCCAGGTTCGGGCAGGGCTCGAAGAGCGGCTTGCGGCGTTCGAAGGACGGCCTGTGCTGTTCCGCACGCCGCGATGACTGGCCGTCTTCGGAGCGATGTAGTGTCTATCTGTGAGTGAGACTGCCGCGGGCGCCAAAAGGTACGGCGTCGCCATCCAGTTCGTGCTCATGGGTCTCGCCTGGGGTTCCAGCTTTCTGTTCATGAAAGTGGCGCTGGACGGCGTCTCCTTCGCGCAAATCGCCTGGTCGCGCGAAATCCTGGGCGCACTCACCCTCGGCATCATCATGGTGATCGGCCGCCACCGGTTGCCTCGCGAGCCGATCGTGTACTTCCATTTCCTCGTGATCGCGATCACGAACGCGGTCATCCCCCACCTGTTGTTCGCCTGGGCGGAGCAGCACGTCTCCTCCGGTCTCGCCGCGATCTACAACTCGCTCACCCCCATCGCCACGGCGATCATGGCTGCCGTCGTCTTTCGTGTCGAGCGGCTTAATCGGGGCCAGCTGGTGGGTGTGGGCATCGGTCTTGTCGGCGTCGTGATCATCATCGCGCCGTGGCAGTACACGAACCTGAGCGGCGACCTGTGGGGTCAGCTCGCCTGCATCGTCGCGGCGAGTTCCTATGGCGTGGCCATCGGATACCTGCGCAAATTCATCAGCCCGCGGCCGATTGCGGGAACGACGGTGGCGTTCATGACCATCGGCACGGCCGGTGTGATCATGCTGGCACTCACGCCCGTGCTCGCGATCGGTCCGGTCAACCTGACCCTCCCGGTCGTCGCGTCGCTCGTCATGCTCGGTGCTGTCGGCACCGGGATCGCCTACATCTGGAACATTGCGGTGTTGCGGGCGTGGGGTCCGACGAACGTCTCCACCGTCACCTATCTGATCCCAGTCGTCGCCGTCGTGCTCGGCTTCCTCGTGCTCGGGGAGACGCTGTCGTGGCACGAACCGGCGGGCGCAGCGCTCGTGCTCCTCGGTATCCTGTTCACCCAACAAAGACTGAAACTCGGGCGCCGCGCGAGCCTGGCCTAAGGGAAGTACCCTCTAAAGATGTCCGACGATCGCGCCACCCCCGACTTGCAAGCTGTCCGCGAGGAACTGGACAGCATCCGACTGAGCATCGACAACATCGACGCGGCGCTCATCCACCTGCTGGCGGAAAGGTTCAGGTTCACGCAGCAGGTGGGGAGGCTGAAGGCCGCGAACGGCCTTCCCCCATCCGACCCGGAGCGCGAGAAAGTGCAGATCGCGCGGCTGAGGGCGCTCGCAGTGGACAGCCGCCTTGACCCGGCTTTCGCCGAAAAGTGGTTCAATTTCGTGGTGGCCGAGGTCATCCACCACCACGAGCAAATCGCCTCGACGGGCACCATCGAGACTCAGCCGTAGTGGCGCGCTGGGATCCCCGCAACCTTCCCTCGCAAGCGGGCAAGACCTTCGTCGTCACGGGCGGCAGCAGCGGAATCGGCTACTTCGCCGCTGAACAATTGGCCGGCACGGGCGCGCGGGTCATCCTCGCCGCGCGGTCAGAGGCGAAAGCGGATGCCGCGGCGAGCTCCATCCGAAGCCGCATCCCGGATGCCGAGGTCGGGTTCGTGAAGCTGGACCTGTCCTCGCTCGACTCGGTGCGCGACGCCGCCGCGGAGCTCAACCGGCTCGACCGCATCGACGGACTTCTGGAGAACGCCGCAGTGATCCTGGCCGGCCGGAAGCGACGCCTCACTGCGGACGGCCACGAGCTCACGTTCGGGACGAACCACCTCGGCCACTTCGCCCTCACCGCGCTCGTCTTTCCGACGCTCGCGAGAACGCCGGGCAGCCGCATCGTCACGATGGGCAGCGGCTCCACACGGCTCGTGACTCTTCGGGCGTACGATCTGCAGAGCGAGAAGCGCTACTCCTCGTTCTCGAGCTACGCGCTGTCGAAGCACGCGACGCAAGCGTTCGGGTTCGAGCTGGACCGGCGGTTGCGGGCGGCCGGAAGCCCGGTGACCGCGCTCATCGCGCATCCGGGTGGCGCGCAGGACGGCCTCACCCCGTTCCGCGCCGGCGTGAACGAGCCGACGGTGGCCCAGCGGTTCCTCGCGGGGCTCTCCTTCGTTGCGGGAGGGAGCAAGGAGGCGGCAGCGTGGCCACTGGTGCGAGCGGCGATCGATCCGGATGCCGTGGGCGGGCAATACTGGGGACGCACGACGCCGATCTTCGGCCGGCCGGTGCTCAACACCCCGGTCGCATCGAGCCACTCCGCCCAGTTCGGCGAAGGGTTGTGGTCGCTCTCCGAGAACTGGACCGGAATCCCGTTCACGGTCTGAGTGCTACTTCACTAGCCCATCGACGTTGAGAAACCAGGTGGGTGGCGGGCACTTCTGCACGATCTCGGACATTTTGCCCTGGCCTACCTGGCCTACCTGGTCTGCGCCCGCGGAGTGGACTGCATAAAACTGATCACCCGTGCCGTAGCTGTCGATATACGTCTGCTCGCTGGGCGACTCCGGCGAGCCAAAGCCAAGTTCAGCGAGACAAGCCCGCTCGGCAACCTCCTGCGAATACGACTGTCTGATCTGGCTCTGGGGCAACTGCGGGTTGACGTAGCCGGTTGCCGTTCCACGGGTGTTGGCAGCGGCCCTCCATAAGCCGGACTGGGACGAATCCGTCTCTAGGCCGCTGGGCCCTCCCTTGATATCAAAACCCACCTCCATACCCTTATCGTGCATGCAGGTCGCCATCGCCTCCGAGAGCATTATCAGCTCCTGGATCTCGAGAGCTGGCGTGCGCCTGTTCGCGATGTCTAGTATGCGACGACCGCAGTGGATGGAGCTGGACGAACGGCTGTTCGCCTGCCCACCAATCAGCGACCCAAAGTCACTGGGTGCCGTTGTAGGAGAAGGGCTTGACAGTCGCGCTAAGAGGGGGGGTAGACAGGGTCGTTGAACGGGATGTTTTGTTCAATTCTTGATTGCCCTATTTCGGCCATTCAAAGGAGAAAGGAAGTCTCACAATGAAACTCAGGAACGCCGCACTTGCGGCCGGGATAGCTTTGGGCCTGGTCGTAGGCTCAGCGGCACCCGCGTTTGCCTATGCCAGTTCGACCGGGACAACCAGTTGCTCCGGTGTGAGATCCGTCAGCATTTTTGGTACCCAAAATGACACAGTTCGCCACTGGTACTACGCGACAGGAATCATGAAGCAGTACAACCCTGCAGTAATAGGCCCGTACTATTACTGGCAGACGTATTCCGGTACTCAATCGAGAAGTTGGAAGATTGAAACGTTCGGGGCCTTCAAGTCTGGAACTGCCAAGGGCGGAACCTGCCACTAAGGTCAGTCGATTTGTCCTCCGAGGGGATCGCAATGTCGCAGCGAGAACGTCAGGGTGGGCGGCGGGGCCAGTTGCTCATCGCTCTCACCCTGATCACCGTGGTTGGGTTGAGTGGTTGCGGGAGCCCGCCCAACGCCAACGACAGTGAGCCGAACCCGCGGAGCTGGGAATCGATGATGTCGGCGCTCGTTGATTGCCTTCAGAGCGATGGATGGGTGGATGCGACCTATAACGAAAGTACGGGGATCACGGTCTCCGTGCCACCCGACCAAGCCGACCAATATTCACAAGACGATAAGGCGTGCAAAGCAAAAATCGGGTTCCAACAGGTTCCCTCTTCGGCTGCGTTGAGCAGCGAGTCACTGTCCCGGCTCTATGACAAAGAGATGGAAACCGCAAGGTGCCTTGCTGACCACGGGTATGAGCCCAGTCAAGCGCCGAGCAGACAAGTGTTCATTGAGCAGTACCAGGCACGCACCGCTGAGGCACCATGGTCGGCTTATTCGGCGCTCCCAGAATTGACGCAGGAAGAGTTCCTCAGTATCTCGCGGGAATGTCCTCAAGCAAGCACCGTTCTGGGAAACGAACTCTGGAACGAGTACTACGGTGGCGGCAAAGGATAGCGATGGGAGCAGTTGGCGTGGCGGGGATGCACAGCATGCCAGTCCAACACCATCCCAGGAACATCCTGGGTGTCCGGAAGTCGGACCGCGAGCGGACCGGGTTTCAACGGACTTCCCGTGACCGATTTTGGAACGATTATTGCTTCGAGCGGTGTCCGTAAGCCGAACCCTCAGCGGGCCGGGTTGTTGCCGAATGAGTCGCACCTGAATTCAATGACCGAGTGAATGCTCATCATGCAGCAAACCCTTCATTCACTCATAGATGCTGCTGCGGTGATCGGTATCGATCACCAGAACGACCAGCAGTGCGTCTCGAAGGTCGCAGACAACACGAAAATTACTGACGCGGTACCTCCACAAGCCTGAGAGGCCTCCGGTGAGGGCTTTGCCTCGACTCCGGGGACTGTCGAGGGCCGCGATCGCTCGAAGCGCGGCGCGTATGCGTCGGGCGGTGTCGGGGTCAGCTTTCCGAAGCCACTTCGCCGCGTCTGGTGATAATTCGACTTCCCAACTCACTCGATCTCATCCAGGATGCTGGCGTCAATCGGGGTGTCGCTCAGCCCCAGCTCTCGCTCGACGTCTGCAAGCGGCACGGTCTGCACTCGACCCGAGCGAAGATCTGCAGCACTGGTGATGATGCGCTGCTCCCACTCCAACTCCGAAAGGTCGCGCTCCAGGACTTCGCGCACAACATCGCCCTGGCTTCGTCTGGAGGCTTTGGCGAGAGCTTCGATGCGCTCGCGCAGATCGTCGGGAAGCCGCACGGAGATGGGTCGCCCGAGTGGCGTTGTAGTACTCATGTTTACATTGTAATCGATGTTTACCCCAAAGGCACTTCTCCTGCAGGCCCACCATGGTGGCCGTAAAGGGAACCTTTTGCGGGCACATGCGACGCCACGAGGTACCACGCTGTTTCTTGGATGCACGTTGACTCACAGGAAGTCTCCTCGTAGTTTTGTTCGTTGGCCAAGCTAGGGAAGCCTTTGGTGAATGAGCGCGTGAAACTGAGTCGTCCCGGACAGGTTCTTTTCTGGCTAGCTTTTTGTTACGGTACCCGTAGTTCTTTGAGTGGGTCGCGTCGCGCTGCGGCCAGTGCGGGGATGAGGGCGGCGGCCAGTCCGGTGACGATGGCGAGGATTCCGACAGCAGCGAAGAAGTCCCAGCCGGGCAGGGGGTCGCCGGTGGCGGCCAGCCCGATCGCGGCTGCGGCGCTGCCGAGGATGGCACCGATCATACTGAGTACCGCCATCTGGGTGAGCAACAGGGCAACGATGAGGCTTTGGGATGCACCGAGGGCGCGTCGGCGTCCGAAGTCCTTGCGGCGCAGCATGACCAGCCCGTAGAGGATCGCGGCGACCAGGATCGCGGTGAGGGCGAAGATGATGATCACCAGGTTGCGGCCGAAGCTGCCCAGCTGGCCTTGCACGAGGGCGCGCAGTTGGGCCAGGCTCTCGCTGGTAAAGAGTTTCACTTTGCTGACATCATCCGCCGCCAGCACGGATTGCACTGCCTGGGAGACGGGGGCGACCAGGTCGGGGCGGGCGGCGATCACCACCAGCACACTCACCGGGGCCGGGGCGGTATCCGCTGTGTCTGTTTGGGGCACGATGACGAGGGGTTCCAGGAACCGTAAATAGTCGGGCACAGCGAGACTGCCCACGACCGCATACTGTTGGCCATCGTTGGAGACCACTCCGCCAACATCATCGGGCATACCCAACTGTTCCAGCGCCGCCGCGGAGGCCACCGCTGAGTGGTCGGCGACCGGCAGGTTACTGATGCCCAACTTTTTGAGGTCATTGCCCCACGCCAGCCTCACCGGCACCCGGGTACCGTCCGGGAAGGCAGCGTTTTGCACATCCCTGGCCTGCCCGAACGCGCCCGCCCATTCGATGCCATCCAGATTCGCCAATCGGTCAAGCACCGTAGTGGTCAAGCCCGCTTCCGCATCGGCGCGCACCACAATGGAGCGTGTGCCGGCCGAGTCGATGGTGCCCAGCACTGACTGTTCTGCCCCTACGGTGCGACCGGTTGTCAGCAGCACCGTCGCACACATGCCAGCCACCATGATCACCGACACGACGGACGCCACAGGTTGGCTGCGTGCGGACGCGAGAGCCTCCCGGATGATCGCCCACCAACGATTCATCGCAAACTACCTACTCGTCCAGCGGATAGTCCGGCTCATTGCTGCACTCTAATGCAATTCGATCAGTCTCAACGTGAGGCACCATGGGTGCTGGCCATTGACGGCGGCATGCTACTCAAATGAACCATCGAAGGAAATGAGGGGTTGCGGGCATGCTAAATTCAACGTTTTCCACGCTTTGTCACTCATCGAGGACAGATCAATCGCGGAGTACGCCATCCATGGCTCACTGTCGTAGTTGTCGATAAAAACTTGCTTGGACGGTGGTTTAGCTACATTGGGAAAGCCGTTGTGCTTCAAGCATTCAAGTGTCTTAAGTTCTGCGTCGTAGAGTCCGGGCAACTGTGCTGCTGACACGGTGAATTTCTCGCTCGCCTTCGCTGTGCACTTGGCGACGTCGGCCGAATACAAATCGATCTGCTCCTTGGGTATCGATTCCGAACTTGCGACTATAGAGCCATCCCATTCAAGCTTTACATCCCAACCGCGTTCAGTTACACATGTGTACACAAAGTCGCCGGCTGGCGAAATGCTGCCTGGCGGTGCCGTGTCGAGCGGCACTCGCGGAGCTTGAGTGCAACCGGTGAGCAAGAGGAGCAGAGTGATCGCAACGACACGCGCAGTCGACGCAATTGATTCTCTAGACACTTCGGCCCCTAACGGGGGTAGACAATACGTTTGATTTCACACTATGTTGAATTATCCTTTCAGTTTGGGAGGATGTCAAACGGGGGAAGGTAATCGAATGAATCGCAAAGCAAAGGTATATGCCGGTCTAGCTTTGACGGCTGCCCTTCTAGTCGCCACGGTTTCACCAGCTCAGGCAGCAACTTGGTGGTCCGGTTATAAGGACTGTGGCAGTACATATGTGAAGATGCTCGATTCGTCAAACGGACCGACCGCGCACTTCCACCAGCAGGACATTTTGTGGTACCTGAATAGTTTTCCAACCGCTGGAATTCATGCAAGTTCACATTTCCACGGCCTCGTATGGAATGAGCTCAGGAAGGATTCTTCTGTTTCGGTTCAGAATTTTTCCTATTATTGCTACAGCTAG
>CALMSL010000140.1 GCA_937872445.1 uncultured Microbacteriaceae bacterium | reverse complement strand
GAGCAACGTGCGGTGGCCGACGGCGTCATCCCCGCCCGGCTCATCAGCTCCTCCAGCCACTTCCACCGGCAGGCGGCGGGCGTTGTGAGCGCGAACGGCGTGCGCATCCAGGTCTCCGGCATCGACCTCATCCGCGACGAACACGGCACCTGGCGCGTGCTGGAGGACAACGTCCGGGTGCCGTCCGGCGTCAGCTACGTGATCTCCAACCGCCGCGTCATGGCGCAGACGCTCCCCGAACTGTTCACCTCGATGCGGGTGCGGCCGGTCGGCGACTACCCGCAGAAACTGCTCAATGCGCTGCGCGCGGCAGCACCTGCTGGCGTCGAAGATCCGGTCGCGGTCGTGCTCACACCCGGCGTGTACAACTCCGCGTACTTCGAGCACGCACTGCTTGCCCGGCTCATGGGCGTCGAGCTCGTCGAAGGGCGCGACCTGTTCTGCTCCGGCGGCCGCGTCTACATGCGCACGACAGCCGGTCCGAGCCGCGTCGACGTGATCTACAAACGCGTCGACGACGAGTTCATCGACCCGCTGCAGTTCCGCGCCGACTCCATGCTCGGCTCGCCAGGGCTCATGCTCGCGGCGCGACTCGGCAATGTGACGATCGCGAACGCCGTGGGCAACGGCGTCGCGGATGACAAACTCGTGTACACCTACCTGCCGGACCTCATCCGCTACTACCTGTCGGAGGAGCCCATCCTCCCGAACGTCGACACGTGGCGGCTCGAAGACCCGGGCGCGCTCGAGGAGGTGCTCGATCGCCTCGACGAACTCGTCGTCAAGCCCGTGGACGGGTCGGGCGGCAAAGGACTCGTCGTCGGACCGGACGCCACGCGCGCCGAACTCGACACCCTGGCCGCGCAACTCCGCAAAGACCCGCGCGGCTGGATCGCGCAGCCCGTCGTCCAGCTGTCCACCATCCCGACGCTCGTCGATGACGGGATGCGGCCGCGGCACGCCGACCTTCGCCCGTTCGCGGTGAACGACGGCAACGAGGTGTGGGTGCTCCCGGGCGGGCTCACGCGCGTGGCCATGCCCGAAGGCCAGCTCGTGGTGAACAGCTCGCAGGGCGGCGGATCGAAGGACACCTGGGTGGTCGGGCACGAACCGCTGCGCACCGCCTACCACGACGTGCCGAGCCTCGTCGAGGATCAGGCCACCGTCACCGAGGCGATCACGATCATCCGACCCGAGGATCTCGAGCGCGAACGCGAGAGGGTGCGCGACCGGACGAGCGACCAGGTGGTCGCGGATGCTCCCCAACAAACCCAGCCGCAACAGCAGCAACAACAGGACGAGGGCGAGACGTCGATCCCCATCGCGAAGGCCGCCCGCATCACTGCACGCCTCGATGAGGGGAGCGAGCCATGCTGAGCCGCATCGCCGAATCGCTGTTCTGGATCGGGCGCTACATCGAACGCAGCGACGGCACGGCCCGCATCCTCGACGTGCACCTTCAGCTGTTGCTGGAAGACCCGTGGATCGAAGAAGACACCGCCTGCCGTTTGCTGCTGAGCGTCATGGGGACCGAAGCGCCCGGCGACACCCCGGTTACGAGGGCCGACGTCCTGGAAATCCTCGCGCTCGACCGCGACCAGCCGGCATCCATCGCATTCTCGCTCAACGCGGCGCGGGAGAATGCGCGCCGGGCGCGCGAAGTCGTGAGCACCGAGTTGTGGGAAGCGCTCAACACCACGCGCGCCCGGATGCCGCATCGGGTCGCCGGCGACAAGGTCCACGAATTCTTCACGTGGGCGCGCGAGCGCAGCGCGCTCGCCATCGGCATCATGGAGTCCTCGGCCAGCCGGGACGAAGCGTGGCGGTTCTTCAACCTCGGCCGGGCTCTCGAGCGCGCCGACATGACCGCGCGGCTCCTCGCGACCCGTTCCCTCACGGAAGTATCCGGCCCCTCCTGGACCACAATCCTTCGCTCCGTGGGCGCCTACGAGGCCTACCTGCGCACGTACCGCGGGATGCCTAGCCCGCTCCACGCCGCCGAATTCCTGCTGCTCGACCGGCTGTTCCCGCGCAGCATCATTTACTCGCTCACCCGGGCTGAGGAGTACATGCGCGAACTCGAACCGCGCTCCGACCGCGTCGGCGTCGGTGACTCGGCCCAGCGGCTACTCGGCCAGATCCGCAGCGAACTCGAATACCGGTCGATCGCCGACATCATCGACGATCTGCCCCAGCACATGGATGACGTGCAATTGGCGACGAGCGCCGCGAGCGAGGCGATCCGCGCGCGTTACTTCCCGGCGAACGACGTATCCCAGTGGGTGGGTGAACGCACATGAACCGGCTTCGCATCAAACACGTCACCGGATTCCGCTACGACGGTGACGTGACCGCGTCCTACAACGAAGCGCGGATGCTGCCCGTGACGTCCGAAGGCCAACTCGTGCTGTACGCGAACCTCGAGGTGTTCCCGAACTCCCTCAACCACAGCTACGTCGACTACTGGGGCACCCGGGTGTCCTCGTTCGAGATCCTCACCTCCCACGACGAACTGTCGCTCACCGCGACGAGCCTCGTCGAGGTGCGGCCGCGCGATCATCACGAACGGCATCTCGACTGGGCTGCGCTCGGCACGGAGATGGAACGCGCCACGTCGTTCGTGGAACAGCTCGTGCAGACTCCGCCGACCGCGCCGCCGGATAGCGTGGTAGCCATCGCCCGGGATGCGATCGCGTCGAACAGCCCGTGCGACGCCGCGCTCGCGATCTGCAACGCCATCGGCGAGCAGATCGAGTACGTGCCGGGTTCGACCGGCGTTTACACGACCGCCGCTGAGGCCTGGTCCCAGAAGAAAGGCGTCTGCCAGGACATCGCCCACCTGGCGATCGGCGCCCTGCGATCGGTCGGGATTCCCGCCAGATACGTGAGCGGATACCTGCACCCCGACCCGGATGCCGTGCTCGGCCAGACCGTGGTCGGCGAATCCCACGCGTGGGTGGAGTGGTTCTGCGGGGACTGGCGCGGATACGACCCCACGAACCTCATCGACATCGGCGACCGTCACGTCGCGGTCGGCCGCGGCCGGGACTACAACGATGTCGCGCCGCTGCGCGGTGTGTACGCGGGGCAACACGCATCCACCCTGTTCG
This sequence comes from uncultured Microbacteriaceae bacterium, assembly GCA_937872445.1. Taxonomy (GTDB): domain Bacteria; phylum Actinomycetota; class Actinomycetes; order Actinomycetales; family Microbacteriaceae; genus Terrimesophilobacter. The sequence goes on along the minus strand of CALMSL010000140.1, from coordinate 18,352 downwards.
TTACGGTGGAGATCACGCGGGAAGCGTAAGCGCTCCGCCGCTCGCCGTAGGCGTCGCGACGGGGGCGCTGTGAGAGGGAAGGACGTCTCATGAAAATCGCCGTTGCCGGAGGGACCGGGACCGTCGGTGCCCCCACCGTGGATGCCCTGCGTGCGGCGGGCCATGAACCTGTCGTGCTCACCCGGTCGAACGGCGTCGACCTGGTAACCGGCGATGGTTTGGATGCCGCTGTGGTCGGCGTTGACGCCGTCATCGACCTGGCGAACGTTTCGACCCTTTCCCCCGCGGCTGCGGTTGCGTTCTTCACCGCAGCGAGCGGCAACCTGGTGGCGGCAGCATCCCGAAACGGTGTCAAGCACGTGGTGTTGCTGTCGATCGTCGGCATTGATCGCGTGCCGCACGGCTACTACGCCGGAAAGGTTGCACAGGAGGAGGTATTCGAGGCCTCGCCCGTGCCGTGGACGATACAGCGGGCCACCCAGTTCCACGAGTTCGCAGCGCAAATGTTCGGTCAGGCAAAGTTCGGCGCGCTGCACATTGCCCCGCGCGCCCGCATCCAGCCGATCGCCGTGCGCGAGGTCGCCGAGCGACTCGCCGAGCTCGCCGCCGGCACGGCGCGCGGACGCGCGCCCGACCTGGCCGGGCCGCGCGAGGAAAAACTCGACGAGATGGTCCGCGCCTACGCGCGAAGTACCGGCTCTCGAGGGTGGATCCCGTCGATCACCGTGCCGGGCGGCCAGATGAAGGGCATGCGCGCTGGACTCGTCCTCCCCGGCCCGGATGCCGTGCTCGGCACGCAAACATTCGCCCAGTGGCTCGCCGAACGCTGAGGAGGCCAATTCCGGCAACCCCGCCGCTCGCGCCATAGAATCCCACCATGACACGCGAGCGCTGGATTGCCCTGTTCCGTTTCGGATTCGCCCTGCTCGGCCTGGTCGGCCTCACGGCGCAATATCTGTACAACGTGGCGAACATCCCCGACTACAAGCCGGCGAACTTCTTCAGCTTCTTCACCGTGGAGTCCAACATCATCGCGGTCGTCGCGCTGTTCATCTCGGCGCTGTACGCGTGGCGGGGGAATTTGCCGCGCTGGGTCCACTACCTCCGGGGCGCGGCAACCATTTACATGACGGTCACCGGAATCACGTACAGCCTCCTGCTGCGCAACGTGGAAGTCGACACGGCGGTGCCGTGGGTGAACCTCGTGCTGCACTACATCATCCCGATCGTGATGATCGTGGACTGGCTCATCGACCTGCCGCCGTTCCGCATCCGGGTGGGGCAGGCGATGATCTGGCTCCTGTACCCGATCCTGTACCTCGCCTACAGCCTGATCCGCGGGCCGATCGTGGACTGGTACCCCTACCCGTTCCTGGATCCGCGACCCGAAGGGTACGTCCCGGTGATTGTGACGAGCATCGCGATCGCGATCGGGGCGCTCATCCTCGCGGTCGTGATGTCGTGGACGACGCGCATTCGGATGCATTTCGAACGGCAGTGACGCCCGATCGCATCAGGGTTCAGCAGTTGCCCCACAGGCCGGCGTTGGCGTGTCGGGCTTCCTCCTCGGCGATCGCGAACTGCTTCCAGTACGTGTCGCTCGGGGCGATCCGCAGCGCCGTCGCGTAGCCGTTCGCCACGAGATCGAGATTCACGGATCGGCCGTCCTCGGTCCACACATAAAGGAGGCTGCGGTCGTACTGATCCAGCTTCTCCACGTCGGATTTGATCCACACCGCCGTACCTTTCGGCAGGAGTGCGCGCACGTAGTCACGCGCCTCAATGCCGAAGCACTCGACCGTGGGGCGGATCTCTGGGGTGTCGATTCCGATGAGGCGCACCGTGATTTCGTCCGCGCGCGACGTCGTCCCGTCCGGCTGCAAGTACAGGGTGTCGCCGTCGTGCACGTAGGCCACATGGGAGAGGGTCGCGTCGGAAGGCCGTTCCAGCACTGCGGCGACCGGCGTGCTGCCCCCTGCGGCAGTATGGTCGGAATCCGCGCCGCCAGAAGGGAGCTGGGAAATCAGCACGACGACGGCAAGGGCAACCACCACGATCGCCAGCACAATCGTGGACGTGTTCCTCATCGTCACACTGTATCCAGAGCCGCAGATGTCTCCCGGTTAGACTCGTGGTCGGGAGGCGCGATGTCCGAGTCAGAGGGTGTGAGCAAGAGCTTCGACCCGCGATTCAGCCGCGCATTTCAGCCCGGCTACGACCCTCGCGTCCACCGGGAGGAACCGCCCGGCGCCGTGCAGCGCCAGGAGCCACGAATCGAACGTGGCCCCGCGTCGGGACTTGCGGACAGGGCGCAGGTCGACGGGGCGCCGGTGTTTGCGGTTCCCGGGCCCGCGGATGCTGCCGATGTGGTGCCCGCCCGATCGGCGACCGACCGACCGGTCGTCGCTGACGAGGACGCGTATCCGGCCGCCTGGTGGCGCCGGGTGAACCCCTGGTACGTTCTGCTCTGGGCGCTCGGGGCCGTGTTCATCGCGGCCGGTTTCTCGGCCATTCTGATCGCGGTCGAAATGCAGAACCCGGGAAGCCAGGGGGTCCAACAGACCATGGCGTACTACGCCGTTATGCAAGTGCTGGCGCAGGGTTCCCCGATGTTCATCGTGCTGGGCGTCGCCACCCTCACGTCGACCGCGGTCATCCAGGCCGCGCGCTGGCAACGGCGCTGACCTGCTTCGTCCGCACTCCCGCGGCGCCCGCCTAGAGCCTCGAGCGGATGAACGCGCCGAGTTCGCTGACTTCCGCATCCGCGACTGCGTGGCCGAGACCCTCATAGATGCCCTCGGTGAGGGTGGAATGGGTTTCCAGCCATTCTTGCGTGTGGTTGATGAGGGACTCGGGGATCACGGTGTCGTGGGTGCCTCGGCCCCAGAAAACGGGCGGTCGCAGCTCGGCGAGGCGGGCATCGCCTGCGTGCTCCGACGGGAACACGAAGCCGCTCAACTGCACGACGTAGCTGAACCGATCCGGCTGTTCGCGCAGCAACTCCAGCGCCATCGCACCGCCCTGCGAAAGCCCGAGCAGGCCGACCGCGGTGGAGGCGGTCGAGTCGAGCCACTCGACGAGGGCAGCGACCGACGCCCCGACAGCGTCGAAGCGCGCATCCGCCGAGGCGCCCCGCGACGACGTGTCATCGACGGAGGGGAACCAGGTGAAACCGGCCCCTTCCGAGTGCGGTGCCCGCACCGAAGCGATGACCGGTTCGAGCGGCAACGACCGGGACATCGCGAACATGTCGCCCTCATGTGAGCCGTAACCGTGCAGCAGGACGAGCAGCGGCCGAGATGCGCGCTCGCGTTCCGGCGCCGACCACATCACAGCATCCGCGTCAATGTGCATCGGTCGTGTTCCTTCCCGTCCCGGCAATCCTTTCACCACTGACCGCGGCGAGTGGGCCACAATGGAGCATGAGCTCCGTCGGAACGCCAGACCCCAACTCCGGCTGGTTGTCGGATGACGAGCTCACGAGCATCCGGATGCGACTGCCGCTGCTCTACGTCGAGGCGGTGCCGGTGCGCATCGACGGCCTCGGTCAGGTCATTGAGGTGGGGGTGCTGTTGCGCGCCTCAGCGAACGGCGAGATGACGCGAACGCTCGTCTCCGGGCGGGTCATGTACGGGGAGACGCTGCGCGAGGCGCTGTTCCGGCACCTCGAGAAGGATCTTGGGCCGATGGCGTTTCCCCAGCTGCCGGCGAGCCCGGTGCCGTTCTCTGTGGCCGAATACTTTCCCATGCCAGGGATCAGCGCGTTCACGGATGAGCGGCAGCATGCGGTGTCCCTCGCCTACGTGGTGCCGGTGACGGGCACGTGCGAGCCGCGGCAGGATGCCCTCGAGGTCACCTGGCTCACCCCGGACGAGGCTGCCGGCGAGGAGCTTTCGCGCGAGATGGAGGGTGGCCGCGGAACTCTCGTGCGCGCGGCACTGGCGTCTGTCGGGTGCCTGCCGTAGCGAGCGCGTGCGCGCAGGCTTTCAGCTTCTCAGTTGCGAACTCCAGCTCGAACCGACTTATCCACTCAGTTGCGAGACCTGTCCCTTCCTGCGCGTCAGGAAGGGACAGTTCCCGCAAGTCAGCGGGAACTGTCCCACCCGACAGGTCAGTAGTGGGCCCTGGTGGTGCTCGCACAGACAACTGAGGGGTCCCACTGTGCCCTTCCCCAATATCGGGAAGGACCTGATGGGACCCCTCAGTGCGGCTATAGGCCTGTTGCTGTACTCCTGGCGCTTTCGCTCAGAGTGTCAGCCCTGGGCGCGGCGCCCGGCGCGACGCTGACCGCCACCGGACGAGCCCGCGGATGCCGGAGTCGAGGTGCTGTAGCTCGTGAAGCCGCGCTGCGAGGCGCCGGAACCGCGACCTGCGCGTGCCTGGCCGGCAGGTGCGTGGCTCGAAGTTCCCTGGCCCGAGCGCGACCCGCCCGAACGGGGACCGCCGGTGCGCGCGACCTGCGGGGCACCGGATGTTGCCGGGCGTCCCGAGCGGTCACGGCGCTGGCCGCCTGTGCGTCCACCTGAGGCGGATGCACCTGCCGTGTGTCCAGTGGATGCACCGGCGTAGCCGCCGCTGCGGTTTGCACGCTTGCGCTGGGCATTCGCGCCCTGCGAGCGTCCGCCCTGGGACTGTCCACGAACCGGCTTCGCCGCGCGAGGAGCCGGCGTGACATACCCCGCGACCTCGCCGATGAGGGCGACGACGGCGGGTGAAGTTGCGGTAACGCGCTCAGGCGAGACCGTGATGGCGGCCTTGCGCAAGAGCGATGCGACATCCGAACGCTGGGCGGGAAGCACAACGGTCACGACGTCGCCGGCGCTGCCCGCGCGGGCCGTACGGCCGCTGCGGTGCAGGTACGCCTTGTGCTCGGCCGGCGGGTCGACGTGAACGACGAGCTCCACATTGCCGATGTCGATTCCGCGGGCGGCGACATCCGTGGCCACGAGCACGCGGACATCTCCGGTGGAAAAGGCCGCCAGGTTGCGGTCACGCTGCGGCTGCGAGAGGTTGCCGTGCAGGTCAACGCTGGGGATCCCGGCGTCGATCAGCTGGCGGGCAAGCTTCTTCGCGTGGTGCTTCGTGCGCATGAACAGGATGCGGCGGCCGGTGCCGGAGGCGAGCGCCTGAACGAGGTCCCGCTTCGCGTCGACGCCGTCCACCTCGAACACGTGGTGCGTCATCGCTTCGACGTGACTCGTGACGTCATCCACCGAGTGCAGGACTTCGTCATGCAGGTAGCGGTTCACGATCTTGTCGACGCCGTTGTCCAGTGTGGCGGAGAACAGCATCCGCTGGCCGCCATCCGGGGTCTTGTTCAGGATGCGCGTGACCGACGGCAGGAATCCGAGGTCGGCCATGTGGTCCGCCTCATCCAGCACCGTGATCTCGATGGCATCGAGCGTGAGGAATTTCTGCTGCAGGAGGTCCTCGAGGCGGCCCGGGCAGGCGACGACGATGTCGACACCGGCCTTAAGCGCTGCAACCTGCCGCTGCTGGGAGATGCCACCGAAAATGGTGGTGACATTCATGCCATAGGCCTCAGCGAGCGGGGCCAGTGTTGCAGTGATCTGGGTGGCGAGTTCGCGCGTCGGCGCGAGAATCAGCCCGCGCGGGCGCCCGGACTGGCGGCGTCCGCCGTTGGAAAGCCTGGCAACCATGGGGATCGTGAAGGCGAGCGTCTTGCCGCTGCCGGTTTTGCCTCGGCCGAGAACGTCTCGTCCGCGCAGGGTGTCGGGGAGGGTGTCCTCCTGAATGGGAAATGGACTCGTGATGCCGGCCCGGTCAAGGGCGGCAACGAGAGGTGCGGGCACGCCGAGCGCGCCGAAGGTTGTTTCAGTCATGGATTGTTTCTGTACTAGGTGGGCAAACATGGCGATGGCCAGATTTGTTCGCCGCAGCAAAAGATCAGCCCGATGTGGGCGGTGATGCGTTCTACGACGCAGGGAACGCAGGAATTGCGCTCGCAAGTACTTTCACTGTAGCAGCAATGGCTGTTGTGCCGCCTGTGATTGGGCTGTGTTCCCTTCGAGACGCGCTGCGCGCACCTCAGGGGGCGACACTGTAGCCCGTGCCCGCTCCTCAGGGAGCGACAGCAGAGCCCGTGCCCGCTCCCTGAGGCTCTCGAAGGGAGCAACGATGAAACGTCGATCCCAAAGTCAGTCGAAGACGGCGTTGATGGCCGACTCCAGAGCGGGCCCGACCGCATCCACGGTTCGATGCCGACCTTCGTCGACGACCAGCTCCCCGCCGACGATGACGGTGTCCACGTCGGAACCGGTTGCCGCGAAAATCACGTGGGCGAGCGGGTCGCCGCCGCGCGCGCCAGCCGTGCGCGGTGAATCCAGAACCACTGTCACGAGATCAGCGAGAGCACCGACCTCGATTCGGCCGGCGTTCCAGCCGAGGGATGCTGCGCCAGCTGAGGTAATGGCTTTGGCGAGTTCGGGCACCTGGAAGTGTCCGCGCACGCCCGAGATGAGGCGCTCGTCGAGTTCGATGGCGCGGGCCTCCTCGAACAGGTCGATGGCCATGTGGGCGTCGCTGCCCACCACGATGGGGGAGCCGGCGGCGGCCAGACGCGAGGCCGGACCGACGCCGTCGGCGAGATCCCGTTCGGTGGTGCAGCACATCGAGATCGTGGTGCCGCTCGATCCGAGCAGGCGGATGTCCTCCTCGGTGAGGTGCGTGGCGTGCACCGCGGTCGTGCGCCCGCCGAGCGCCCCCTCGGCCGCGAGCAACTGCGTGGGCGTGATCCCGAACGCTTCCAGGCTGGCCTCGTTCTCCGCGGGCTGCTCGGAGAGGTGCACGTGCAGGGGAAGTTTGCGGCTTGCGGCGTAGTCAGCAACGGGCGCGAGCGCGGCTCGCGGGACCGCCCGCACACTGTGGATTGCGGCGCCGACGCGCATCGTGTCGGTGTCCTTCAGCAGGTCGACCCTGGAAGCCCACGCCTCCCACGACCCGTCGTCGAACCGGCGCTGGACGCCGTCGAGGGGCGCGCCGTGAACATCCGCCTGCAGGTAGCACGTGTCGATGAGGGTGATGCGCAGCCCGGCGTCGTTTGCGGCCCGCACGACCACGTCGCCCATTTCATTCGGGTTGGCGTATTTCTTCCCGCCCTGATCGTGGTGCAGGTAGAAGAACTCGCCGACAGACGTGATGCCACTCAACGCCATTTCGGCATACGTGGCGTGCGCCAGGGCGTACAGCGATTCGGGATCCAGCCGCTCGGCAACCCCATACATGAGGGTGCGCCAAGACCAGAAGTCGGCCACTCCGCTCTGGCTGCGGCCGCGGATGGCGCGGTGGAACACGTGCGAGTGTGTGTTCGCAAGTCCCGGAAGTGTGAGGCCGCGCAACCGATGTGCTCCCGCTGACGCGTCGACGTTCGCCGACACGCGCGAGATGACACCATCCGCCACTTCGATCAGCACGTTTGCTGCCGGCTCGTCACCGCCGAGCCAGGCCAGTTCAGCATGGAACGTCGCATTCGCCTGCTGTGCACTCACGTCAAAGCCCTTCTACGATGGCCCCTCGCGCGATGACGGTTGTCACCGCGTTACGGCCGATCCGGTACGCAACATCTTCGTGGCGTGCGACATCGAGCACGATCACGTCAGCCTGCATGCCCACTTTAAGTGATCCGACACTCTCCTGACGGCCGAGCGACCGCGCCGCACCGTGCGTCGCCGCCCGCAGAGCCTGGGCAACCGACAGGCCTCCGGTGCGGCAGGCCATGGCCACCGCGAGCTGCATGTCGGTGACCCAGCAGCCGGGGCAAATATCGGTCGCGAGTGCGAGTTCCATGCCGGCATCAACAACTCGGCGCGGATCCAGTGGGCGTGAATGGGCGACAGAGTATTCGAGGCACGGCATGTAGACGCCCGCGATTCCCGCGTCCCCGAGCGCGCGCAGCTCCGCATCCGTCGTGAAGTTGAGGTGGTCGACACTCACGGCGCCCAGCTCGATCGCAATGGCTGCGGCGCCGGTGTGGCCGTAGGCATCCAGGTGCAGTTTCGGCTTGAGGCCCGCATCGAGGCCAGCTGAGAGGATGCGCGCCGTCTGTGCGAGGTCGAAATATCCTTCGTCGCAATAGACATCACAGAACTCGGCGAGGCCGCGCTCCGCAACCTCCGGAATGAGGTGCACGACTTCGTCAACATAGCGATCGTGTGGAACATCAACGGGGAAGGCATGGGCGCCAAGGTAGGTCGAGACTATGTCTACCGGCATCAGCTCGTCCAGCTGCTGGTTGGATTCGAGCAGCCGCAGCTCGTGCTTCGAGTCGAGACCGTAACCGCTCTTGCTCTCCAGCGTCGTCGTGCCGCTTTTCACCATCTCGCGAACGCGAGCGGATGACTCCTGCAGCAGCTGCTCTGCCGTGGCAGCACGGGTGGTCGCGACCGTTCCGGTGATGCCGACCGGTACTCCGGCCGGAGGCGTCTGCCCGCTCACTTTCGCTGCGTATTCGTCGACGCGGCTGCCGCCGAACACCACGTGCGTGTGCGAGTCCACGAAGCCGGGCATGATCACGCCGCCCTGGGCATCGATCACCCGATCAGCGCGGAAGCCGGACACGTCGCCGACCGCGACAATGCGCCCACCGGAAATGGCGACCCCGCCGCCGGGGATGAGCCCGATGAGATCGGACGCATCCTCGGCGCAGGTCAGGAGTTCGGCGGCTCCCGTCACCACCAGATCAACGTGCGGCGATTCGCCCTCAGGCATCGTCCGGACCGAACGTGGCCGTCGGCGTCCACCACAGCGGGACGGAGAGGCCCTCGCCGGGGCCGACCGTGTTCGCCACTTCCTTGGCCCTTGCGTATCCGGACTGGGCGTGGCGCACCACGCCGATTCCGCTGTCGACCGTGAGTGCCGCCTTGAGCCGGAATGCCGCAACGTCGGTGCCATCCGCGATCATCGTCACGCCAGTGTGCACGGAGTCACCCATGGCGTAGTTGGCCTGGATGGCGATCAGGTCGCACATGCCGGAGGCGTTCAGCAGCCCGTTCAAGTACGGCCAGTCGGAGATGAGGTCGGAGCCGTCCGGCATCGCCTCGGACTCAAACGTCGGGTTGATGATCGACCCGGAGTCGAGGTTGTCCCGCGAGAACGCGACCGGGCCCTTCACCTCGCCGTTCTTGATGAGCTCGTTGACCGCGAGGCCAAACTTCTTGCGCTCGCCGAACCCCAGGTAGCAGACGCGCGCCGGCAGACCCTCGATCGGCACATGCTGGCGGGCCAGCGTGATCCAGCGTGTCGCGATGTCGTCGTCGGGGAACAGTTCGAGCACGAGGTCGTCGAGCCGGGCCAGGTCGGCGGGGTCGCCCGAGGTGCAGGTCCAGCGGAACGGTCCGCGGCCCTCGAGGAAGAGCGGGCGGAGGTACGCCGAAACGAACCCGGGGATTTTCATTGCATCCTCGAAGCCGTGTACCTGGCATTCGCGTCGGATCTGGTTGCCGTACTCGAACGTGGGGACGCCGTTGTCGAAGAACTGGTTCATCGCCTTCAGTTGGCGCACCATCGCGGTGCGGGAGATCTCGAAGTAGGCGTCGCGATCCTTCTTGCGGAAGTCCTCCGCCTCCAGAACCGTGTATCCGATGGGCACGTAGGCCAGCGGGTCGTGCGCCGGAGTCATCTCGGTGACGACATCCGGGCGGAAGTCGTTCTCGAGGCAGTACTCGAAGAGTTCGGTAGCGTTCGCGACGACGGCGATGCCCAGCGGCTTCTTGGCGGCGGCGGCCTCCTTCGCGAGTTCGATGGCGTGCGGGATGGAGTCGGCGAGCACATCCGCGTAGCCGACCTTGATGCGGTTGCGGATGATGCGCTCGTCAACGTCTGCGCAGATCGCGACGCCGCCGAGCATCGTCATGGCGCGGGGCTGGTTGCCGCCCATGCCGCCCATACCGGCGCACACCAGGATCTTGCCGACCCAGGAGCCGTTGAGGTGGATGTTCGCGACGGAACGCAGCGTCTCAAAGGTGCCCTGGATGACGCCCTGCGTGCCGATGTACTCCCACGGCGATGCGGTGTACTGGGCGAAGATCGTGAGGTTCTTGTCCTGCAGCTCGTAGAAGGTTTTCCAGGTGGGCCGCACGAAGTTCGTGGTCGCCATCACGACGCGCGGTGCGAGTTCGTGGGTTTCGAACACGGCAACCGGCATGCCGGACTGCACCACGAGGGTTTCGTCGTCTTCCAGGTTTTTCAAGGACTCGATGATCGCGTAGTACGACTCCCAGTTGCGGGCCGCCTTGCCGATACCGCCGTAAATGACGAGATTCTCGGCGTGCTCCGCGACCTCCATGTTGTTTTCGAGCATGCGCAGGATGGTCTCCTGCTTCCAGCCTTTGCAGCGCAGCGTGTCACCGCGCTGGGCCGTGACCTCGTAGAGAACTTCCGGCTTCACTGCGGGAAGCTCACCGAAAGCGATACCCGTAGCGTTGCCGCCGGGGTGCTTCGTGTTGATCGTGACGGGGGTGTCGTGGGCGATGGACATGGGTACTCCTTCTTACTGGTTGATGGTGCGAAGCGCGTCGAGAACGGCACCGCTGTGCACGAGTTCGACGGCAGAACGAACTCTGGGGTAGAGAACGGTGTCTTGGGTGATGTGGTCGATGAGGCGGCCGTCGGCGGAGCGATGCGAGCGCACGAGCTCCAGCACGGTTCGGCTGGCTGGCGATAGCGCTGAGATATCTTTCCCCTCGACCTGCAGGCGCAGCTCCAGGGCTTGTGCCGCCATGAGCAGCTCGATGCCGATGACGTTCTCGATGTTGCTGACGACCTGACGCGCGTGCCGTCCGGCGTTGTTCGCCATGGAGACGTGGTCTTCCTGGTTGGCGCTCGTCGGGATCGAATCGACGCTGTCCGGATGCGCGAGCGTTTTGCAATCGGAAACGAGGGCAGCTGCGAGGTACTGCGGCAGCATGAATCCGCAGTCCATTCCGACCTGTTCGCTCGCGATGAGCATGTCGGGTAGCCCCCGATTGAGCGTGCCGTCGGTGAGGCGGAACAGCCGGCGCTCCGCGATGTTTCCGATCTCGGTGACGACGATGGAGAGGAAGTCCGAAGCGAACGCGAGGTATTCGGCATGGAAGTTGCCGCCGGAAACGGCCTTGAGCGTGCGCGATGGCGGCAGGTCCGGAAAGACGAGCGGGTTGTCGGTCGCCGCGTTGATTTCGGTCTCGACGATGCCGCGAACGAAGCGCAGGGTGTCCTTGACCGGTCCGAGCACTTGCGGTGTGCAGCGCAGCGAGTAGGCGTCCTGCGGAGGCTGGCGCACCGGGTCACGATCCACATCCCCGTCGATGAACTCGCTGCCGGCCAGCAGCTCACGGATGCGTGCCGCAACCTCGATCTGCCCCCTGTGGCCCCGTGCCTCATGGATCTGAGGCAGGAAGGCGTCGCCGAAACCGGTGAGGGCCTCAATGGACATGGCGGCTGTGACTTGAGCGGTTTCGAGCAGGTTTTCGGCATCGGCAAGCGCGAGCGCAGCCTGTGCGGTGGAGAACGACGTGCCGTTCGTGAGCGCGAGGCCTTCCTTCGGGCCGAGCACGATGCGCTCGAGGCCCGCCGCCTTCATTGCGGCGATCCCGCTGACGAGTGTGCCGTCGACGAAGGCTTCGCCGCTGTCGATGTCCACGTCGTCGCCTGCCGGTCGCGACATCACGATAGCCAGGTGGGCAAGCGGAATGAGGTCGCCGCTGGCACCCAGGGAGCCATACTCAGGCACGGCAGGGAATACCCCGCGCTCAAGCATGGCCAGCAGTGTTGCGGGCAGTTCGAGCCGGACGGCGGAGTAGCCGCGGGTGAGACTCACAGCGCGGATCAGCATCGACCCGCGAACGACATCCTCGTCGAGGAAGCGACCAACTCCGCTGGTGTTGGAGAGGATGAGGCGGCGGGAGAGTTCGGCCGCGTCATCGACGCTGTCGAAAGCCTGGCGGCCGGCGAGCGATCCGAAGCCGGTATTGATGCTGTAGATCGGGGCGACGGTCTTGCCTGCGCGCATGTCGTCGGTGATGGCGCTCACCCACTGTTCGCTGACCCGCATCGCTGCAACAGCGCCCTCGGAGATCGTTGCTTTCTGGCGGTCGCGCACGATCGCCAGAAAATCCTCGAGGGTGAGGGGCTGCTCGCCGATTTCGATGCTCACAGTGGTGTCCTTCCAGTTGCTGCCAGCAACGCTAGTCGCGTGTATTAGAAGCACAAGGCGCGATTCTCACCTGGTGAAAATGGTGAATCCTGATGTGCGGCAGACGTACTGATTCAACCCGCCGCCATGGAAGGTTTCACTCGATCGCGTGTCACGCTAGTTCGGGCAACCATGATTCAGGCGGACTCCCACGTTTGGCCAATACAAACGCCGGCAGCTGGCTGCTCCGAGCGAACCCAGCACACCACAACTGCTGAGGTCGACATCACAGTGAGGCTGGAAGTCTGCCCGATAGGGGAACGCGGAGCGGGCAAGTTTGAGGAACCGCACGAATCCGTCGAATCGTCGCTCGAAGTGAAATGTGCACGTGCCACCTTGTAGCCTCAAGGAATGAAGACTCGTCGCGCCTTGGCTCTTGCCGGATTCGCAACGGCGTGCGCAGCGACCTTGACCGGGTGCTCCGTCGACACACTAATTTGGGGGAACGACGGCGCTCAGGTAATCCAAACTACAGAGAACCTCATCAAAGACCTCGCTTCCGACAGAACATCCGATCTCGTCTGCGATGACGCCAAAGTCGACCTCGGCACGGTAAGAGATTGGGAAGGCCGCGCCGCAGGAGAGCCGGAACGGTTCGTTGCTGAGTACTGGGGTGAGCAAGCTCCACTCGATCCGCAGTGGAACATCAACCTAGAGGGCTTTCCCGATGGGGCAACTCCAGGCGATAAGTTTCCAGGTGATGTCTTCTACCGTGAGACTGGCGAAGGTCTCTGCATGATCGATGTCGCCTGGTCGACACTAGGCTGACGCAGACCAATTTTCCCGCTCACACCTGTGATTATTGACGAGGAGTAGCGGTGCTTTATCGCCGCCCGCAGGGGAACCACTTGCGGGACAGTGCGCGCACCGTTCAGAGGGAAGAATGTCTCACCCCTCCAGCAATGACCTCCGGGTGGTCTTCCAGGGTGTCAGGCGTCTTGTTTGTGGCCGTATCGTTGTCGGGCGGCTTCGCCCGACGTGCCAATCAGGGAGCCAATTGACGCCCAGGTGTAACCATGCTCACGTGCATGCTCGACCGCATCCTTGATCGTGCGCTCGGCGGCGGACCTGGAAAGTACGGCGTCACGAAGTTCGGCGTAAACTTCCGGGTTTCGTTCGTCAGATGGCGACGGCTCATAGTCTTCGAATCGCTTGGCAAGCTCGTCAGCGTGGTCGAGTATGTCTTGAACTGTGCGTGGCATGATCATCACCCCAAAAATTTGTCGCGTGCCTTCATTGCGTGAACGATAACCGGGACTGGGATCTCGCCCACAACGCCGATCTCGAATATGACTGCGGCATGGTTTGCCCCGATAATCATCGTGAACCCCTCGTCGAGGTCAAACACCCGAATCGGGTTGGCATACGCATGCAACATATCTTCATCACTGACACCATGCTTCCTGGCGCTCTCCGCAATGATCGGATCGCCCACCATGATTCCAAGTTACCTTGTTTCTCACAGTGCAGCAAGCTGACTCGCAATTTAGGCCGCAAGGGGAACGTTCTGCGGGACATCCGACTCGCGCTTCCACATGCTCTGCTTGAGATTAGCGACCGTCCCAAGGGTTGATCAGTTGAATGCCGGTATCGGCAAAATCCGCGGTATTCCTGGTTACGAGTTTTGCCTCGTGCTGGTGGCAGACGGCTGCAATCTGTGCATCGAAGGTGCTAATCGGTCGGCCGGCGTGTTTGCGGCCAGCCACGATGTCTGCATAGTGGGCAGAGGAGTCGATATCGAAGGCAAGGACGAAGCCTGCGAAGGTTTCGGTGAGCAAGGACTCCATCCGCAGTCCAACTTCCCGTTTCCTGCGGCCGTCGGGCAGAAGGGCGACACCGGCTCGCACTTCGGCCGCAGTGAGCGCCGTGATCACCAGAGTTGACGAGTCCTGTGCGTCAACCCACTCGATGACCGCGTGACTCGGTTTCGGCCGAGCAAGTTCGGACACGACATTCGTGTCCAGAACAATCACGCGCTGAAGTCCGTCACGCGCGCTGGCTCGTCACGCTGCGGGATATCCAAGTCGACTCCGCCGATCTCCGCGAACTGATCACGGATGTAGGAGCCGAGCCCACGCGCAGGTCGACGCCCACTTACCGCAACGGCCAGAAGCACCCGGGCCTCCGCTTCCATGGAGCGACCATTCTCGGCGGCCTGAACGCGCAGACGCGCCTTGACGTCGTCATCTAGGTCTCGAATCACTAAGGTAGCCATCAGCTTCTTCCGCCTTCTGAATACTAGCAATGCTATCATTGCTTGCGTATACGAGTCTATGCGGTTACCACTGTGCGCAACGTGCAACAGCGCTTAACCGCGCCGCAATGGAGCGCCCGAAAACCAACCTCTTGCGGGACATCACTCAGCGTCGTACAATAAGTTGTACGTTGGAAAGGAAACATCATGCGCACAATGACTTACTCAGAGTCCCGAGCACAGTACGCTGCGACACTTTCCGCTGTAGTCGATGACCGCGAGGAAGTCATCATCACCCGCGCCGGCCACGAACCAGTAGTCATTGTCTCGCTAGACGATTATGAGTCATTGAAAGAAACCGCGTACCTGTTGAAATCCCCGACGAACGCCAGGCGACTTCTCGGTGCAATAGAACGGCTCGAATCTGGTAAAGGTGTCGAGCACGACATCACAGAATGAAGTTGGTCTGGGACGAGGACGCGTGGGACGACTATGAATGGTGGCAGACGCAGGATCGAAAGGTGCTCAAGCGCATCAACATTCTGCTGAGGGACATCGCACGAAATGGAAACGAAGGCATCGGAAAGCCGGAGCCGTTGAAGCACGGTTTTCATGGCTATTGGTCGCGACGAATCACCGACGAACACCGGCTCGTGTACAAAGTTGACAGCGATGAAATTCGGATTGCCGGATGCCGCTATCACTACGGTCACTAATAAAGAGCACCCACCCGCAAGCCGGAAGATGAACAGACACTTCCCCGCGATGCCGCATACATGGAGATAGGCATCATTAGATGTCGCATGTGCCCCGCCCGACATTAGGCCCGATGGAGGGGCGTCATATGCTCGAGCCAGATGCGGTGTTTTGTCCGAACTAGCGTGTCACGTGACATCGCCACTAGCGGCCCGGCGGTTCCATCGCGTCTGTGAGCAGGTCGGCCGCGTCGCTCAGCGCCCGCAGCGCGCGGTGCGACCACGCGTTGCTGCTGCAGCGGCTTTCCGGACCGGCGACGGTGAGGGAGCAGACGATTTCGCCGCCCGAGAAGACGGGGCGGGCGATCGCGATGGCGCCCTGGCTCAACTCGCCGCGCGAGATCGCGTATCCGGTGTCCCGGATTTGCTTCAGGTACTCGAGCAGGGCGCCGCGCGACGGCGTGCGCTCGGTGAAGCGCGGAAAACGCTGCTCGAGCACCTTTTCGATGACCGCCTCCGGCGCAAAGGCCAGAAGGGTGCGCTGGCCAGCGCCGGCGTGCAAGGGCAGCAGCTGGTTGATCTTGAACGCGTAGCGCAAGGCGTGCGGCGAACTCACCTGCTTCAGGCAAATCGCATGCAAACCGGATCTCACGGCCAGAACCGCCGTTTCCGAAGTGCTCTCCACAATCGATTCGAGCACCGAGACGCCGATCTCCGCGAGCCGCGTATGCGTCAGGTGCTGCCCGGAGAGGTCGAGCAGCCGCCAGCCCGGCGTGTAACTGCCGTGGAACTCTTCGATCAACGAAAGTTCCCGCAGGCTCTTGATGTAGCGGTACACCGTGCTGACCGGAATGCCGAGGTCCGCGGCAAGCTCCTCGACGCTGACTTCGCCGGTCGCGGCGATCCGCACCATGATCGCGAGGCCGCGTTCAAAGGATGTGCGAGGTTCGGGAAAACCGCTGACCATGCACTCAGCGTAGGCCAGGGCGGTCCGGCCGCGACAGCGCGTCGGCCGCACCCGCGACGGCGACAATCGAGATTACCGCGACGACGCCGTCGGCGATGATGGCGTGCTGGTGTGCCGCGGACCCCACCACGGTGTCGTAGCGCTCGAGGTCCACGGCGGCTGCACGCTCGGACGCGGAGTCGGCGGCGGGCCGGAGCGATGCCTGGCCATGCAGCAGAATGCAGTATTGCGTCCCCTGCACGAGCAGCGGGCGGCGGGCATCCACGTGTTCGATGGTCACGTCGGCGCTCACGGCCCCGGTCCGGGCGATCAGGTTCAGGTCGCGAATCGGCCCGTGCGGAAGCGCTGCGCTCGTTTCGGCGCCGCCGTCGAACTCGAATGGCCGGTACCGCTCCAGGTTCTCCACCCTGCCATCCACCGTGAGAGTGATTCCGGCCCCTTCGATCACGGTGAGGATCCTGGTCATCCCGGGGAAGGCCGAGAATGGGCCGGAGCTGTCGACATCCGCGATGCTGAGCCGCCAATCCCAGTCGTGCTCTGCCGGAATCCATCCTCCGGAGCTGGCGAGGCGCCTGCTCAGGACCTGCCGAGTGACGCCACCGCCGTTGCGCCACGGCTCGGCGGTGAGGTTCTTCCACGCGATGACCATTCCTGAATCAGCAAGGTCATCCCGGGGGTCGGTCACCTGCCCAGAATACGGCGGCGTCGCGCAGTCCGTCCCCTGTTTCGCGTGCGGCGGGCGCGAGATTCCGGACGGTATCCTGAGGAGCGCGGGCCAAAGCCCGCAACGGATGCGGACGCTCACCCCCTGCTTTACCGGGTCGGCAGAAAGGCGCCAGTGCACACCACAGTCGTTAACTCGTTGCTCGGGGCCATCGACGATATTGGGCGGGATGCGCGCCGCGGCGGCTACTCGCGCCCGGTGTACTCCGAGGCCGAACTGACCCTGCGGGAATGGTTCACCGCGGAGGCAACGGCGCGGGGCCTGGACGTTTCGACGGATGCGAACGGCATCATCTGGGCGTGGTGGGATCTGCCGAACGCGGCAGACGCGGGGGATACGTCGCGCGACGGTGCCCTCGTCACCGGCTCTCACCTGGATTCCGTCCCCGGCGGCGGCGCGTTCGACGGCCCGCTCGGTGTGGCCAGTGCTTTGGCCGCCTATGACCTGCTCGCGGCGAGAGAGGCGGCCGGTGAACTCCACCGCACCCGCGCCCTGGCGATCGCTGTCTTCCCGGAGGAAGAGGGTTCGCGCTTCGGCGTCGCCTGCCTCGGGTCGAGACTGCTCGCCGGCGCGATCGATCCGGTCAGAGCCCTTGCGCTGCGCGACCGCGACGGAAACACGTTCGCGGACGTCGTCACCGCACAGGGCCTCGACCCCGACCGCATGGGCAGGGATGACGCAACTCTCGCGCGCATCGGCCACTTCGTCGAACTGCACGTTGAGCAAGGCAGAGGGTTGAACTCCGAGGCGTATACCGATCACGCGGGGCGCGGACCCGCCATCGCGGTGGGCAACAGCATCCTCGGGCACGGGCGCTGGCGGCTGAGGTTCACCGGTCAGGGCAACCACGCCGGCACGACGCTCATGACCGACCGCGCCGACCCGATGATTGCCGCCGCGCAGACCATTGTCGCCGTGCGTGCGATCGCCTCGGCTCAGAACGATGCCCGGGCCACTGTGGGTCGGATCGAACCCATCCCGGGCGGCACGAACGTGATCGCCTCCATCGTGGACGTGTGGCTGGACGTGCGGCACCCGGATGATGCGATCACGGCTGCCCTCGTCGAAAAGATCCACCGCGAGGCTCGGGCCATCGCCGCCGCCGAGGGCTGCACGGTGGAGCTCGTCGAAGAGTCGCTCTCGGGTACCGTGCACTTCGACTCGACGTTGACGCAAGCGCTCGCCGGCTCGGTTCGCAAGCAAGTCCCGGATGTACCGCTTCTGCCCACCGGCGCCGGCCATGATGCTGGCGTGCTCGCCGCCGTCGTGCCGACCGGGATGCTGTACGTGCGCAACCCGTCCGGCATCAGCCACTCGCCGGAAGAATTCGTTGAAGACGCCGACGCCGACGCTGGCGCGTTGGCGTTAGCGGAAGCGCTCGCTGATTTGCTTTAAGGGTCGACATCGTTCCGCTCCCTGAGGCTCTCGAAGGGGGCATGCGGGCGACTTGCTGGCCCCCTTCGAGGCTCGCTGCGCTCGCACCTCAGGGAGCGGGATAGCCTCAGGGAGCGGTGCGCTACCCGCGGCGGAACACCTCGGCGGCGATGACGAGGTCCTCCCACGGCATCCCCGAACTCTTGAA
>CALMSL010000139.1 GCA_937872445.1 uncultured Microbacteriaceae bacterium | reverse complement strand
GTCGATTTTGCTCAGGCGAGGCCGGCGAGGATCGCGGCAGCGAGCTCGGCGGGCTTCTCGAGCGAGATCATGTGCGGAGCACCGTCGATCACCTCGAAGGTCGCGCCGGGGATGGCAGAAAAGCCTCGCATCAGCGATGGCGGAGTCGACGTGTCGTTTTCGCCGGCAATGATGTGCGCCGGCACGCGGATCGACGGCAGCAGCTGCTCGATCGAGATGCTCGCGAGCGACCGCCAGCTCGCCGCCCAGTCGGACACGATGGCGCGGCGGACCTTCTCGCGGGCCCACCGGACCGCGGCGCAGTCTGCGGCGAGAGCAGCCGGCGTGAACCAGCGTGTCAGCGTCGGAACGATCTGGGCCGCCATGCCTTTGGTTTCCGCTGCGACGGCCCGGGCCTCGAAGGCCGGGTTGCCCCAGGCGGTGGCGGCGATGATCGTCAGGCTGTGGAGCCGCTCGGCCCACGTGGCGGCAAAGCGTGTGGCAATCGAACCGCCGAGCGACAAGCCGACGAGGTGTACCTTCGCCACGCCAAGGCGGTCGAGAAGAAGGCGCAGGTCTTCCGCGAACATGCCCAGCCCGGTGGTGGCCGGGGCCGCCGCCGCGCGTCCGTGGCCTCGCAGGTCGTAGGCGATCACTCGGTGCCTTGCCGCGATCGGGCCGATCACGTCCTGCCACATCCGACGGTCCAGACCGAGCGCGTGCACGAGCACGATGGCGGCGCCATCACCGCCGGTATCGGTCGCTTCCGTCTCGTGGTCACCGAGATTGACGATCCGGCTCGGTGTCGGCGGCTCGATGCCGGTCTGTCCGAGGGTCCGGTCGATGATGTTGAGCAGGTTCAGTCCACGCGGGAAGCCGGCATACACGGTCAAATGCTCGGCGAGCGCCAGGAGTTCGTCGCGATCGACGCCGGAACGGAGTGCTGCGGCGACGTGAATGGCAAGTTGCGGCTCAGCGCCACCGATCGCGCCGAGCACGGCGACAGTGGCGAGTTCGCGCTCCCGCCGCCCGAGCACTGCGCGCGAGAAGACATCGCCGAAGGCGTAACCCGACAGCGCCTGCGCCATCGTGGGGGAGAGGCGGCCAATCGAGGCCAGGGTCGCGCGGGAGCCGTCGCCGACGACTGCAGTGATCTCGTGGTTTCCAATGATGTGTCTGTTCATGTCCGAATGCTCCGTCGGTGATCCGATGGCTGGAATTTAATCTCCATTTATTGTTTTATAAACGCACAAAAACTGAGAATGACCATCAATATTTGGAGGGTCGAATGAAGTGGGACGACGTTCGCATCTTCCTGGCGGTGGCCCGTGGCGGCAGCCTCATCGCGGCCGGGGAACGGCTCGCCATGTCGCCGGCCTCCGTGGCGCGGCATGTCGAAGAACTGGAGCGGCGACTCGGCGTGGCACTGTTCCTGCGCAGCCGCAACGGCTATGCGCTGTCCGATGCGGGATTGGCGGTGATCGGGGACGCCGAGCGCGCCGAGGGGGCCCTGGCGGCGCTACAGCACGGCGCTACAGGCGCGGCGGCGTCGCTGGCCGGAACGGTGCGTGTCGCCATGCCCGAGACTTTCGCGTCGGCTCTCCTGATGCCGCGTCTCACCGACCTTCTCGTCGACCATGAGGGCCTCAGGCTGGAGGTCGCGACGGCCGTGAATGTCGCCGACCTGACTCGCCGAGAGGCGGACATTGCGTTGCGCCTCGTACGACCCTCCGCGGGGAACGTCGTCATCAGTCGCATCGGCAGCATGTCCGTCGGCCTCTATGCGGCGCCGGACTATCTTTCGCGGCGCCCGTCAGCGCTGTCGGATGGCGGGAGGGGTCATCGGGTGATCGGTTGGGACGAGAAGTTCCAGGGTCTCAAGGCGGCACGCTGGCTGTCGGAACGGCTGCCGAACGCGAGCCTCGTGCTCAGCGCGACCAGTGTCGGCGCGCAGGTTGCCGCCTGCGAGAGCGGCATGGGCATCGCCGCGCTCCCCTGCTTCCTTGCCGGCGCGCGGCCGGGGCTGGTGCGGATCGGCGGGCCGGAGGCATGCTACGCCCAGGACATCTGGATGGTCGTGCACCACGACATCGCGGCCACGGCGCGTATTCGGGCCGTAGCTGACGTTCTTCGCGTCGCCGTGCGGGACGCGGCACCAATCCTGTCCGGAGAGCGCTCAGCGTCCGTTGGATGAAGTCAGCTCAGACCGAAGTGCCGCGATACGGGGAACCGGGCGTGGTGCTGCGCGTCTCCTCAGGCTCGGTGAAACGCAAGACGGCGGCCACGCTCTGTGACACGCGCACTGCACACAGCACTTTCATCGGAAAACCACCTGCGAACTCAGACGCTCGACACGAATACCGCCTCGGCCCCGGTCGCGAACTTCGTCGGATTGAACTCGATGACCTGGTATTGAGCCAGCCGCTCGCGATGGAAGGGGTCCTCGGCCAACACATCGTCGAGTTGCTGGCGTGACATTCCTCTGACGAGAATCACTCCGCCGATGCGGGGCACCTGGGCGCCGGAAGCGACAAACCGTCCTGCAGCGAAGTGGCGGTCCAGGAAAGCACGATGCGCTTCCAGATGCCGCTCGACCTGCGCGATGGGTTGCACGTAATTGAGCAGAACGACAAACATGACTGACCTCAGATTGTGAGAACGGTTCCTGGTGAGAACCCAAACCAGTTTGCATCGGTGGCGCGTTCGAGTGGGAGCACTTCCTGAACCTGCG
This sequence comes from uncultured Microbacteriaceae bacterium, assembly GCA_937872445.1. Classification (GTDB taxonomy): domain Bacteria; phylum Actinomycetota; class Actinomycetes; order Actinomycetales; family Microbacteriaceae; genus Terrimesophilobacter. Next base: position 1,621 of record CALMSL010000139.1, on the reverse strand, counting down.
GGCTGGCCCGAATGGACCACCCTTCTCGCGGAAACAACCTGTTGAAGCCTCACACCTGGGGCGTCGCCTGGCGCCGCCAGAGCGACGGCGTCTTGCCGACCAACCGCTTGAACGCGCGCGTAAAGGCGGCTTCGGACTGGTAGCCGACTTCCAGCGCTACCGATGCGACCGGCGCAGCGGTGTCGCGAAGCAGCGCCGCTCCGACCTGCATGCGCCAGTTCGCGAGGTATTGCATCGGCGCCTGTCCGATCACATCGACGAATCGCTCGTGCAGCGCGGAGCGCGACAGTCCGACGCGCCGGCCGAGTTCGTCCACTGTCCACCCGAGCGCTGGCGCTTCGTGCATGAGGGCCAACGCGCGGCCCACGAAACGGTCACGTGTCCCTGCGAGCCAGCCTCGGCTGTTCTCGGGAAGCGCGCCCAGGTAGCGACGCACGGCGTCGACGAACATCATCTCGCTCAGGCGCTCGAGCATCGCATCCCCGCCCGGCCGCCTGTCCCGTGACTCCGCCGCAGCCTGCCGCATGAGTTGCGCAGTCCAGTTCTGGCGAGGGTCCTCCGGGACATGCATCAATCGCGGCAGCGACGCGATCAGGGGATTGAAGGGCCGCAAGTCGCAGCCCAGGAAACCGCATACGAGCGTCGTGTCTCCCGGGCGGTCGGCGACCATCCCCACCCGGACCTCGCGTGCATCGAGATGCAGCATGAACGGGGTGCGCTGTTGCTTCCGTTCGAAATATCCGGCCACGTCCGGCGGCGCCCTCATCCCGACCGCGCTCGAGACGACGTGTGGATCGCCGTGGGGGAAAAGGACGATATCGCCCGTCTCCAGGCGCACCGGGGCCTCCCCTGTCACGGCTGCCCAGCAGGTGCCGGACACCACGACGTGGTACTCCATCACGTGCTCCGACCTCGGCATGACCGCCGCAGCGATCTCGCAGGACGACGGCGCCTCGGCCGCCCAGTCCCGCGTTCCGTTGACGTAGAAGTAGAGAACCCCCCGCAGACGCACGCTGCGCAAGACGTCGGAGAGGATGTCCTGCGTCATGGCGGATTGGCGATCAAGCCTGGCGGAGTTGCGGCAGGCCTCGCAGCCGGCGAGCAGGCAATCGAGGACACATGGTCAATTCGCGTGGACTTCCGGCGGGGCGGGTGGGCGCGGCTTTCGACACCATGGCCTCTCCCACCCTTAACTCGAATGGAGCAACGAATCATGGACATCAGGGCATCCGAGATCGAATCCGTCGTCCGGAATCACTTGCAGGCGTTCGTCGAGCAGAAAGGCGTCGACTCAATCGTGCGTGACTATGACGACGACGCGCGTTTCCTCAGCGAAGTCAAAACATATCACGGCAAACCCGAGATCCGTCAGTTCTTCGAAGCGTTCATCGCGTCGCTGCCGCCCAACGCGATCAGTCGCTTCTCCCTGCGAACGCTGCGCGTCGAGGGCGACATCGCGTACATCACCTGGAGCGCAGGCAACGCAATCCCCCTCGGTACCGATACGTTCGTCGTACGCGATGGAAAGATCGTGTCACAGACTTTCGCGATGCACCCGACGGCCGCGGCATAGCCTCGTCGCAACGCCGACTTCGACCACATCGCGCGCCGCGGCCCGTTC
>CALMSL010000138.1 GCA_937872445.1 uncultured Microbacteriaceae bacterium | reverse complement strand
GCGCGCATGAGCGTGGAGAGCGGGTAGTAGATCATCGGCTTGTCGTAGACCGGCATGAGCTGCTTCGAAATGCCTTTGGTGATCGGCCACAGCCTCGTGCCAGACCCGCCAGCGAGCACAATCCCTCGCATGCTCAACTTCCTTTCGTCGACAGCGACCGGTAAAAGGCCTTCGCCTGGTCCCACGACGGCAGGATTCCCAGTTCCTGGGCCTCCAGCAGGCCGGGCGCATCCGTGTCCTTGCTCGACAACACAAGCTCCGGGGCATCGTTCGGGAATACCAGTCCAACTTCAGGGTCGAGCGGATTGATTCCGTGTTCGCGCTGGGGTTGATAGATGTCGGAAACCAGGTAAGTGAAGGTGGCGTCATCGGTGAGCGACAGGGCAAGGTGGCCGAGCCCCTCCGCAACGTACACCGCGCGGCGATCCCTGGTGTCGAGGAGCACGGAATCCCACATTCCGAACGTGGGCGAACCCACCCTGATATCGATGACGAAATCCAGCACCGCGCCGCTTGTGACCGTGACGTATTTGGCCTGGCCGAGCGGGATCTCGGCGAAATGGATACCTCTGACCACTCCCTTGCGCGACACGGAAATATTCGCCTGCCTGAGGGTGAACGGATGGCCGACCGCCTCCTCGAGGTCATCGAACCGATACCACTCCAGAAATACGCCGCGGTCATCCTCGTGCTGCACCGGGGTGATCTCAAAGGCATCGGGGATGTCGAGTTCGCGAATCTGCACGCCGCAATCCTAACCGCCGAGGTCAGTCGGCCGGTTGGAGCACGTCGCGCACAATGTCGTACCTCGCCCTGCCGAACAGGTGGTAGCGGCCGCGCAGGGCCGCACCGAGGATGGGGAAAACACGCCTAATGCGTGACGCGGGCAGGCCGCTTCGCCACCGCTCGTGCGCCGCCTTGCGTTCCACAGCGGCACGCATTCGGCCCGGAACTCCATCCAGTGCCCCGGCGCGCTCGGCGAGCGAGTTCGCCCGGGCGGCCAGACGGTCATTCCTTGCCGTTCGCGGCTCCGTGACCCGCGAGACTTTCTCGGAGAGAGAAGGTTTCGATGCGCCAATCTGATTCGAGGCGTGCTGTCGGTAGTCGATGAGCGTCGCGGGCAGGTAATCCACCTGCCCGACCATGGACGCGATCATCGCAAGCCACTCGTCATGCACCCAGGTCGCCGGGAACGGAACTGCGGCAGCCACCAGGTCCCTGCGGAACACGGTCGTGGCACCGGTCACGGTATTGCGTCGCAGCAGCACCGCGAAGGCATTTCCCTCGTGCTCCCGTCGGCGCTCCGCAGCCGTGAATCCAATCGCCTGGGCCAGCGTCGTTCCGAGCGGAGCACCCCGATCGTTGACGAGCCTCGCGTCGTGGTGGAGCAGCGTGAGTTCTGGCCGAGCCTGGAATTCTGCAGCGATCAGGGCAAGACGATCGGCCTGCCAGAGATCATCCTGGTCGCACAGCGCGACGAGATCCCCTGTCGCAGCACGGACTGCCTGCTCGAAATTTGCCGTCACCCCCAGAGCCGGATCGTTCTGCAGGACGACGAGTCTGGGTGCTGCGACGCCGTGATCGGTGTGATGTCCGCGCACCAATCTGCGCACTTCCGCCACCGTGTCATCGGCGGATGCGTCATCGGAAAGAACGATCTCCCTGGCGGAAACCGTCTGATTCAGGATGCTCTGCACCTGCTCGACAACGAAAGGCACGCCGTTGTGGGTGCATAACGCCACCGACACCGTGGGCTGCGTCGCCACGGATTGAGACGCATTGCTTCCCATTTGACTCACGGTGAGAGTCTAAGCAACACCGAAGAGCAAGCGGCGAGCCGGAACTAGGATTGGAGCCATCATGGCGACCTCAAGCGGCAGTACCACGCATCCCGCGTACGGCATCGCCACGGTCAGCTACGGCTCAGAGGAGGTTTTGGGGCCGTTCCTCGCCTCCGTGAGGCGCGCATCGGCGGCGCCGCTCGCGATTGCCATCGCGGACAACCTGCCCACCGAAGACTCGGCGGTCACGCGGCTCGCTGTGGCATCCAACGCCATCTACGTCCCGCTGCCGGTGAACGTCGGATACGGTGCAGCCATGAACGCGGCGGTGGCGGCCCTGCCCGAATCCGTTACCTGGGTGCTCCTCAGCAACCCGGATGTCGTGCTCAGCGACGGCGCGGTGGATCGGCTCGTCGACGCCGCCCAGGCCGACTCGCACATCGGTTCCATCGGACCTGCACTGTTGAACTCCGACGGGACCCTCTATCCGTCCGCGCGGGAAGTGCCGTCACTGCGCACCGGCGTCGGCCACGCGATGTTCTCCAACCTCTGGCCGACCAACCCGTGGAGTCGCCGCTACCGCAAGGATTCGGAGATCCCCACGGAGCAACGCGACGCCGGCTGGCTTTCCGGAGCGTGCCTTCTCGTGCGACGCGACGTGTTCACCGGGCTCGGCGGATTCGATCCGCGCTTCTTCATGTATTTCGAGGACGTCGACCTGGGCTTTCGCCTCGGCAAGGACGGGTACCGCAACGTGTACGAGCCCTCGGTGAAGGTCACGCACACCGGAGCACACTCCACCACGACCGAGTCCGTGACCATGATCGCTGCACACCACACGAGCGCGAAACTGTTCCTCGCCAAGAAATACGCGGGACCGCTCCTCTGGCCCGTCCGCGCCACACTCACTGCTGGTCTCGCCATTCGATCGGCGCTCGTCACCCGGCGGGTCAGAAAGCAGGGAAACTGAACATATGAAAATCCTCGTCACCGGCGGCGCCGGCTTCATCGGATCGAACTTCGTGCGGCGCACCATCGACAACGCCTACCCGAGCCTCGATGGAGCGGAAGTCGTCGTCCTGGATGCCCTCACCTACTCCGGAAACCTGGAGAATCTCAGCCCCGTCGCGGAATCCTCCCGCTACTCCTTCGTGCACGGCGACATCCGGGACTCCGAACTGCTCGATCGGATTCTTCCGGGCGTCGACGCCGTCGTTCATTTCGCCGCCGAATCGCACGTCGACCGCTCGGTGCGCGATGCCTCCATTTTCGTGGAGACGAACGTGCTCGGCACCCAGCGCCTGCTCGACGCGTCCCTTCGGGCCGGCGTCGCACGGTTCGTGCACGTATCCACCGACGAGGTGTACGGCTCCATCGCCAAGGGCTCCTGGGATGAAAACCGCGCCCTCGAGCCGAACTCCCCGTACTCCGCATCGAAGGCAGGAAGCGACCTTCTGGTGCGCAGCTACGTGAAAACCCACGGGCTGAACGCCTCCATCACCCGCTGCTCGAACAACTACGGCCCGTATCATTTCCCCGAGAAGGTCATCCCCCTGTTCGTGACCAACCTCATCGACGATAAGCATGTGCCGCTGTATGGCGAGGGGAACAACATCCGGGACTGGCTGCACGTCGACGACCACTGCCGCGGCATCGCCCTCGTCCTTGATCGCGGCCGCGCTGGCGAGGTGTACAACATCGGAGGCGGCACCGAACTCACGAACAAGGAGCTCACGCGCCTCCTGATCGAGGCGACCGGCAGGGACTGGTCGTACGTCGACCACGTCGACGACCGCAAAGGCCACGACCTGCGGTATTCGGTGGACATCACGAAGATCTCCACCGAACTCGGTTACGCGCCGCAGGTCCCGTTCGACCAGGGCCTCGCGGATGTCGTGCAGTGGTACCGCGACAACCGTTCTTGGTGGGAACCGCTCAAACACCGCGCCGCCCTCTGACCGGCCGAGGCTCAGCGATGGGCTTGCGCCAACTGACCTGACCGGTAAAGCTCGAGCAGGTCGGAACCGGTCACGTCCGGTGCCCACTGCGGATCCGGCACCGACGCGAGCAACGACGGATCGGTCGGATTCTGGATCACCCGGGCCAGCGCATCCTCAATCCGCACCTGGCTGGCCGCCTCCCGACTCGCCTGGGCGCCAGCATCAGGAACGAGCAGAAACGCATTGAATCCTGCCAGCAGGGCGAGGAACACCATGGCCGAGACGAAATAGGGTCGGCCGCGTCGCGCGAGTTTGGTCAGGAGCAGCCCGAAAGCCGGAACGAGGAGCACAATCGTCACGTAGGCGTAGCGCTCAGACGCGGCGACCGACAGCCCGAAGGTGGACCGAGAGTACGCCGTCAACAGGGCGAAAACCACCGACCCGATGACGAGCGCGTACGCGGGCGCAGCCGCCGTGCGAATCCCCTTGCGGATGGTCGCGAAAAACCACACGCCGGCGATCGCCGCCGGAATGACCCCGATCGCGATGAACGGGAAAGCGCGCCCCAGCCCTCCCGCGTACATGGCGGCGGCGAAAAGCATCACCATTCCCAGATCGGTGAGACTCGCAATTCCCGCGTGCGGAGTCGGGTAGTTCCTGGCCACGAGAAAGAACCACAAAAGGTAGGTCAGCGCAGCCGGTGCCAGGAGTGCCGCCGTCCGCAGGAAGCCGTGGCGAATCCACCCGACTACCGCCGCCGCAGCGAGCACGGGAATCGCGGTCCCGGAAAACATTGGAGCGAGCAGGGAACATCCGACAATCGCGACGACAGTGGCGACCGCGAGGCGGGGCCGGTCCAACAACAACACGACAGCGAGCCCCAGCGCGATCGCGCCCATGAAGCCGAACTGAAACGCCCACAGCAGGTTCTCGGATGCCGCACCGAGCAGCATGACGAACACGCTCAAACCCGCCGCGACCCAGTCGTTGGTGCCTATCCTGCGCAGAACCCTCCACACCAGGTGCGCCACGAGCAGATGCACCAGAACGGCAAGGGCGAGGAACGGAAGATAGCTCCCCAAACCCAGCCAGTTGCGCACGAGCGGGAACACGACGGCCGGCACGAGATTCCAGTGGCCGACGTGCGGGACCATGATCGCGCCATCATTTCGAGGCACCAGAATCGCCCAGTCGTCGCCGAAAAACCACTGGTCCCGCCCGATCCACAGGATCACGACGAAACTCACGGCGAGGGCCGCATAGTGCACGCCAGCCGCGCCCGTGAGCCTGCGAGCATGCAAGTCTGTTGGCATTTCCCGAATAGCATATCGGGGGCACGACACAATCACCGGAGGACGCCGTTGGCAACACGAATGCGCGCCGCAGTCGCGGGACTCGTCGACCTGATCCTCGGCTACGCCATCAAATTCGGCATCGTCGGCCTCACCGGCTACGCGATCGACGTGGGAATATTCAACGCACTCCGACTCGGTGTACTCGGTGACGACCACTTCTTCCAGGGGCCGATCGGCGCGAAAATCGTCTCGGTGACGGTGTCGACGCTCGCCACCTGGTTCGGCAACCGGTACTGGACGTTCCGCGCCAATCGCCGCAAAAATTTCATGCTCGAATTGCTGGAGTTCTGCACCATCGCCCTCGTGGGAATGGGCATCGCGCTGGCATGCCTCTACATCTCCCACTACGTTCTGGGGTTCACGAGCCTGCTCGCCGACAACATCTCCACGAACGTCATCGGACTTGTGCTCGCCACCTCGTTCCGGTTCCTCATGTACCGGTTTTGGGTGTACGGTGACCACCGCCCAGACGGCCTCGCCGCGCGCACGGCTGCCGCTCAGGCCAACACCACCGCACCGCACGGCCTCTAGGATTGCCGCATGCCTGCACACTTTGCCCACGATGTCGTGGTCGTCGGCGGCGCCGGTCACGTTGGGCTGCCCCTCGCGATCGCCCTCGCTGATCGCGGCGCAAACGTTCAGATTTACGACGTGAGCGCATCCGCGGTCGACCTCGTGAACAGCGGGGTCATGCCCTTCCTCGAGCCCGGCGCTGAGCCGATGCTCAGAAAGGCGCTCGCTGCCGGCATGCTGAGCGCCACGACCGATGCCGCGATCGTCGGGCAGGCCCGAAATATCGTGGTCGTGATCGGAACTCCCGTCGACGGCCACCTCAACCCCGACCCGACCGCCATCCCGACAGCTCTCGCCGCGTGCAGCTCCCACTTTCGCGACGGCCAGCTCCTCGTTCTTCGCAGCACCGTGTACCCGGGCGTGACGGCGCTCGTCGAACGGATGATCGCGGGGATGGGCGTGGATATCCCGGTCGCGTTCTGCCCCGAACGCATCGCCGAGCACCGCGCCATGACCGAACTGTTCAGCCTTCCGCAGATCGTGTCCGCCCGCACGGATGCCGGACGCACGCGGGCGGCGGAACTTTTCGGTCTCCTCACCGACTCCATCGTCCATCTGGAGCCGGAAGAGGCCGAGCTCGCGAAGCTTTTCACCAACGCGTGGCGGTACATCAAGTTCGCTGCCGCCAACCAGTTCTACATGATCGCCAACGATCGAGGACTCGATTTCGAACGCATCCGCCAGGGGCTTACGACGAACTATCCGCGCGCACGGGACCTGCCGGGGGCCGGGTTCGCCGCGGGACCGTGCCTGTTCAAGGACACCATGCAGCTCGCCGCGTTCAGCGACAACACGTTCAGCCTCGGCCACTCCGCGATGCTGGTCAACGAGGGGCTGCCGTTGTACGTCGTCAGCCAGTTGGAGAAGCGCTTCGACCTGGCCAACCTCACCGTCGGCATTCTCGGGATGGCATTCAAGGCGGAGTCGGATGACATCCGAGCCAGCCTGTCGTACAAGTTGCGGCGCGTTCTGAAATTCAAGGCGAAGGCCGTGCTCTCAACCGACCCCTACGTGGGCGAGGATGTCGACGACACTCTTCTGCCGCTGGATGCCGTACTGGCGAAAGCCGATGTGCTCGTGATCGCAACTCCGCACGCCGAATACCGCCACCTCCACACCGACAAGCCGGTAGCCGACGTGTGGAACATTCTCGGCAACGGGGTCGTCGTATGACGCCTCGCGCGACCATCGTCATCCCCGCCTACAACGAAGGGGACAACATCATCCCCGGGCTGCGGCGCATTCTCGGCGCCGTGAAATCGGAGGCCGAATTTCTGGTCGTCGTCGACTCGGCGGATGACACGACGATCCCGGCGGTCAACCGGCTCGCGACAAAGCACCCCACGCTGCGGGTGGCGATCAACGACTACGGCCGCGGGCCGGCGAACGCCATCCGCTACGGCATCGATGCGGCACAGGCCCCGACCGTCGTCGTCACAATGGCAGACGGGTGCGACGACCCGCGCCAGATCGACGACCTCGTGCTCCTCGTGGAACGGGGGGTCGTCGTGGCCGCGGCGTCCCGCTACATGGCGGGCGGGCAGCAGGTCGGCGCCCCCCGGTTCAAGTCCTTCCTCTCCCGGTTCGCCGGGCGCACACTGCACACGTTCGCGAACGCGGGCACCCGCGACGCGACGAACTCCTACAAGGCATACGATGTGGATTTCGTCCGATCGGTCGGAATCGACAGCCGCGACGGATTCGAGATCGGGCTCGAGCTCACCGCGAAAGCCCGGCGTTTGCGGCTCCCGATCGCGGAGATCCCCACGATCTGGCTGGACCGCACGGCGGGAGAATCGAACTTCAAGCTCACCCGGTGGATTCCGAAATACCTCCACTGGTACCGCTTCGCGTTCGGCCCCAAACTGACCGTCGAGGAACTGACCGCGAAAATGAACAGGAAAGCCACGTCATGAAGAGAGTTGTCGTTACCGGGTCGGCGGGATTCATCGGCGGCTACATCGTCGAAGAATTGCTTCGCCAGGGTCACCAGGTCGTCGGAATCGACAACTATTCGAAGTACGGCAAGGTCGCGAAATCCTACGACGACAACCCGAACTACGAGCTCATCGTCGGCGACGTCCAGGACGTGGAACTCATGACTCGGGTGCTGTCGGATGCCGACCACTTCATCGCCGGCGCCGCGCTCATCGGCGGCATCTCCTACTTCCACACGTACGCCTACGACCTGCTTGCCCAAAACGAACGCATCATCGCCTCCTCCGTCGACGCCGCCATCGCCGCGCACAAGGCCGGCCGGCTGGAGAAGGTCACCTACATGTCGAGCTCGATGGTCTTCGAATCCGCGGACCGCTGGCCGAGCAAGGAAGGCGACGAGCGCCTCATCCCGCCGCCGTTGTCGTCATACGGTTTCCAAAAGCTCGCCGTCGAATACTTCGCCCATGCCGCGTGGGACCAGTACACGCTGCCGTTCACCATCCTGCGGCCGTTCAACTGCGTCGGGATCGGCGAAAGCCGGGCGCTCGGCGATGTCGACATCGACTCGGGGAACGTCAAGCTCGCGATGAGCCACGTCGTGCCCGATCTGGTGCAGAAGATCGTCAAAGGTCAGGATCCACTGCACATTCTGGGCTCCGGCGAGCAGATTCGCCACTACACCTATGGCGGCGATCTGGCCCGCGGCATCGTGCTCTCGCTCGACCACCCAGACGCGCGCAACAACGACTTCAACATGTCCACGCCGCACGGCCACACGGTGGCGGAGCTCGCCGAGGTGATCTGGCGCAAGATCAAGGGCCCGGATGTGCCGCTCCGGCTCGTCCACGACGAAGGGTTCGAGCACGATGTCCAGAAGCGCATCCCCGACGTCACGAAGGCGAAAGACGTGCTCGGCTTCGAAGCAACGACGACGCTTGAGGACATGCTCGACGAAGTGATCCCGTGGATCACCGCCGCCGTCGAGGACGGCACAATTTAGGAGTGATCGTTGACCAGGAGAACACGTTGACCATTCTCATCACCGGCGCCAACGGCATGCTGGGCCGCGACCTGCAATCGGTGCTCGCCGACCGGGCTGTCACCGCGCTCGCGCGCGACGACCTCGATGTGACCGACCGCAACGCCGTGGAGGCGGCCGTCGCCGGGCACAACGTCGTCATCAACTGCGCGGCGTACACGCGGGTCGACGATGCCGAAACCAACGAACGCGCAGCGTTTGCGGTGAACGCGACGGGAGCGGGCTACCTCGCGGAGGCGGCCGCACTGCACGGCGCGAAACTCATCCAGCTGTCCACCGACTACGTGTTCGACGGCACGGCGACGACACCGTATCCGGAGAACGCCCAGCGACATCCGGTGTCGGCATACGGCCGCACGAAAGCGGAAGGGGAACGTCTTGCGCTCGAACTGAACCCCGACGGAACGTGCATTCTGCGCACGGCCTGGCTGTACGGGGCGCACGGTCCGAACTTCGCGAAAACCATGGTGCGCCTGGCTGCCACGAACAACACCGTGAACGTCGTCGACGACCAGCAGGGCCAGCCAACCTGGACCCGCGATGTCGCCGGGCAGATCGCGGCCATGCTGGATGCAAATATCCCGCCCGGCATTTACCACGCCACCAACGCCGGGCACACGACCTGGTTCGAGTTCGCGCGCGAAATATTCCGGCACGCCGGACTTGACCCCGAGCGCATCCTTCCTATTCCGAGCGCGCAGTTCCCGCGGCCAGCCCCGAGACCCGCCTACTCGGTTCTCGGGCACGACGCGTGGGGTGCGGTGGGGCTCGCCCCGATGAGAAACTGGGTAGACGCGCTATCCGATGCCGCCACGCAGGGGGTGCTCGATCCACCATGACCACGCTGAACGTCATCGTCGACCCGATGCTGTCCCACGCCTCCGCCGGAATTGGCAGGTACACGGAGGAACTGACCCGCGAACTCATCCGGGTCGCGCCCCCCGATTGCGATGTCACGGGGATCGTCTCCGCCTCGAGCGACGGAGACTATGCGCGGATCGAGATGCTGCTTCCCGGCCTCGGGCACCTCAGCAAGGGTCGGCTGCACCACAGGGAGCAGTCAGCGGCCTGGCGGCTCGGTGTTGGCAGCGTCCGCGGCAAAGGAATGGTCCACGCCACGAGCCTGCTCGCCCCGCTCGGCAAGCATGATCGGCTCAACAATGAAGCCGACCAGGTCGTCGTCACAATTCACGACGTGGCCGCATGGACGCACCCCGAACTGCTCGACCCGCGGCAGGTGGCCTGGCAGAAAGCCATGGCGAAGCGCGCGCGGCGGTACGCGGACGCCGTCGTCGTGCCAACCCATTCAGTGGCATCCCAACTCGGCGACATTCTGGATTTCGGCGACCGGATCCGGGTAATCGGCGGCGCGGTGAGTTCCAAACTGCAGCTCCCCATCGACGCCGACGACCGTGCGCGCCGACTCGACCTGCCGCCGCGGTACCTCCTGAGCGTTGGCGCTTTGGAGCCGCGGAAGGGGATCGCAGCACTCATTGCGTCCCTTGCGCATCCGGATGCCGTGGATCTTCCGCTTCTCCTCGTCGGCCCGCGGGGTTCCTCGGACATTGACGTCGCGGCTCTCGCGGCCGAAGCCGGACTCGCACCGGACCGGGTGCGAACTCTCGGGTTCCTCGCCGATGCCGACCTCGCCGTTGCGTTCCACCGGGCGACCGTGTTTGTCTTCCCCAGCATGGTCGAAGGTTTCGGCCTTCCGCTCATCGAAGCGTTCCAGTTCGGTGCGCCGGTCATTCACTCGGACGACCCGGCCGCGCTCGAAGTGTCGGCGGGGGCGGGAATCGCTGTGCCGCTGGCGGATGCCGACGGATATCCGGCGCGCCTCGCCGCGGCCATCGCCGAGGTCGTCACCCGGCCGGAGCTCGCCGATCAGTTGCACTTTCAGGGTTTGGACCGGGCCGGAGCGTTCAGTTGGCAGGACTCGGCGCTCAAGGTGTGGCAACTCCACGCCGACCTGTAGTAATGCCGCTCCCTGAGGAGCGCGCCAACGGCGGCGTCTCGAAGGGAGCAACGCAGTCACTGGTCGGTTCCCTTCGAGGCTCGCTGCGCTCGCACCTCAGGGAACGGGAACGATTCGCTCCGCTCGCACCTCAGGGAACGGGAACGATTCACTGCACTCGCACCTCAGGGAACGGATTCTGTCCCGCTCCCTGAGGAGCGCGCGGCGCATAGGGGTGAAGGCCATTTCTGGCCTTCACGCGCCGCCAGCGCTGGCCGGCGTCTCGCCGGCCAGCGGCCGTCTCGAAGGGAGCAACGCAGTCACTGGTCGGTTCCCTTCGAGGCTCGCTCCGCTCGCACCTCAGGGAACGGGTACGGCTCGCTGCACTCGCACCTCAGGGAACGGGAACGATTCACTTCACTCGCACCTCAGGGAACGGCACTCAGGGAGCGGGGGTGGGCGACGGCGTTTCCGCGGCAATCGTCTTCGCGAACGCGGCGGCAATCTTGTCGTAATCAGGGTTGCCGGGCGGGAACTCCGGTGGCACGAGTTCGAGCCGGGTCACGGGAAGTTTTTTGGCCTTCGAGCCCAGATCGACGAAGAGCCCAAGCATGACGGACGGAATGTTCGTCTTCACCACTTCCTTTCCCGCCTCGGCAACCTGCTGGAACTTGAGCAGCACATTGGCGGGAGTGAATTCGCGCAGGATCGCTTCCTGCACGTCGCGCTGGCGGGACATCCGGGCGAAATCGGTGCTCTCGTAGCGTGACCGCGCGTACCAGAGCGCCGTGTTCCCGTCCAGGTGCTGCTTTCCGGCTTCGACCCAGGCAAACGGTTCCGCGCCCGGAATCGCCGCCGCAAGCGGTGTCCGCTCCGGGACGTTGAGCGTGATACCGCCGAGCGCGTTGACGAGATCCGAGAAACCCTGCATGTCGATGAGCACAAAGTATTGGATCGTGATCCCGAGAACACCCTCGACGGAGTCCCGCATCGCCTCAATGCCGGGGCTCGACCCGTGCTTCGCGGCGTCCGGGTACAGGTCCGGATGCTCCTGACCGTAGGTGTACAGGTAGTCGATGAGGCAGTTATCCCCGCAGTCGTAGCCGTTCGGAAATGGGCCGTACAACGGCGACCCGGCCGAGAAACGCACTTGCTCCAGGTTGCGCGGGATACCTACGAGCACGGTGGCTCCGGTCTGGGCATCGACACTGGCCAGGGACAGGCTGTCCGGCCGCAACCCCTCGCGGTCGGGCCCCGCATCCCCGCCCAGCAGCAGGATGTTGTAGCGGCCGTTCACCGGCGGAGTGTATTCGCTGCTGTCGAAAATTGTGGTGATGGCGGAACGCGCCGACCCGGCCATCATCGCACCGTAGCTGGACAGCCCTGCCGTGAGTACGAGACCGGCGATCGCGATCCCCGCCACGAACCCTCGTGCAATCGGCCGGACCCGGATCAGCCGCACGAGCCTCAGCGTGTCCAGGGTGAACACCACCCACAGCACCGCATAGACCACGAGCGCGACTTGCGCCACGCCGAGCACCAACGGGTTGGCGGCGATCGAATACACGGCCACCGGCCAGACCAGGTACAGCAACAGCAGCACCAGCGCCAGCCCCCACAGCACGAACGTGGTGACAACCCCGAACTTACCCAATCGACGGTTTCCGGCCAGAAGCTGCGCGGAACCCGGAATCAGCAGGTTGAGTGCCACGAGCCACCAGGCGCGCCTGCGCATCGCCTCGGGCGAGGAGGCGTCGGGCACTCGGATGGAACTGGCGGCGCTCACAGTGTCGACTTGAGTGCGACGTTTTTCGCAGCGACCGAATCCTCAAGGCTCTTCGCAAAGTCTTCGAGGCTGGCCGACAGCTTCGGGTCGGATGCGGCGAGCATCCGGATCGCCAGAAGCCCGGCATTTCGTGCCCCGCCAATGGAAACGGTCGCCACGGGGACGCCCGCAGGCATCTGAACGATGGAGAGCAGGGAGTCCAGGCCGTCGAGCCGGGCCAGCGGCACCGGAACGCCGATCACCGGGAGGGTGGTGACCGAGGCGAGCATGCCTGGGAGGTGGGCGGCACCCCCCGCGCCCGCGATGATGCTGCGCAATCCACGGCCGGCTGCGGCTTTGCCCCACGCGATCATCTTGTCCGGGGTGCGGTGCGCAGAGAGCACCTCCACTTCGTGCGGCACGCCGAACTCCGTGAGCACTGCGGCCGCTTCGCTCATGATGCTCCAGTCGGAGTCCGAGCCCATGACGACCGCGACGACCGGTTTTGGCATGTGACCCATGGTATTCGTCAGTCGGTCAGCTGCACGGCTGCGGCGCGCGCGTCGTAGGCGACCTCGTCCAGGTCTTCGCCGGATACCGTGACGTGTCCGATCTTGCGGCCGGGCCGCGGCGCCTTCCCGTAGTTGTGCACCTTCGCCGTCGGATGGTCCTCGAATACGCGACGGTAGCGGTCGGCCAGCGTGCCACGGGTCGGGCCGCCGAGGATGTTCACCATGACCGTCCACGGGTACACGCACCCGGTGGCCCCGAGCGGCAGGTCGAGGATGGCACGCAAGTGCTGCTCGAACTGGCTCGTGGTCGAACCTTCGATGCTCCAGTGCCCCGAGTTGTGCGGCCGCATGGCGAGCTCGTTCACGAGGATACGGTCGTCCACCGTCTCGAACAATTCGACCGCGAGCACCCCGGTGACCCCGAGGCCCTCCGCGATTCCCGTGGCGACATCCGCGGCGACCTGCGCGAGTTTTCCCGCGGAGGACGGCGCCGGGGCGATCACCTCGGCGCACACCCCATCGCGCTGGATGCTCTCCACGACCGGCCACGCTGTGACGTCGCCAGACGGGCGACGGGCGACGGACTGGGCGAGCTCGCGACGGAAGTCCACGAGTTCCTCCGCGAGCAACGAACCGCCATTGGCGTCCTCGGCGAGCGCCATGAACCAGTCGTCCGCTTCGTGCGCGGCACGCACCACGCGAACGCCCTTTCCGTCGTAGCCGCCCCGCGCCGTCTTGACGACCGCCACTCCGCCGTTCTGGGCCAGGAAGTCCGCCAACTCCGACGCGTCGGAGACGGCAGCCCAGCGCGGAACCGGCATCCCCAGTTCGCTGAGCTTCCGGCGCATCAGAATCTTGTCCTGCGCGTACTGCAGCGCATCCGGCCCGGGGCGCACGGCAACCCCGGCATCCACGAGTGCCCCAAGGACCGACTGCGGAACGTGCTCATGGTCGAAGGTCACCACGTCGACCGCGGAGGCGAACGGAAGAACGTCGTCGAGCGCGCGGTAATCGCCGACGCCGGTCGCCGCGAGGTCAGCGGCCATCCCCTCGCTTTCCGCCAGAACGCGCAGGTCAATGCCGAGGTTGATCGCGGCGGGGATCATCATGCGGGCAAGCTGTCCGCCGCCGATGACGCCTACCCTCATGACTCCACTCCCGTCGTCGTGTTCACCGCACTGTGTTCGCGTTGCCGAGTTCACAGCTACCTGCGGACTTTGCACGATTAGACTGCGAACCGCCCGTGTCCATCTTCGCGCACCCGGGCGCCGCCTGGTTGACGGCTACCGCATTTCGAACCCCGCAACTGGAGAAACCGTGAAAGCCCTCTTCGCCCAACTCGCGCGATTCGGCGCGGTCGGCGCCGTGGGCTTCGTCGTGGATGTCGCGGTGTTCAACCTGCTGCGCGTGACGCTGTTCTCCCCGGAGAACATGCATGCCGGCCCGGTGTGGGCGAAGGTGGTCTCGACGTCGATCGCGATCATCGTGAACTGGATCGGCAACCGGTACTGGACGTTCGGGTCGCATCGCCGACCCCAGGCGATTCGGGAAGGAATCGAATTCGCGATCGTGAGCGTCGGCGGAATGGGAATCGGCCTGGCCTGCCTGTGGATTTCCCACTACGTCCTCGGTTTCACGTCGATTCTTGCCGACAACGTGTCCTCGAACATCATCGGGCTCGCACTCGGCACGGTGTTCCGTTTCTGGCTTTACCGGTCGTGGGTGTTCCGTCCGCGCGCCGTCCCGACGGAGGCGAGAGCCGACGACGTTAAGGTCCCGCCCCGCACGTCGACCGGGCCGATTCTCACGGTCCCCACCGCCGACTGACTCGCGGCGAAACGCAACTCAGTCGTCCTCCCAGACGATCGCTTCGTCCGGCGCGCTTGATTCCGCCGCCTGACGGCGCGCAGCGATGGGGTTGATGCTTCGCTCCATGAGGTCATGCAGTGCGCTCTGGATGAGATCCGCGTTTGGGACATCCTTCAAAACGACCGGGTGATCAAGGCCCGTGTTGATGCGAACGTCGCCGCTGCCGAACATGCTTTGGAGCGCGTTCTTGCGCACCGTGATGTCGTACCCGCGACTGTGCAGGAGTTCCTGACGCACGCGGACGATGAATCCGCGGCGCAGGACGATTCTGCGCGTCGTGATCGTGTAGCGCCGACCGAGCCAACTGAGCAGGGGGAACAGCCACAACAGCAGAATGAACAACCCGCCCGCGACCAGTACCGCCACGTTCTGCCACGCGAGCGGGAAATTGCCGTACAGGTACGTCATGGCCCCGATGGAGCCGACGAGAACGATGGTGGGCCAGAACAGGGCTCGTCCGTGCGAGTGCAGGCTGGCGACGAGGTGCTCAGCTTCCTGCGCCGCGCCAGTGGGAACCGGGTGAGCCATGCATCATTCATACCGCAGATGCGTGATGTCGCCGGCGGCGACAGTCTGCAGGGAGCCGTTCGGTCCGATACTGATACGCAACCGGCCGGCCTCGTCGAGGTCGATGGCGGTGCCGCGGTGCCGTGTTCCGTCCGGAAGGTCGACGCGCACCACCTGGCCGAGCGTGCTGCACGCCTCGGACACTTCGGTGCGGATGCCGCCGGTCGCCTCCCGGGAGCCCGCCGCTGTGAACGCGACCCACAGACGCCGCAGTTCGCCGAGGTAGCCCGCGAGCGCGCGATCCGCGAGCACCTCGGCCGATCCGGTTGCACCGTTCAACGACAGGGAGGTCGCGGTGGGCACCGGGAGCTCCTGGGCGGGAATCGTGAGGTTGAGCCCTGCCCCGACCACCACGCCCCGACCATCCGGAAGCAGTTCGGAAAGAACCCCGCACACCTTCCGCCCATCGATCTGCACATCGTTGGGCCACTTCAGCTCGACCCGCCGGTCTGGCACCAGCTGGCGCACCGCGCGCGTCATTGCGAGCCCCGCGATGAGGGGAATCCAGCCGTACCGCTCCAGCGGCACGTCCGCATCCTGAGGGCGCAGCAGCACGGACGCCGCGAGCGACGTGCCCGGCGGCGCAACCCACGCCCGTCCCAGCCGGCCCCGTCCCGCCGTCTGACGCGTCGTCACGACGGCAGTGAATTCCGCCACCGGCCCGGCGGCTGCGAGCGCCACCAGGTCGTCATTCGTCGAGTCTGTTTCGTCGAGCGCGACGACGCGCGCGGCCAGCTCTGCGGAGAGCGGAAACTCCATGGCCCAAGGTTACGGTGTTTCCCCGTTGAGTCACTTGTTGACCAAATTGCCGGTGCGCTACACTTCTGACCTCACCCGGCGGACCGCCCGGTACCCCTCAAAGGATGACCTCCATGGCTGGCGAACCCGACCCGGCAAGACCCTCCGCCGTGAAAGTCACCGTCGCCGCCATACTCCCGCTATATAACGGGCGGCCATGGATAGAGCAGAGCATCCGCAGCATTCTCGAGCAAACCGTCCCTCCCGACGAGCTCATCGTCATCGACGACGGCTCCACTGATGATGGCGTCGGGATTGTTCAGGAATTTGCGAGTGAACACCCGCAGATCCGTCTCGTCCGTCAACCCAATGCGGGCCAGTCGGCAGCGCGAAACCACGCGATTTCACTCTGCACCAGCGAGTGGATCGCACTCATCGACCAGGACGACATCTGGTACCCGAACCACATCGAAGACCTGATCAACCTGATTCAGGGCCACCGCGGTCTCCGGCTCGGCTGGGTATACAGCGATTTCGACGACATCGATCTCGAGGGCCGAATGGTTGCTCGAAATTTCATCGAGCACATGGACGTTGACAACCCGAAGCGGGATTTGCAGAGAGTGCTGCGCCAGGGATTCATCATCCAGCCGTCCGCGACGCTCATCAGCAGGGCGGCGATTCTGGATGTTGGAGGTTTTGACGAGCGCCTGTCCGGCTATGAGGACGACGATCTTTTTCTGCGGATTTTCCTCGCCAATTACGATAACGCCTTCCTCGAGAGACCCACCTCCCAGTGGCGGATTCACTCCACCTCCTCGGGCGGTTCAGACCGGATGGAGGAGTCGCTGAGGATTTACTCCCGCAAGCTCATCGAGGCATTCCCCAACGACAAGTGGCGCGGGGTGTTCTACCGAAGCGACCTCATCGCACCACGGTTCATCCGCACCTGGCTTCAGATGTACGTCCGCGCCGGCCGGTACAAGAACAGGGCGAAAATGCGACTGTACGTGCGCGAGGCACGAAGTTTGCTTCGATATTTGCGTCCGCGCCCTCGGATCATGTTGTCGATCGGACTTTTCCTTTTGCGGCAACCCTTGTTCATCCAATTGTGGGTCGGGTCCGGTGATACGGCGCGGCACACGAAGCTGGGAACCCTGGGCCGCCGGGCGATGGGTCTGTGATCGGCATATGAAGGATTCAGACGATCGTTCGTCGCGGGAACGTTTCGCCCGGCTCGAATCACTCCCGATGGAATCCGTAGGCGCGACGATTCCGTTCCTTTCCAGCAACCTCCCCGAGGTCCGAAAAATCTGGATGCGCCGGGAACTGGTCGGCCTCCTGGTGCGGCGCGAGCTCCGAGCGCGGTACAAGGGAAGTTCACTGGGCATCGTCTGGAGCCTGATTAAGCCGCTCGTTCAATTGCTTGTCTTCTATTTTGCAATTGGACACGTACTCGGGGCAGCGAGGTTGATTCCGAGCTATGCGATTTTCGTCTTCATCGGCCTCACCGTGTGGACGTTTGCGACCGAGATCATCACGAGCGGCACCCGCTCGATCCTTGACAATGCGGGACTTGTCAGGAAAGTCGCCGTGCCTCGCGAGATCTTCCCGCTGGCAGCGATCGGCGGCGCTGTTGTGAATTTGGGGATCCAGTTCATTGTGCTGCTCGCCGCCATGCTCGCAATCGGCGAGTTCCCCGTCACCTGGGAGATCCTGTGGGTGTTCCCTTCGCTGTTGCTGGTTGTCACGTTTTGTTCCGCGATTGCAATTCTCCTCGCCGCACTGAACGTGTATTTCCGCGACATCCAGCATCTTGTTGAGGTCGTGCTCATCGTCGCCTTCTGGGCGTCACCGATTGTGTACGCGTTTTCCTTCGTCTCCTCGCTGCCGCTTGGTGGGTGGCTCCAGGTGTATCTGCTCAACCCCATCACCCTTGGCGTGCTGGGAATGCAGCGGGCACTGTGGACGGCTGGCGCCGACCTTGCCGGCATGTTCCCTCCTCAACTGGGTCTGGGCATTCTTATCGCATTCGCAGTCAGCTTGATCCTGCTCTGGATAAGCCTTCGGGCATTTCAGAAATTGCAGGGGAACTTTGCACAGGAACTGTGATGGGTTCGCCCGACGTTGTCCGCCTCGACGGAGTCTCCAAGCGGTTCACGGTTCTCCGCGACAAGTCTGTGAAGGAACGTCTGTTGAACGTTTCGACATCCCGGGCGCATCGTGAGGACTTTTGGGCGCTGCGCGACATCGATCTGACCATCTCCGCTGGGACCACCATCGGTCTGGTCGGACACAACGGATCCGGCAAAAGCACGCTGCTCAAGCTCATCGGCGGCATCCTGCGCCCGACATCGGGGTCGGTATCCCGTCGCGGCCGGCTGGCCGCACTTCTGGAGCTCGGGGCGGGCTTCCACCCTGACCTGACCGGCCGAGAGAACGTGTTCCTCAACGCAGCGTTGCTCGGCTTGAGCCGACGCGAGACCCGCGCTGCGTTCGACCGAATCGTCGACTTCTCCGGCATTGGGGATTTCATCGACACCGCCGTGAAGTTCTACAGCTCGGGGATGGCGGTGCGCCTCGGGTTCGCTGTCGCCGTTCACGTCGACCCCGACCTGTTGCTGGTGGATGAAGTTCTCGCTGTCGGGGACGAAGCCTTTCAGCTCAAATGCATCGACAAGATTCGCGAATTCCAGCGCGAGGGCCGAACGATCATTTTCGTCAGTCATGCATCGCAGCTCGTTTCGCAGCTGTGCGATCGCGTCGCCGTGCTGCACCACGGATCAATGATTTTCGACGGCGAAACGGCGACCGGACTCCGGACCTTTCATGGCCTTGCCGGCACGGCAGAATAAAGCCCAATTCTGATTGCACAGCGGTTGCGCCCTGCCCGCGAGCCGGTCTCGTCCCCGTCCTCGCGTCGGATTCGTTCGAGTCGGTGCGACCCATAGACGAGCGGCCGCATTTCCCGCTACCCTGTGAGCCAGCGGGTGCCTCACCGCGTTCGTTGTCATGACGAGATGGAGACGGATTGTCTGGATAGGTCGACGCCGCGCGAGCGGTGCCCTGCCCACGGCAGACTGCACCGCGCGACTCTGTGGCCGAGACCCTTAACCCCGCCAGACCGACGCCTTTTCGCGGTCGACCCCCGGTGGAGCTGAGCAGCCCGTTCACGGTCAGTGACGTTGTTCGACCCGCCGCCACTGACAAGGAATCCTTCATGACCCAACCGATCATCATGGATGTCGACACCGGCATCGATGACTCGCTCGCCCTCCTCTACCTGCTGGCCAGCCCCGAAGCCGAAATCCTCGCCATCACCTGCACGTCCGGTAATGTGCCGGCCAGGCAAGTGGCGACCAACAACCTTGCCTGGCTCGAACTGTGCGGAGCCCCCGACATCGAGGTCGCGCTCGGTTCCGAAGTTCCAGTGCTCGCGCCCCTCATGACCACGGAGGAAACCCACGGGCCGCAGGGTATCGGGTACGCGGAACTCCCGGTGCCGAGCCGGCCGCTGTCTGCGCGGCACGCCACCGAAGTGTGGATCGAGCTCGCCCGCAGCCGACCCGGCGAAATCATCGGGCTCGTCACCGGCCCGCTCACGAACCTCGCCCTCGCGATGCGCATCGAACCTGAACTGCCCCGCCTGCTCAAACGCCTCGTCGTCATGGGCGGCGCATTCAACCATGCGGGAAACACCCTCCCCACGACGGAGTGGAACATCGCGGTAGACCCGGAGTCGGCCAAGATGGTGTTTGATGCATTCTCCGGACTTCCCGCAGACCGACGGCCGGTGGTGTGCGCCCTCGACGTCACGGAGCAGATCGAGATGAAGCCGGAGCACATCGCCGAGATCGGCCGCCGCGCCGGCAGCACGCCCGACGAGATCATGGCCGAAGCGGATGTCGACGGAACGCTGTCGCAGGCGTCCAACCAGGTCGTGCGCTACCTCACCGATGCCGTGCGTTTCTACATGGAGTTTCACATCGCCCACGATCAGGGATTCCTCGCGCACATGCACGACCCGTTCGCGGCCGCGATCGCCCTGCATCCCGAACTAGGCGTCACCCGGGCGGCGACCGTCGACGTGGAACTCGCCGGATCTCTCACCCGGGGTCAAACCGTCGCGGACTGGCGCGGCATGTGGGGCAGGGAACCCAATGCCGACATCGTCGTCGCGGTCGATCCCCCCGCATTCTTCGACCACCTCGTCGAAAGGGTCAGCGACTTCGCCCGTCGAGTCGGATGACCGGCACCACCCGCACGATGCTCAGAAATTCCAAATCCAACGAAGGAGAAAGTCAATGAGTAGCACCACAACAACTCCGGCCGCGACAAACAAGACCAGAAACCGAATTCTGGTTGCAGCCGGCACCGTCATCATCGTCGCCACCTACCTGTATCTGGTTGTCGGGCAGCCGACGGAGATTGCGCAGAGCTCGTTCAGCCAGTCCGGCCTCATCGCAATCGCCGGATACGTGATCGGCGCCATCCTTCTCGCAATGGGTGCCATACACCGCCTCCCCACGGCGACCGTCGCCATGGTCCCGGTGGCGATCGCGCTCAATATCGTCGTTGGGCAGCTCGTCTCCGTGATCGGCCTCCCGCTGTACCTGGACTCCATCGGCACGGTGCTCGTCTCCGCGCTCGCTGGCCCTGCAGCAGGTGTTGTGACCGGTATTCTCACGAACGTGATCTGGGGGCTCACCCTGAGCCCAATCGCCCTACCCTATGCGGTCGTGCAGGTCATCATCGGAGTCATGGCCGGATACGCGGCGCGGCTGGGCATGTTCCGCCTGTTCTACCTCGCACCGGTTGCCGGCGCGGTCACCGGTTTCGTCGCCGCGATGGTTTCGGCGCCGATCTCGGCGTTCGTATTCGGCGGCGCGACCGGCGGCGGCACGGGCGCGATAGTCGGGGCCTTCCAGGCGATGGGAAATTCGCTCCTGGCCTCGACAACGCTGCAGGGTCTGTTGTCCGACCCACTGGATAAGGCGATCACGTTTACGGTCGTCGTGCTCATCCTTGCCGCGCTTCCGAGCAGGTTCCGCCAGCGTTTCCCGTTCGTGCGCGAACACAACGTGTTCGGGCGCAAGACTCAGGTCGTCCAGCACCAGACCTCGACGACTGAGGCGTAGAAACACATGGCGACGACGCTCTTTGACGTCCGGAAGTCGGCGATACACCGACTGAACCCGGTGACGAAACTCATCGCGCTGCTCGCGATCATCGTCACCGTGTTCGCGATACCCCTGTGGTGGGTGGCCGGCCTCATTGTCGTGCTCGTCGTCGCGCCTGCCGCCGTGATCTCCGGATCCGGCGGCAGGCTCCTGAGCCTGAGCCTCAAAATCCTGATCCCCATCATTCTTGTGCTGTTCATCGTCCAGGGACTCACCTTCCCCGGCGGAAAAACGGTCATTTGGGAGTGGGGAATCATTGACATCACCACCGAGGGGTTGATGTTCGCCCTCGGCATCGGTTCGCGGATCATCGTGCTCGTGCTCGCGTCCATCCTGCTCGTGCTCACCACCCATCCCGGCGACCTCATGAGCGCGCTCACCGAACGCGGAATGTCACCGAAGTTCGCCTACATCATCTCGTCGACCCTGCAACTCATCCCCGCATTCCGGGAGCGCGCCGACAGCATCCTCCTCGCGCAGCAGGCGCGCGGGCTCAGCCTCAAGGGCAGTCCGGTGCGCAGGGTGAAAGTCATGCTTCCCCTGCTCAGTCCTCTCGTGCTCGGAATGTTCACCGACGTGGAGGAGCGCTCGACCGCCATGGAGGCGCGCGCGTTCGGTTCCACGGCGAAACGCACATCGCTCATCCCGGTTCCCGACACCCTGGTCCAGCGCATCGCGCGGTGGCTGTTCGTTGTTCTGGCCCTCGCGGCCGTTGCCACCCCGATTGCGTTAGGACTGCTGTGATCGACCTCACCGACGTTTCGTATGCCTACCCGGACACCGATCGCTTCGTGCTGTCCCACATCAACCTGAACGTGCCGGCCGGAACCGTCGCCGGCATCGTCGGAGCTTCCGGCTCAGGGAAAACCACGCTCGCGAAGATCATCTCCGGCTTTGTTCCCCACGTCGACGGCGGCCAGTTGGAGGGCACCGTCGTCGTCGACGGTGCGACGGTCGCCGACGTCACGCTCGCGGAAGCCGTCTCGCACGTGGGGCTCGTCATCCAGAGCCCGTTCAACCAGATCTCCGGGGCCAAGTTCACGGTGCGCGAAGAGCTGGCATTCGGACTGGAGAACTTGGGGGTTGCGCGCGAGGAAATGGCCGAACGGGTTGCCGAGGTCGCCGAGTTGCTCGGGATCACCTCGCTCCTCGAACGCTCCCCCTACGCCCTGTCCGGCGGCCAGCAGCAACTCGTCGCCATCGCCTCCATGATCATCATGAGAACTCCGGTCCTCGTCATGGACGAGCCGACCTCGCAACTGGATCCCGGTGGAACCCGGATGGTGTTCGATGTCATGTCGAGTCTGCGCGACACCGGGATCACGCTCGTGATTTTCGAGCACAAACTCGAGCACCTGCGAGAACACGCCGATGTGATCCACGTCCTCGCCGACCACCAGCTCATCGCTTCGGGGCCGGCACGCTCCATGCTCGCGGACCCGCGCCTCGAGGAATGGGGTATCGGTTCAACCCGGTTCACCACTGCCGCCCGTGCTGCTCGCGACAGGGGCCTGCTCGCGAAGAACGTTGAACTGCCCGTCTCGCTTCAGGATGCGGTGCCACTGTTCGAAGAGTTCGACGCGAAGAGAGGTGCCTGACATGGACGTGAGCTTTGACGAGGTGAGCTTCACCTATCCGAGCGGCGTTGAGGCCGTCAAACGGGTGAGCCTGGACATCCCGAGCGGCCAGCGGTTCGCCATTGTCGGCCAGAACGGCGCAGGGAAGACCACGCTCGTGCGGCACCTGAACGGAATCTTCCAGCCGACGAGCGGCACGGTGCATGTCGGCGACTGGACGACCACCGGGCACACCATCGCCGAACTGTCCGCCCGGGTCGGTTACGTTTTCCAGAATCCGGATGAGCAGCTTTTCGCCCGAAAAGTAATCGACGACGTGGCGTTCGGGCCGAAGAACCTCGGATTCGAACCGGATCGTGCCGAAGCCCTCGTCGCCGCCGCTCTCGAACGAACCGGGTTGACCGCCGAAGCCCAGACGCATCCGCACCACCTCTCCCTCTCCGAGCGCAAGCGCGTGGCTCTCGCCGCGGTGCTCGCCATGGACACCCCGGTCGTCGTGCTGGACGAACCGACGACCGGGCAGGATGAGCACGGCGTCCGCATGATCGCCAGCATTGTGCAGAGCCTCGAGTTTCAAGGCCGCACCGTCATCGCGATCACGCACGACATGGACTTCTGCGCTGAAAACTTCGAACGCGTCGTCGCCATGGCGCAGGGCGAAATCCTCGCCGACGGCACCCCGGCCGACGTGTTCGCCCAGGACGCGGTTCTCGATACCGCCCGAGTCGAGGCCCCCCAGCTTGCCCGCCTCGCCGACGCTCTCGGCTGGACGAATCGACCGCTCACCGTCGACTCGTTCGTGGATGCGCTTCCGGCTCACCGTCAATGATCGGCGGGGCAATCCTCGCGCTGCTGGCCAGCGCATTCCTCGGAGTCTCCGACTTCCTCGGCGGACTCCTGTCGCGCAAAGTCGCGCTCGTCACGGTGCTGCTCCTGTCGCAGCTCGTCGCCACCGTCGCAATCCTGCCGCGGATGCTGTGGGAATCCCCGCTGGACAATGCCGGCCCGGCATTGTTCTGGGGCGTCATCGGCGGCGTCGCCACCGCAATCGCGGTCGCAAGCCTGTTCAAGGCACTCGCCATCGGCACCATGGGCATCGTCGCGCCGATCACGTCGCTCAGCGTGCTCGTGCCGGTCGGCGTGGGGCTCGCGACGGGGGATACGCTCTCCTGGCTTCTGGGGGCCGGACTGATGATCGCCATTGTCGGCACGGTGCTCGCGAGCGGGCCGGAGGTGCGAACCCGCACCGCCGGCCACGGTCCGAAGCCGATCATCCTCGCGATCCTCGCGGCGCTGGGCTTCGGCGTTGCAAACCTTTCCGTCGCACTCGGCAGCGCAGCGAACCTCACGACCACCCTCGTGTCGAATGCGCTCACCGTGCTCGTGATCTACGCGGTTGGTGCACTCATCCTGAAGCAGGTCCCCCACGCCGACCGCCGCAGCCTCATCGGCATCGCCGCGATCGGAATTCTGGGCATCTCGGCGAACCTGTGCTTCGCACTGGCCAGCACGGTAGCGCCCCTGACCATCGTCGCCGTGCTCGCTTCCCTCTACCCGGTGATCACGGTTCTGCTCGGCTGGCGGATCCTCGGTGAGCATTTAAAACGCATGCAGCTCGTCGGGGTGATTGCCGTATTCCTCGGCGTCGCCACCATCGCCGCGGCCTCCTGACGGTAAAGTGACAGGCGTGACCGCCGACGACACCACAGAGCCCGACATCTATACGACAGCGGGCAAGCTCGCTGACCTCAAGCGCCGCTATCACGAAGCCGTGACGGCCAGCGGCGAGGCCGCGATCGAGAAACAGCACCAGCGTGGCAAGAAAACCGCCCGCGAACGAATCGAGCAGCTCCTCGACCACGGCTCCTTCGTGGAACTCGACGAGTTCGTCCGCCACCGCACCCACGCGTTCGGCATGGACAAGTCGCGCCCGTACGGCGACTCCGTCGTCACCGGCACCGGCACGATCCACGGCCGGCAGGTCGCCGTCTACGCGCAGGACTTCACGATCTTCGGCGGGAGCCTCGGCGAGGTCGCCGGCGAGAAGATCATCAAGGTCATGGAACTCGCGATGAAGACGGGAGTGCCGATCATCGGGATGCTCGACTCGGGCGGCGCTCGCATCCAGGAAGGCGTCGTCGCGCTCGGCAAGTACGGCGAGATTTTCCGCCTCAACACCCAGGCGTCCGGCGTCATCCCGCAGATCTCGATCATCATGGGTCCGGCAGCGGGCGGCGCCGTGTATTCCCCCGCCCTCACCGACTTCGTGATCATGGTCGACAAGACGAGCCAAATGTTCGTCACCGGCCCCGACGTGATCAAGACCGTCACGGGCGAAGACGTCGGCATGGAGGAACTCGGCGGCGCCCTCACCCACAACCAGAAGTCCGGCGTCGCCCACTACCTCGCGGCGGACGAGGATGACGCGCTCGACTACGCGCGCACGCTTCTGTCCTACCTGCCCGACAACAACCTCGCCGACCTTCCCGTGTACGAAAGCGAGGTCGAACTCGAGATCACCGACGAGGACCGCAAGCTCAACACGCTCATCCCGGATTCGCCGAACCAGCCGTACGACGTGAAAACCGTGATCGAACACGTCGTCGACAACGGCGAGTTCCTGGAGACCCAGCCGCTGTTCGCCCCCAACATCGTGGTCGGATTCGGCCGGGTCGAAGGCCGCTCCGTCGGCGTGATCGCGAACCAGCCGAACGCGATGGCCGGAACGCTCAACATCGAGGCAGGCGAGAAGGCGAGCCGTTTCGTGCGCTTCTGTGACGCGTTCTCCATCCCGATCCTCACCCTCGTCGACGTGCCGGGCTACCTGCCGGGCACCGACCAGGAGTGGACCGGCGTGATCCGCCGTGGGGCAAAGCTCCTGTACGCGTACGCGGAGGCGACCGTGCCGCTCGTGACCGTCATCACGCGCAAAGCGTACGGCGGCGCCTACATCGTGATGGGCTCGAAGCAGCTCGGCGCGGACCTCAACTACGCCTGGCCCACCGCGGAAATCGCGGTCATGGGCGGCCAGGGTGCCGTGAACATCCTGTTCCGCGGCGAAATCAAGGCCGCGGAGGAGGCTGGCGAGGATGTCGCGGCCGTGCGTACACGCCTCGCGAACGAGTACACCTACAACGTCGCGAGCCCGTTCCTCGCCGCCGAGCGCGGCGAGCTTGACGGCGTGATCGAACCGGCCGCGACTCGCGTCGCCGTCATCAAAGCGTTGAGGGCCCTGTCCACGAAGCGGGCATCCCTGCCGCCGAAAAAACACGGAAACATCCCGCTGTGACCGGCGCCGAGGAGATCAGGGTCGTCAGGGGAAACCCGACGCCGGACGAACTCGCCGCCATCGTGTCCGTGATCGAGGCGATGACCGCGGAAATCGAGGGCACAAAAGCCAGAGCGCAGGCGCGCGCGGCCAGTGCCTGGCGGCTCAGCCAGCGTCCGATTCGTACCCCGTTGATTCGAGGACTGACTCGCTGGCGCAGCATCTCCTGAACAGCCCCCGTTTTGGGGGCGCGGGTTCACCGACCCGCGCCGCCGATCGCGGCCAGATGTGGTTCCGTGGCGTTTCCCCCCGATTTCGCACGGAATCGCAGCGAAAACGCACATTGGCACTCGAAAAGCCCAGTCTGTACCCCGCGCGCGGAGGTTTTTGATACACTCACGGTTGATATACCGGGCGAAACAGGGGATGCGACTCCCGAATTGTCCCCCACCTGTCCCCCAAAATGACGACTATGCCCTGGCGGGAACGCCCCGCACAATTGATAGTGCTAGGTGTTCCTCTCTAAGAGCAACACACCAATCATTGGCCGACTAGGGTAAGCGGGCTAATGACTTGGGGGCGAGTCAGGGCGATATTCGGGTTATCGCCCTGACTCGAATCTTAAAGGAAGGGCCGGAGAACACTCTCCGGCCCTTCGCTTTTGTCACCCGGACGTGGTGGGCAAGATCCGAACGCCGGGACGGCGCTCGGCGCTGGCGTCGCAGCGACGGTCAGAAATGACCGTCGCTTAAAGCTCCAGCGCGCAGAAATGACCGTCGCTTACAGCTCTAGCGCGCCAGCGCGCGGGATCTCCAGCCACAACTCGACCTGATCATCGTCGTCATCGTCTCCCTCGTGGCCGAGCGCACTGGCGCTCCCGCCGTCCGATGAGGTGAGCCCCACGACCGTCACGGCGACATCCGAACCCTCCGGAACCGTGCGGGCGATCAGCCGATCCGATGTGGAACTTTTCAACGCTTCGGCCAGGCTGCCCAGCACGCGGTCAAGTTCGGCATCGGAAAGGTCGTCAAGGCCACCCTCGTCGAGCAGCGTCACAATCGCGCCGCGACGGCGCGCCCGCATCACCTGGTTCCGCACTCGACTGTTCAGAAGCTTTCGCCCGCGGATCTCATCGCGGATCGCCGCCTCAAGGTACACGCACTCCCGGCGCTGCGCATCGGTCAGATCCCCCTCACTGGAAACAATCTGACGCAGCATCGGCAAGGCCATCCGATTGGTTTGGCGCAGACGGAACTGGCGCTCGAACAAGTGCGCCTCCTGGGCGGCCTGCCACGCGGTGGCCTCCCGCTCCGCCTCCACGTACTTCCGTGCATCGCTGGCGATCCTCGCAAGCGAAACGGACAGGACGTGCGACACCGCAACCCAGACCAGGCTGCCCACAACGCCGAGAGTTGCGAGAGCGCCGAATCCTGCCCAGACCGCAGTCTGAACCGCCAGGAACCCCACCCCGAGCCACGCGAAGAAGTGCCGGCGGCGGGTGGACGTGATGACCATAAGCGTCCCGACCGCCGCGGGGTACCAGGTCGAATAATCCGAACCCACACTCCCGTGGACGTCAAGCTGCGCTGTCACGAGCAGCGGAAGCGCGATGCACACCGCCACGTTGAAACTGGCCATCCACATCGGCATGGCAATGTTCTTCGACGGCCACAGGCTTATCGCTGTTGCGATGGCGTACAGCACCATCGCCGCCAGATACGGAAGCTTGTCGCGAGGGACATCGAACGAGTAGGTCGCGAGCAGGAGGTGGTAGCCGGAAAAAACCGCGGCAAGAGCGACAATGATGTACCGCCGGATTGAGATGACCATCAGTCGTCATCCTCCTCACTGTCCGGATCGGGCCAGACAATGCTGATCACCGTTCCCTCGCCCGGCCGGGAAGCGACATACACGCGCCCGCCAGCATTTGCCACCCGCTCCATGATGGATACTCGAAGCCCGAGCCGTTCCGCCGGCACGTCACTCGAATCGAAACCGACGCCATCGTCGCCGATTTCAATCTCCAGGCCCTCGGCACCGGAACCGGTGATGCGCAGCCAGCGCTCCACGCCATCCGCGCTGCCCGCGTGCTGAAGGCTATTGACCATCGCCTGGATTGACGCGGAGTAGAGCGCCTCGGCAACCTGCACGGGAATCGTTCCAGCGCCCACGTCCACGACGCGCGTCGCGAAAGGGGCCGACAGCGTCCCGGCGGCCGCCGCTATCCCTCCCGCCACCTGATCGACGGCCACCATCGATTCATCGTCAGGGGAAACGGCGGCAGCCTCCCGGAGGTGCCCGATCGCATTGCTGGCCATTTTCGCCGACAACACCATCGCTTCCGGCGAATACGCCCGCGCAGCGGAAATCAGGGTGGTGAGCACGCTGTCGTGGACAATCGAATCAACCTGAACGCGTTCGACTTCCGTCGCGTGATGACGAACCGCATCCGAGTAGCGCGCAAGGGCGGCGGACTGGGCGGCGTCCACGGTAGCGGCGGCACCGCGCAGGAGAGTGATGATCATGAGTACGGCGCCGCCGAGCAGCATCGCGTACACCGCATCCAGAGCCGCAAGGTCCGCCGACGCACCCCCGCCGGACGGTGTGAGCCGAACAATTCCGTAAATCGACGGCGCGAGCACGAGGTATGCCGTCGCGGCCCACGTCGACAGGGCGATGGCCGCCGCCGCGGTCGCCACAGTGCACAGGAACCACAACCAGGGGCGGCCGGTCGCGATCGCCGACGGATCGACAACGGCCAGCGGCCACGACGCAATCGCCACCAGATAGGCGGCCGCGATCCAAATATTCACGATGCGGACGAACCGTCGAGACAGGGAAGCGACAACGCTCAGCAGCAGCCCGCCGAAAATGGTGATGTTGTAACCCCAGAACCAGGCCGGTTGGAGTTGCCCCACCTGGCCGAGCATGACGGGAAACGTTTGCGCACCGAACAACAGGCCAAAAAATGCGACCGACCGGGAGGCAACCACCTCCATCCGCGGACGGCTGATCGGCCTCAGTGGAAGACTCGGCGGAACCGACGTCGTGGTGTTAGTCGTCATCTCCGCCGTCAGGATCGAGTCCGGGAAGAATTCCGTCCTCCACCGCACGACGCAGAAGATCAACCTTGGTGGGGGCGGGCCGCCCCACCTCGATGTACTTCAACCGGATTCGGTCGAGGTACTCGCGCGCCGTCGCGTAGCCGATGCCGAGCTTCTCCGCCGCAAGCTTCAACGGCAAACCCGACGCATACAGGTGCAGGATTTCGCGTTCCCGCCGCCCCAGCTGCGCCTTCGAAAAGTCGCGGTCCGCGTCGATCGCGCTCGCCCATTCGAGGTTGTTCAACACTTCGCCTCTGGCAACTGTCGCCGCAGCGGACAGCACGGTCTTCGTCGCGGAGGACTTGGGGATGACACCCGCGGCGCCCGCCGCGAGAGCTTCTCGCACGAGCGCGACGCGATCCGCGATGCTGTGGACGAGAACAGCGCACCCGCTGGCCTGAATGGACTTCACATTCTCCGTAACCGTTGAACCATCCCCCAGGGACAGATCCAGAACGACCACATCGCATTCCCTGCCGTCAAGATTCGAGACGAATTCCCCGACCGACGCCGCAGCGAGAATGAAATCGAAGCCGGCATCAATGAACGCGGCTTTCAGCCCGAGCCTCACCGATTCGTGATCGTCGACGACACCAACCCTCACACCCTGATGCGTCGCCTCGGCGGAGGTTACGTTTTCTGCCGTGAGTTGCATGGTAGCGATCCTGTTCCCTGTGTCACCAACAGCTTAATGGCACGGTGCGCGCCACAGCCGATAGAGTCTGCACATGTCGCCACGGATCGCGAAAATAGCCGTCATCGCCGGGGTCGCCGCTCTTGCCCTCGCCGGATGCACCGGCGGATCCGGTTCCGGGGTGGAAACCATCCGAAACTTCGACATCCAGTACACCGTCGAGACAGACGGAACCGTTCATGTTGTCGAAACCATCGACTACGACTTCGCCGGAGCCGAGGATCGCCACGGCATCGACCGGTACCTGGCCTCCCGCTTCGCCACCGCAACCGCAGGACAGGACCGGGTGTACCGCTACACGGTCACCGACGTGTCCAGCCCGACCGAGGCGAGCGCGCTGTACTCGACGAGGCTCGGCAATGCCCTGCAGATCAGAATTGGCAACAAGAACGCCAACGTGAGCGGCAAGCAGACCTACGTGATCCGCTACGACATCGACGGCGCGCTCAACCGGGCGCAACAGCCGGACGGGACCTTCCTGGACGAGTTCTACTGGAATGCGACCGGCAGCTACTGGGATCCGGCCATCGAACGTACGACCGTCACCGTGACGGGGCCGACGCCACCGCGCTCCGTCGCATGTTACGCAGGATTCGACGGGACCAAGGATCCGTGCGCACTGGCCAGCACGGACGGCGTGTCCGCACAGTTTCAGGCGACCCGACTGTCCAGCCGACAGGGACTCACGATCGACGTCGCCTGGCCGGAGGGAACGTTCACCGGCACCGCGCCCATCGTCGAGCCGAGCCTGCCCTACAACTACACGCCGATCGTGAGCGGCTCCAATGACGGTCCGGACCCGTTCTGGAGCCCGTGGAACTGGGGAACCGGCCTCGCGCTGCTGTTCGGCATTCCCGCCGCGTTCCAACTGCTCGTGGTGGCGCGACGGCGCGACCGCAAGTTCGTCGGGGTCACACCCGGCGGCATCCCCGACGATCCCGGCAGCGCCGAAGTCGGCCCCGCCGACCGCGGCGAAACGATCGTCGTGCAGTACCAGCCTCCGAAAGGTCTTCCCGTCGGAGCGGGACGGACCGTACTGGAGAAGAAGCGCAAGAACGCCGACATTACGGCGACCCTCATCGATTTGGCCGTGCGCGGGCACTTGCGCATCGAGGAGGTCGAGGGTGGGAACCGGCGCAAGGCAAAGGACTACACCCTCGTCGCCACCCCGGAGCGCGCGGCGCAGAAGAAGGCAGCCTCCCGCCCGGGCGGACCGGATGCCGCAGAGCTTCTCCCGCACGAGGCCCTGTTGCTCGGCAAGTTGTTTCGGGGCAACCGCACGAGCGTCACCCTCTCGTCCCTGACCAACAAGTTCGCCTCGGACATGCGCGCGATCGTGAAAACACTGGACACCTGGATTGAGCATCGAGGCTACTTCATCGACAAAATCAACTCCACGCACCCGCTCATTTCCTGGGGTTTGCTTCTCGGCTTTGGCGGGTTCGTGCTGGCGTCCATGTTCGGCGGTACTTTCGCGCTCATCCCGATCGGTCTCGCGGCCGGATCCTTCCTGACACTCGGACGCGCCTCGAAGGCCGCACGGCGCAGCGCGCTCGGGCACGCCGTCTATGTTCAACTCGCCGGTTTCAAGGAGTACATCGCGACCGCGGAAGCCGACCGCATCCGCTTCGACGAGGATGAGGACGTTTTCAGCCGCTACATGCCGTGGGCGATGGTGTTCGGTGAAGCGGAGCGTTGGTCGAGGGTGTTTGCCGAGCTTGTGGCCCAGGGCAAGGCCCAGCCGGCCCCCGACTGGTATGTGGGCAGCGCCGGATTCCACGCCGGGTATCTGTCCGGCACCGTGGCCTCCATCTCCTCCATCGGTTCCGCGGTGAACAGTTTCACGAGCATGGCCACGTCGTCCTTCTCGTCCACGCCTGCGTCGAGCGGAGGCTCGGGTGGCGGCGGCGGAGGCGGGGGCGGAGGCGGCGGTGGTGGCGGCGGCGGTAGCTGGTAACTGCCAGTTGGGAGCTCGCAGCTAGGCGCGCATGATGCTCGCAACAGCTTCGACGTGGTGCGTGTTCGGGAACAGGTCGAACGCTCGGATCCCCTCCAGCAGGTAACCCTGTTGCGCAAAGAGGTCGATGTCCCTCGCCAGTGCGACCGGGTCGCACGCTACGTAAATGATGTGCGCGGGAGACAATCCGGCCAGTTCGTTGACCACGCCCCTCCCCGCACCCGATCTCGGCGGGTCAAGGACCACGGTGGCCCGATCCAGGCGCTGGCCGTCGACGCGAAGCCGAGTGAGGTATCGGTCCACGCGGGAGGTCACCGCACGTGCGCGAGGCCAGTCCGCGAGGTTCTCCCGCGCGAACTCCGTCGCACGGGCGTCACTTTCCACGGTGGTGATGCGGATGCCGCCTCCCGCACCGCCCGCACCGCCCGCGCCGCCGCTGCCACCACTGCCGCCGCTGCCACGTCCGCTGCCACGTCCACTGCCGAAACGGTCGCCCACTGCCGCGGCAAGAAGCCCGACGCCGCCATACAGGTCAAGGTTCGGGGCATCCGGGTCGAACAGGTCCGGCAGGATCGCCTCCTGCACCGCCCGGCTGAGCGTGTGCGCCGCCGCTTCGTGAACCTGCCAGAATCCACGCGCATCCAGTCGGAACTCGCGCTCGCCGACCCGCTCGGTGATGGGCGGCAGCTCCCGATCATCGTCGATCACGAGGACGGGTCCGATCGACGGAGACACGAGGTCAACCGGCCCGCTAAATCGCCCGCCCAGAGGTGCGGCATCGGCCACGGCATCGGTCGCGAGGGGCAAATCTCGCACGGGGATGACCCGGTGCGAGCGCGCAGCATACGGGCCGAGCGCGCCGTCCTCCGCGGCGTGCAGGCGGACGCGCGTGCGCCATCCGGTGCCGTCCACACGGCCCTGGATCGCCTCAACGTGCACGGGCGAGTCGATTCCTGCCATCCTGGCGAGCGCATCCGCAAGCACGCGCCGTTTCAATTCACGCTGATGTTCGGGGATGATGTGGCCGAACTCGGCACCGCCCGCCCGGTCCTCGGGTCGCCGATCGATGGACGCCGCAGACCAGACGTGCTCCTGCCGATGTTCGGATGCTGCGAGCACCTCCACCGTGTCCGCCCGCCAAAATTTCGCCTTTGAGTCATCCGAGACGACGGCGCGCACCGTCTCACCCGGGATCGCATCCGAGACGAAGACGACGCGACCATCGTGACGGGCGACCATCACCCCGCCGTGGGCTACGTTGGAAATCTCCAACTCGATGAGTTGGCCCAGATGATCGCCCATCCCCACAGTTTAGGAGCGGCAGTGCCAGAACCCGCGGTGCGGCTGTACCTCGCCTCGACTTCGCCGGCGAGGCTCGCGACGCTGCGCTCGGCCGGGATTGAGCCCGTGGTCATGCCGTCCGGAGTGGACGAGGATGCGGCGGTGGCCGCCGCCGGGTCGATCTCCGCGCAGGAGATGGTGCACTTGCTCGCACGACTGAAGGCGGAGGCGGTCGTCGGACCGGCGATCGACGGCTTCATCCTCGGCGGCGACTCCGTGTTCGAGCTCGACGGGACGATCTACGGCAAACCGCTTACGGCATCCGTGGCGCGCGAACGGTGGATGCTGCAGCGCGGCAAAACCGGGACCCTGCACTCCGGGCACTGGCTCATCGACCATCGCGGCGGCGGAGTGCAGGGCTCGGCGGGGGCCGTCTCCAGCGCGAGCGTGAGCTTCGCGGCGGACATCACGGATGCCGAAATCGACGCCTACATTGCGACGGGCGAACCGCTCCACGTGGCCGGCGCGTTTACGATCGACTCGCTCGGGGCACCGTTCATCACGTCCGTGCATGGCGACCCGCACACCGTCGTCGGGCTGTCGCTTTCGACGCTGCGCGGGCTGCTGCGCGAGTTCGGCGTTCACTGGCGCGCTGGAGCTATGAGTGACGATCATTTCTGATCGTCACCGCGACGCCAGCGCCGAGCGCCGTCCCGGCACGCGGCTGTGACCGGTTTGTCACCTCAAATACAAGGACATCCAACCTTAATTGTCGACTACAACCAATGTTCCGCGCCGGAACCGCAATAGGCTAAACAACTATGCCCCGTATCTCCAAAGTCCTCATCGCCAACCGCGGTGAGATCGCCGTTCGCGTGATCCGGGCCGCGAAGGACAGCGGCATCGCCTCGGTGGCCGTCTACGCGGACCAGGACCGCGACGCCCGGCACGTGAAACTCGCCGACGAAGCGTATGCGCTCGAGGGGACGACAAGCGCCGAAACGTACCTCGTCATCGACAAGCTGCTCTCGATCGCGCGCCGGTCCGAGGCGGATGCCGTGCACCCCGGTTACGGATTCCTCGCCGAGAACGCCGAATTCGCGCGTGCCGTGATCGACGCGGGGCTCATCTGGATCGGGCCATCCCCCGAGGCGATCGAACAGCTCGGCGACAAGGTTTCGGCCCGCCACATTGCCGAAAAGGTTGGCGCCCCGCTCGCACCTGGCACGCTCAACCCGGTTGCCGACGCCGCCGAGGTTCTTGCGTTCGTGGACGAGCACGGCCTGCCGGTCGCCATCAAGGCGGCGTTCGGCGGCGGCGGACGCGGCCTCAAGGTTGCCCGAACCCGGGAGGAGATCCCCGAACTCTTCGAGTCGGCGACGCGCGAGGCGATCGCGGCGTTCGGCCGCGGCGAATGCTTCGTGGAGAAGTACCTCGACAAACCGCGGCACGTGGAGACGCAGTGCCTCGCGGATGCGGCCGGCAACGTCGTCGTGATCTCCACGCGCGACTGCTCGCTGCAGCGCCGCCACCAGAAACTCGTGGAGGAGGCGCCCGCCCCGTTCCTCACCGACGCCCAGAACGAGCAGCTATACACGTCGTCGAAGGCGATTCTGCGCGAGGTTGGATACGTCGGGGCCGGAACGTGCGAGTTTCTGGTCGCCTCCGACGGGACCATCTCGTTCCTTGAGGTGAACACGCGGCTGCAGGTGGAGCATCCGGTGTCGGAGGAGGTCACCGGGATCGACCTCGTTCGCGAGCAGTTCCGCATCGCCGAAGGCGGCACCCTCGACTACCCGGACCCCGAACCGCAGGGCCACTCGTTCGAGTTCCGCATCAACGGCGAGGACCCCGGCCTGAACTTCATGCCGATGCCCGGCCCGGTGAACGTGCTGCGGTTCCCCGGCGGGCCGGGGGTTCGCGTGGACAGCGGCGTGACGACCGGGGATGTGATCGGCGGCGCGTTCGACTCGCTGCTTGCGAAACTCATCGTGACGGGGTCGAGCCGCGAGGATGCGCTGGAGCGCTCGCGCCGCGCGCTCGACGAGTTCGAGGTGGCCGGGCTGCCGACCGTCCTGCCGTTCCACCGAAGGATCGTGCGGGATCCGGCGTTCACGTCTGAGCCATTCTCCGTGTACACGCGCTGGATCGAGACGGATTTCGACAACGACATCGAGCAGTGGACCGGTTCGCTGCCGGATGCCGCACCGAACCCGGCCCGGCAGAACGTCGTCGTCGAGGTCGCCGGAAAGCGGATCGAAGTGTCCCTGCCGGCCAGGCTGCTCGGGACGGCCGCGGATTCGACCGCCGTTGTGCCTCCCCGGCGAAACGCCGGCAGCGTGGCGGCGACGGCGACCGGCGACTCCGTCAAGGCACCCATGCAGGCGACCATCGTGAAGCTCGCCGTCGCGGATGGCGACCGCGTCGTCAAGGGCGATCTCGTGCTCGTGCTGGAGGCCATGAAGATGGAGCAGCCGCTCACCGCCCACAAGGACGGCATCGTCGCCGACGT
>CALMSL010000137.1 GCA_937872445.1 uncultured Microbacteriaceae bacterium | reverse complement strand
AGGTGCTGCGCAAGGGAAGCGCATCCGCCGTCGTCGAGGGCCACTGGCTCATCGAGTCGAACGGGCCCGTCGCGGCGAGGGTCATGGATGCCGGCGGCGACCTCGATCCGGCGGGGCAGGACCGGGTCGCGCTGTTGCTGAGCCGCTCGGTTTCGGCAGAGGGCCGAAGCCGCGCCGTGGTCGGCGGCCGCACGACTCCGGTTGGCGTGCTGGCGGAACTCGGCCGCGACCTCGTCGTCGTGCACGGGCAGGCGGATCAGGTGCGCCTGCGGTCCGCGACCGCGCAACGTGACGCCCTCGACCGCTTCGCCGGACCGGAGCTCTCCACCGTGCTCGACGACTACCAGGACACCTATCGGCGCTGGCAGGCGGGGCAGGGCGAACTCGATGTGCTCATCGCGGAGCGGGATCGGCGGGAACGGGAAGCCGAGGACCTCCGGGCCGCCATCGAGGAGATCGAAACTGTCGCGCCCCGCCGGGGGGAGGACGCCGAACTTGCCGAACGGGCCGAACGGCTCGGGAACCTCGAAGAACTCCGGCTGGCAGCGGCGGGAGCCCATGAGCTGCTTTCCGCGCAAACCTCCGACGACGGCGGGGACGTTCTGACTTTGCTGGAGGGTGCGCGCCGGCAAATCGATCGGGTGGCCAGCCACGATCCCACTCTGGCCCCCATCGCCGAGGCGATCGCGAATGCCTCGTTCGCGGTGTCGGACGTCTCGGCGCAACTCTCGAGCTATCTGGGCGGACTCGATGCTGACGGCGCGCACGAACTGGAGACCATTCAGGAGCGCAGGGCGCAACTCGGGGCGCTCATCCGCAAGCACGGGCAGAGCCTCGACGAAACGATCGACTTTCTGGATGTCGGCAGCAGCCGCCTGCTCGAGCTCGACAATGATTCCGACCGCGTGGAGCGGCTCCGCGGCGACGTCGCAGGGGACCGCGCGAAACTCCTCGCCCTCGCCGAACGGCTCACCGCAATCCGGACCGCCGCGGCGGAGACGCTGTCCCGGCGGGTGACGGAGGAGCTGACCGCTCTGGCCATGGCGGATGCCATGATCACGGTGCGCATCGACAGCAGCGGCGACTACTCCCTCGCGGGCCGTGACCAGGTGACGATTCTGCTGCAGCCTCACAAAGGCGCCGAACCCCGGGCGCTCGGCCGCGGCGCATCCGGCGGTGAACTTTCGCGCGTCATGCTCGCCATCGAAGTGGTGATCGCGGGAAGCGACCCGGTGCCGACCTTCATTTTCGATGAAGTGGATGCCGGCGTCGGGGGTGCCTCGGCGATCGAAATCGGGAAACGGCTGGCGCAGCTGGCACGCTCGGCCCAGGTGATCGTGGTGACGCACCTTCCTCAGGTGGCGGCGTTCGCGACGAACCACCTGCGGGTCGTGAAGAGCACCGACGGCGAAATCACGGCGAGCAGCGTGCAGCAATTGCACGGCGAGGAGCGCGCAGAAGAGCTGGCGAGGATGCTGTCCGGCCTGGCCGAGTCGGAGAGCGGGCTCGCCCACGCGCGGGAGCTTCTCGACACCGCGCGGTCGCTCGCGTGAGCGACCGGCCTGTCGTGCGCGGCGGCGCGGCCCATCTCGGTGATAAGCTGTAACCCCGTGGTGGTCAATCATTCTGCGGAGACAACAAAGCACATTTTCGTCACCGGTGGAGTTGTCTCCAGTCTCGGAAAAGGCCTCACTGCCGCCAGTCTCGGGAATCTTCTCACCGCACGCGGTTTGCGCGTCGTCATGCAGAAGCTCGACCCGTACCTGAACGTGGATCCGGGCACCATGAATCCGTTCCAGCACGGCGAAGTGTTCGTCACGGATGACGGTGCGGAGACCGACCTCGACATCGGGCATTACGAGCGCTTCCTCGACATCAACCTCAGCCAGGCCGCGAACGTCACGACCGGCCAGATTTATTCGCACGTGATCGCGAAGGAGCGGCGCGGCGGGTATCTCGGCGACACCGTTCAGGTCATCCCGCACATCACCGATGAGATCAAGCGGCGCATGCGCCTGCAGTCGCACAATGACCCGCGGCCGGATGTGATCATCACGGAGATCGGCGGAACGGTCGGCGACATCGAGAGTTTGCCGTTCCTGGAGGCGGCCAGGCAGGTGCGCCACGAGATCGGACGGGCCAACTGCTTTTTCGTGCACGTGTCCCTCGTGCCGTACCTCAGCGCGGCCGGCGAACAGAAGACGAAACCGACGCAGCACTCGGTTGCGGCGCTGCGGTCGATCGGTATCCAGCCGGATGCGATCGTGCTGCGCAGCGACCGCCCGGTGCCGGATTCGATGAACCGCAAGATCGCCCTCATGTGCGACGTTGACCCCGAGGCGGTCATCAATTGCCCGGACGCCGTGAGCATCTACGACATTCCGGAAACCCTGCACAGCCAGGGCCTCGACGCGTACATCATCGAACATTTCGGGGTTGCCGCGGGCGACGTGGACTGGTCGGGCTGGGCTGAGTTGCTTCACGCCGTGCACGAACCCAAGTTCGAGGTCACGGTCGGTCTGGTGGGGAAGTACATCGACCTGCCGGACGCCTACCTCTCGGTGACGGAAGCGCTGCGCGCGGGCGGTTTCGCTCAGCAGACGAAGGTGAACATCCGGTGGATCGCCTCGGATGACTGCGAAACCCCGGAGGGCGCGGTGAAGAACCTCGCCGACCTGGACGGGATCTGCGTGCCGGGCGGGTTCGGCGTGCGGGGGATCGAAGGCAAGCTCGGGGCATTGCGGTTCGCGCGCGAGAACGGCATCCCGGTGCTCGGGCTCTGCCTTGGACTGCAGTGCATGGTCATCGAGTTCGCGCGCAACGTCGTCGGCCTCGGCGGCGCCTCGTCGTCGGAGTTCAACCCGGACACCGCGCATCCGGTGATCGCGACCATGGCGGAGCAGGTGGACATCATCGCGGACGGTGACCTCGGCGGCACCATGCGGCTGGGGCTGTACCCGGCCGATCTCGCCGAGGGGTCGATCGTGCGGGAGCTGTACGGCGAAAGCCCGGTCTCCGAACGACACCGGCACCGCTACGAGGTCAACAATGCGTATCGCGACCAGCTCGCGGATGCCGGGATCTCGTTCTCGGGCATGTCGCCGGACCGCAACCTGGTCGAGTACATCGAGTTGCCGCGGGATGTGCATCCGTTCTATGTGGCGACGCAGGCGCACCCGGAGCTGCGGTCACGACCGAACCGGGCGCATCCACTGTTCCGCGGGCTGATCGGCGCAGCACTTGACCGGCAGAAGGCGAGCCGCCTGTTCGAGGTTGCCGAAGCGGAACCGGTCGATGCCTGACCTCCTCTCCGACGAGAGGTTTCCGGTTCAGGTTCACGACAGTGAGCGGGTGTTCGACGGCGCGGTGTGGGATGTGTTCCGCGACCGTTTCGCGTTCGGCGACGGGGAACTCGTCCGCGAATATCAGAAGCACCCGGGTGCGGTCGCAGTTCTCGCGGAGGATGCGCAGGGCCGGGTTCTGCTGATCAAGCAGTACCGGCACCCGATCGGCTACCGCGACTGGGAGCTGCCTGCTGGACTGCTCGATGTCGATGGCGAGGATTCGCTTTCGGCGGCGCAGCGCGAGCTCGGGGAGGAAGCGGATCTGGTGGCTTCGGAGTGGTCGCCGCTGTGCGAGTTTTTCAGTTCGCCGGGCGGCAGCTCCGAGTGCATCACCGTGTACCGCGCCCGCGGTCTTTCGGCGGCGGAGCAG
Source organism: uncultured Microbacteriaceae bacterium (assembly GCA_937872445.1). Taxonomy (GTDB): domain Bacteria; phylum Actinomycetota; class Actinomycetes; order Actinomycetales; family Microbacteriaceae; genus Terrimesophilobacter. The sequence continues at coordinate 32,350 of CALMSL010000137.1, read as the reverse complement.
TCGTTCGAGCGCACGGCGGAGGAGGCGGACATCGAGGTGAAGTGGGTGCCGCTGCAGGAGGTTGTGGCCGCGGTGCTCGATGGCCGGCTGCGCAATGCGATCCTCGCGATTTCGGTGTTGAACGCCCATGCCCGGCTCTGAGCCGCCTGTCGGCATCCCGTTTCCCCGAGCGCTCGAACGCTACCTTCGCCACGTTTCGATCGAGCGCGGACTTTCCGCGAACACCGTGGGCGCGTATCGGCGGGATCTTGAGGCGTACCTGGCGCTCCTCGCCGACCGGGGCGTGGCGTCGACGGCGGAGGCCACCGCCGAGGATGTCTCCGCATTCATCCAGGACCTGAGGGGGCGAAGCGAGGCGCCACTGGCCGCATCCTCGACGGCCCGGATGCTCTCGTCGGTACGCGGTTTCCACCGTTTCCTCCTCGAGGAGGGTCTCGCCGCCTCTGATGTGTCGGCAGAATCGAAACCGCCGAAACTGGCGGGCAAGCTCCCGAAGGCGATCACGGTGCGTCAGATGGCCGCCATCCTCGACACGACGGACGGCGACGATGAGGTGTCGCTGCGCGACAAGGCGCTGCTCGAGCTGTTGTATGCGACGGGTGCGCGAGTCAGCGAGGCGGTCGACCTCAATGTGGACGACGTCATCAGCAGCCAGGGGGAGGGGGCGGCGGATGTCGTCCGGCTGTTCGGGAAGGGCGGGAAGCAGCGCATCGTCCCGCTCGGCAGTTTCGCGCGGGCCGCCCTCGACGCGTACCTCGTGCGGGCGCGCCCGCTGTTGTCGGCGAGGGGCAAAGCGACTCCGGCGCTGTTTCTGGGGGTTCGCGGCCAGCGGTTGTCGCGGCAGAGCGTGTGGCTCGTGATCAAGGCGAGGGCCGAGCAGTCGAAGCTCGATATCGAGGTGTCGCCGCACACGTTCCGGCACTCGTTCGCCACCCACCTGCTGGAGGGCGGCGCGGACGTCCGGGTCGTGCAGGAGCTGCTCGGCCACTCCTCGGTGGCCACGACCCAGATCTACACGCTCGTGACCGCCGACACGCTTCGCGACATGTACACGGAAGCTCATCCGAGAGCGCGCTGAAGCAATAGAGCGACGACCATTTCCGGTCGTCGCCGCGACGCCAGCGCCGATGGTGATCTCGACCATCGGGAGTAAGCCGATTAGCACTCAAGCGCACGCACGCGCGCCTGAACGGCCGTCCAGCAGGCGACCGTTAGACTCTCTTTCGTGACCAGCAAACGGGATGACACGGCCGCGGAACTCGCGGGCCTCGAAGTCCCGGAAACCGGGCCGACCGGTCGCCCGATCACGGTTTTCCCCGAGCCGGCACGCCTCAAGGGCCACGGGCCGGCGCGGATCGTCGCGCTGTGCAATCAGAAGGGCGGCGTGGGCAAGACGACGTCCACGATCAACCTCGGCGCGGCACTGGCCGAGTACGGCCGGAAGGTGCTGTGCGTCGACTTCGATCCGCAGGGCGCCCTCTCGGCGGGTCTGGCCGTTCCGACCCACGATGTGCCGAACATCTACGACCTGCTCGTCGGCACCGTGAAGGATCCGCAGGAGGCTATCCAGCACACCGCCACGAAGAACCTCGACGTGATTCCGGCGAACATCGACCTTTCCGCGGCGGAGGTCCACCTCGTGAACGAGGTTGCCCGCGAGCAGATTCTCGCCCGCGTGCTGCGCAAGGTCGCCAACGATTATGACCTGATCCTGATCGACTGCCAGCCGTCGCTCGGTATCCTCACGGTGAATGCTCTCACTGCGAGCCACGGCGTGCTCATCCCGTTGGAGTGCGAGTATTTCGCGTTGCGCGGGGTCGCCCTGCTCGTGGAGACGATCGACAAGGTTCGGGACCGCCTGAATCCTGCGCTGGAGCTCGACGGTATCCTCGCGACAATGTACGACTCGCGCACGCTGCACTCGCGCGAGGTTCTGGAGCGGGTTGTCGAGACGTTCGGCGACCGGGTGTTCGAGACGGTGATCGCCCGCACGGTGAAATTCCCGGATGCGAGCGTGGCTGCCGCGCCGATTACCGAGTTCGCGCCGGAGCATGCGGCCGCAGAGAGCTACCGTCAGCTGGCGAGGGAACTGATCTTCCGTGGTGCCGTCGCGTAGCGCCGCGGCGCCCGAGTCGGAGATGACCGAAACCGGGTTGGCGGATGCCGGGTTTTCGGTCTCTCTCGGCAATTTCTCCGGCCCGTTCGATCTGCTGCTGAGCCTCATCGCCAAACACGAACTCGATGTGACGGAGATCGCGTTGAGCGCGGTCACGGACGAGTTCATCTGCTACCTCGCAACCCTCAGCGGGCCGGAGGAGCTCGACCAGGCGAGCGAGTTCCTCGTCGTCGCCGCAACGCTTCTCGACCTGAAGGTCGCCGGCCTGCTTCCGCAGGGCGAACTTGTCGATGCCGAATCGGTGGCGCTGCTCGAGGCCAGGGATCTGCTGTTCGCCCGCCTCCTGCAGTACCGCGCGTTCAAGGAAGTCTCGGCCTGGTTCAGCCGCGGTTTCGAGGCGGAGTCCGTGCGTCACGCCCGGCAGGTCCGCCTGGAGGAAAAGTATCGGGCGCGGACGCCGGAGCTGGTCTGGACGCTCACGCCGGAGGACTTCGCGGCACTCGCAACGCTCGCCCTCGCACCGAGGGAGCTGCCAACGGTCGGGCTCGACCATTTGCACGCGCCGCTCGTCAGCGTTCGGGAGCAGGCGGCGATCGTCGTCGCCACGCTGCGCAGGGGCGGCCCGGTCACGTTCCGCGAACTCATCGCGGGGGCGGATCAGAGGGGCGTCGTGATTGCCCGATTTCTCGCGGTGCTGGAGTTGTATCGGGCGGATGCGGTCTCGTTCCAGCAGGTCGAACCGCTCGGCGAGCTGAGCATCCGCTGGACGGCGGAGAACTGGTCGGATGCGAGTCTGGCGACTCTCGGCTCCGACTACGGAGGCAACGAATGATGCAGGAGGCAGAGGAGAGCGGAGTTGGCGCCGACCTGGAGCGCCGACTGGAGGCGATTTTCATGGTCGCCGACGAGCCGATCAGCATTGTCAGCCTCGCGACGGCCCTCGGCGCGCCCGTGCCGGCGGTGCGGCAATCCATCGAACGGCTCGTGGCCGACTACGACGGACTCGCTCCGGATGGCACCGAGGGGGGCGGCCGCGCGGGCACCCGGCGGGGTTTCGAGCTGCGCGAAGTCGGCGGCGGCTGGCGCATCTACGTGCGGGGCGAATTCGATGACGTGGTGCGCGATTTCGTGCTCACCGAGAATCCCACGAAACTCTCCCAGGCGGCCCTGGAGACGCTCGCGGTGATCGCCTACAAGCAGCCGATCAGCCGCGGACAGATCGCTTCGATCCGTGCCGTGAACGTGGATTCTGTGGTGCGAACGCTGGTCGGCCGCGGCCTCGTGACGGAGGCGTTCACGGACAGCGAGACCGGCGCGATCCACTACGAAACCACCGATGTGCTGCTCAGCCAGCTCGGAATCAACTCGATCGACGAGCTTCCGCACATCTCCCCGCTGCTCGACGACGGATCCGAAGGCTTCGATGACATCGCGTGAACCCAGTGCGGCGGGGGATGCGGCCCCGGAGGGTGTGCGGCTTCAGAAGCTGATGGCGGCCGCCGGCGTCGCGTCACGGCGCGTTTCGGAGGACCTGATCACGGCGGGCCGCGTGGAGGTGAACGGCGAGGTGGTCACCGAGCTGGGCCGTCGCGTCGCGGCAACGGACGCGGTCTCGGTGGATGGGACGCCGATCCAGCTCGACACGACCCGGCGCTACCTCATGCTGAACAAGCCGGTGGGAATTGTCAGTTCCCTGAACGACGACCGGGGGCGCCCGGACCTGTCCCGCTTCGTCTCGAAGTTCGAGGAGCGGCTGTTCAACGTCGGGCGGCTCGACGCGCAGACGTCGGGGCTGCTCATCCTGACCAATGACGGGGAGCTCGCGCACGTTCTCGCGCATCCGAAGTTCGGCGTCATGAAAACCTACGTGGCCAAGGCGCAGGGGCGGATCACGCCGCAAACGGTCGCGAAACTGCGCTCCGGCGTCGAACTGGAGGATGGTCCGATTGCCGCGGACAAGGTGCGCATCGTCGGCGAGGCGCAGGCGCACGAAACAATTGTCGAGATCACGCTGCACTCCGGTCGGAATCGGATTGTGCGGCGGATGCTCGACGAGGTGGGGCATCCGGTGATCGACCTCGTGCGGCGCCAGTTCGGACCCCTGCATTTGGGGAATCTCCCTCCCGGCGCGTTGCGCGACCTGTCTAAGGTGGAACTCGGCCAGTTGTTGACCATCGCGCGGGACGCCACGGCAGACCAGGAATCTGACGCGGAGACTGACACCGCGCCCGAACGCAGGACCGGAAGGGGTGCGGATCGTGAACGGTAGCCGCATTCGCGGTCAGGTGCGCATCGTCGGCGCGGGGCTGCTCGGCGCGAGCATCGGTTTGGCGCTGCGGTCGAAGGGCGTCGACACCATCGTGGTTGACGCCTCACCCGGTGCGCTCTCGCTCGCGATCGACTACGGCGCGGGCCGTGCCGCAACGGATTCGGATGCGCCGGGGCTCATCGTGGTGGCCGTGCCGCCGGACCAGACCGGGTCAGTCATCGCCCAGGAGCTCGCCGCATTCCCGGAGGCGATCGTCACAGATGTCGCGAGCGTGAAGGTGCTGCCGCTCGCCGAACTGCACGCGGCAGGGCTGGACACGAGCCGGTACGTCGGTTCGCATCCGCTGGCCGGGCGGGAACGCGGTGGGGCGATTTCGGCGCGCGCCGACCTGTTCGTCGGACGGCCGTGGGTAATCGCGACCGGCAATGGCGAGAACGCCGATGTGGTGGGCGTGGTCGAGGATCTCATTCTCGATCTCGACGCGATCCCGGTGCTCATGACCGCGAAGGAGCACGATGAGAGCGTCGCGCTCGTCTCCCATGTGCCGCAGGTGATCGCGACGCTGCTCGCGAAGCAACTCTCCGAGGGATCGGCGCGGGCGCTGTCGCTCACCGGGCAGGGGCTACGGGATACGACGCGGATCGCCTCGAGCGACCCCACGCTCTGGATCCAGATTTTGGCGGCGAACAGCGAGACGGTCGTGGACATCCTTCGTGCTTTCCGGGGCGATCTGGATGATTTCGTCTCCATTCTGGAAGCGCCGACGGCGCCGGGGGCGAAGCGGGCAATCGCAGAGACTCTGGCTGCCGGGAATGTCGGTGTTGCCAGACTGCCGGGCAAGCACGGCCAGGATCGTCGGTTCAGCCAGCTCGTTGTCATGGTGGATGACAAACCGGGTGAGCTTGCGCGTCTTCTCGCCGAGATTGGGGATGCGGGGATCAACCTCGAGGATCTCCGTCTTGAGCACTCGCCGGGGACGCTTGTTGGTCTTGCCGAAATTTCGGTGCTTCCCGAGGTTGAGGCGCAGCTTGTTGCCGAGTTGGAGACGCGCGGTTGGCGCGTGGCGGAGGCGTGGAAATGAGTGAGGACAAGTCGATGAGCGAGACGGTGGCACCTTCTGCGCGCATCGCCGTCGCGGTCGATGGCCCGGCAGGCAGCGGCAAGTCGAGCGTGAGCCGTGCCGCCGCTCGCGAACTCGGCTTCGAGTATCAGGACACTGGCGCGGCGTACCGTGCGCTGGCCTGGCGCGCAGTGGCCAAGGGCGTCGACCCGAACGATGTGGATGCCGTGATCGGCCTTCTCGGTGATTTCGACTACGAGATCGGTGTCGACCCTGATGACTATTTCGTTCGGATCGGCAGCGAGCGCGTGACGGAGGCGATCCGGGATCCTGCGGTGTCGGCGGTGGTGAGCGCCGTCGCCCGCGTGCCGCGCGTGCGGGAGCATCTGACGGGTTTGTTCCGCGAGCGGATCGCGCACGGTTCGCGCCCGGGCATCATCACGGAGGGCCGCGACATTACGACAATTGTCGCGCCGGACGCGAACGTGCGCGTGCTGCTCACGGCATCCGAGGAGGCGCGCCAGGCGAGGCGCGCGGCCGAGCTGAAGTCGCCGTCCGCCGAGGCGGTGGGGAAGCAGTTGGCGGCCCGCGATGCGCAGGATCTGAAAGTGGTCGATTTCATGACGGCCGCGCCGGGCGTGGTGACTTTGGATTCCACGAACCTGAATTTCGACGAAACCGTCGCCGCCCTGGTCTCCCTCATCCGCTCCTGACTTTCATTATTCAGGAGGTGGTGTGACGGAGGAGGTGTGGCGGGACACTCCAGCCCCACCACCTCCTGAATCATGAAAGTCGGCAAGCCCGTAGGATTGACGGGTGCCAGATGACGATGATTTCCCCGAGCTGAACCCGGAGCTCGCCGACCGCCTGGCAGCGATGGATGACGAGACTGCCGCCCAGCGGGCGAGCGCGCTGCGGGTGGGCCTCGACGAGTATGAGCTTGACGAGGAGGATCTGGGTATCCTCGACGCCGCAACGGAGGACCCGGATGCGATCCACTTCCTGCCGGCGCTTCCCGTTCTGGCGATCGTCGGCCGCCCGAATGTGGGCAAGTCCGCTCTCGTGAATCGGATTCTCGGGCGTCGCGAAGCGGTCGTGCAGGATACGCCCGGTGTCACGCGCGACCGGGTGAACTACAAGGCGGAGTGGAATGAGCGCCGGTTCACGCTCGTGGACACCGGCGGGTGGGAGCCCGACGCGAAGGGCATTCACGCAGCGGTGGCCGCGCAGGCGGAGATCGCGATCGACCTGGCCGACGCGGTGCTGTTCGTCGTGGATGCGATGGTCGGGCCTACCGCCACCGATGAGCATGTCGTGAAGATGCTGCGTGCGACGAAGAAGCCGGTGATTCTGGTTGCGAACAAGGTGGATGATATCCGCCAGGAGCCGGAGGCGGCGAGTCTGTGGAGTCTGGGTCTCGGGCAGCCGTGGCCGGTGTCTGCGGTGCACGGCAGGGGAGTGGCGGACCTGCTCGACTACGTGCTCACGGTGCTTCCTGAGGTTTCGACGGTGGCGAAGGAGCAGGTGGGCGGACCGCGGCGGGTCGCGCTGCTTGGGCGCCCGAACGTGGGCAAGTCGTCGCTGCTGAACCGTGCCGCGGGCGAGGAGCGTGTGGTCGTCAACGAGATGGCCGGCACGACGCGGGATCCGGTGGATGAGCAGATCGAGCTTGCCGGACGGGTGTGGACGTTCGTCGACACCGCGGGCATCCGTCGCCGGATGAATCTTGCGCAGGGTGCCGACTTTTATGCGTCGCTGCGCACGAGCGCCGCGCTGGAGAAGGCGGAGGTCGCCGTCGTCCTGATCGATGTGACGGAGCCGATCAGCGAGCAGGATGTGCGCATCATCGAATTGGTGCTGGAGAGCGGCCGCGCGCTCGTGCTCGCGTTCAACAAGTGGGATCTGCTCGATGATGAGCGGCGCCGTTACCTGGAGCGGGAGATCGAGCAGGATCTCGGCCACGTTGCCTGGGCGCCGCGCGTGAACATTTCGGCGAAGACGGGCCGACACCTGGAGAAGCTCGTTCCTGCGCTCGAGTTAGCGTTGCAGTCGTGGGATACGCGTATTCCGACGGGCAAGTTCAACGCGCTGTTGGCTGAGCTCACGTCGGAGCACCCGCACCCGGTGCGCGGTGGCAAGCAGCCGCGCATCCTGTTCGGTACGCAGGCGTCCACCCGCCCGCCGACGTTCGTGCTGTTCACGACCGGGTTCCTGGACCCGCAGTACCGCCGTTTCATCACGCGTCGCCTGCGCGAGGTGTACGGTTTCGAGGGCAGCCCCATCAACGTGAATATGCGCGTTCGAGAAAGACGCAAGCGTTAGCTTGCGAGCGAAGGCCATTTCTGGCCTTCGCCTCGAACGCGCCGGTCGGCGTCTCGCCGGCCGGTCGGGAAAGCCGCAAGCGCACGTAGATTCCGCTCATTGAGGAGGACCGGAGGGCCGTCTCGAAATGAGCTAAGCAGTAACCGAGCCCGCCTTTTCGCACCGCCACCCGTGGGGCATCCGGCCTGTGCTGAGGTAGTCGTGGAGTTTCTCGGTTGCGACGTCGTCGAGTACGGCGTCGGCTTGCGGGTAGATGATGGGTTCTTCTTTGGAGTTGTGGTTGTCGAGTTTGGCGAGCAGTTCGCGGCATGAGTTTTGGAGCGTGCCGGTGTCGGTGTGGTCGGCGAGGAGCGCGTCGAGGGTTTCCATGGCGTCCCACAGTTCGCCGTGTTCGCGCATCATGACGAAGATGGGCATGCTGAGGCCGGCATTCTTGAGGTGCGGGAACAGGAATTCTTCTTCGAGGTAGATGTGCCGGCGGAGGCCGTTCATGGCGCGCAGCAGTGGCGTGGTGTCGGTGTCGCCGTGGGTGAGCCCGGCTGAGTATTCTTCGATGCCACCGTCGACGTCTCGGTGTTCGCGTTCCAGCACCTCAGACAACGCCACTGTTTGCATGGGCTCCTCGCTTTCGGTCCTCTCCCATCATGCTCCTGATGGCGGACGATGTCAGTCCTTTTGGCGCGATAGGCTATCTGAGGTAATTGCCACGGGCTGTGGCGCAGCTTGGTAGCGCACGTGACTGGGGGTTAAGTGGTTTACCACTCTTCGGTCGGCCCGAACAACTGAAAAACAATGCCACGGGCTGTGGCGCAGCTTGGTAGCGCACTTGACTGGGGGTCAAGGGGTCGCAGGTTCAAATCCTGTCAGCCCGACAGAAAATCCCTGATGAGAAGCAATTTTCATCAGGGATTTGTTGTTTCTGAACGTCGTTTTCTCTGGTCCCCTTCTGGTCCCCCTGGACTGGTAGGCGTGGTCGACCTGTGGAAGCAGAATCCGTCGCGACGCTCTGCCTGTGGACAAGGGGACCAAAAGGGGACCAAAACGGTGGAAATCCACGACTGAGCCGCTCACAGACCGCGTCCGGTGCTTTGCCGCGGCCGTCCTGAAGTCTTCGGGCGGGCGTCTCTGCTGAGGAAGGCGTTGGCTTGTTCTGCGGCGGAGGCGAGGTGGCGGTCATCGGGGTGGAGGTAGCCGCGAGTGGTCTCGATTGAGGCGTGTCCGAGGATCTCTTGGAGGACATGGAGGGGGACTCCGGCGTCGGCGAGCCAGGTGGCGCCGGTGTGTCGGAGACCGTGTCGGGTGAGGTTCGACAGGCCGAGGTCAGCAACGACCTGGTCCCAGCTGGTGGCGTCGCGAACGGTGGCTGTCGTGAGGAAGCCGCCCCGCGGACCGACGAGGAGTGGTGCGTCCGATTGCTTGAACGCGCAGAGTCTTTTCAGGACCGGCCGGAGTGGGTCGAGAATCGGCACGCGACGCTCTTTGCGGCTCTTGGTTGGTTTGGTGATGAGGCCGCCCCTGCCGGGGAAGACTTGTCGTCTGATGATGACGAGGTTCTTGGTGAAGTCCACGTCTCCGACTTGGAGTCCAGAGACTTCGGAAGAACGTGCTGCCAGCAGAGCTGCGAGCATCACGAAGTCTGAATAGGACTGATGGACGGTGCCGCAGGCGGAGGCGAGCTGGTTCAGCTTCTGCAGGTCAGGGATCGCGTGCGCGCGCGGGGCAGCATCTTCGGCCGGTTGAACTCGGAAGGCGTTTCGATGGAGACTCCGCTTCGCACGGTGCTTGGCGGGATTGATTGTGATCAGGCCGTCGCGAACGGCTTCGTCGAGCACCCGCACGAGTGGAGCGATGGTGTTCTTGATCGTCGATGCGCCGTACTGCTTCTCCCAGTCGTCAATCGTGCGGTCGATCATTCCAGCCGTGATCTGAGTGACGGGCAGGTGGCCGAGCGCCGGGAGTACTCGGAGCCGAAGACCGTAGCGGTAGTTGTCGCCGGTGGAGGTCATATCCAGGCCGCGTGCCCATCGATCGTCGATCGAGGTGAAGAACTCCAGGAGCGTCATGGAGACGTCCATTCCCTTGACCGAAGAGTTCCGGAGCGTTTCGAAGAATGCCCGTGCGGTTGCCTCGTCTTTTACGATCTCGGTGCGGATCACGCGTTGCTTGGTGAGCGGATCGGTCCAGCGTGCCCGCGCTCGAATCCCGTAGGAGCGTCGTTCCATGTCGGTGGAGATCCTCACCCCGATCGGCGGCACCGGACGGGGTGAGGACTCTGGCATCGGCTCAACTGGGCGGGCCATGGTGCGGCTCCAATTTCTGCAGCCATTCGTCGATTGCTTCGAGCCGGTATCGGGCGATACCGCCGAGCTTGATGAATGGTGGTCCGGTCTCTGCGGAGCGCCATCGAGACAATGTCGATTCGGAGACCTTCAGGTAGGAGGCGACCTCTCGACTATCCAGCAATGGTGAGACGGGTGCGGTCGCTTCGGCCGCGTTGCTCATGATGCCTCCTGCGGAGGATCGCCGAGCGAACGGTAGAACTCGTCTTCAGCCGTTTGACGTCGCTGGACGTCATCAACGACGAACTCGACAAAGTCGGCTTCCCGGTCGGTGATTATCGCTTCTTCGGAGGGGGTAGGCGGGTCTTCGCCGGGCCAGGTGGCTTGCCGTGTGGGGCGATCACGATCGAGTCGGGTCCCGGAAGTAGCTACCCAGTCCCGGAGGCGGAGGCGAGCGTCCGCAAAGTCGCGATGCCATCCCAGCGGTGCGGATCCGCTTTGGTTGGGGTCGTAGGCGCACAGCCAGTGCAGATGCAGCGCTGACAGCTCCCACACGAGTTCGGGGTGACGATGCCAGTACGGCGGGATCACTGCGGCTGGGAGTCCGTACGTGCGGCGGAGCCAGTTGACCCAGCGATTCAGCTCCAGCCACTCAACCTCCGCGTCGTTCGCGGTGAGGAGATTCCAGTTGATCGGATGCGGTGGTTCAGCGACCAGCGATTCGTCGTAGTCATCCTCGTCGCGCCCTTCGTGTGCTTCAGCTGTGGGGACGAAGTCACTCATGATGACCGCTCCTGCTTAGATGCTGACCGCAGGAGCAACATCTGACTGCGCTCGTGCTCGGGCAGGGGCTTCAAAAGGGGAAGCATCACGACCGGTCGACTCGCGCATGTTGCTGTCGCGATGGGGTCCGCGATCGACCTCGTATTGGGTACGTGCAAGGTCGTGACCGAAGCGGGAGACGATGAACTCCTCGGCTGCGACGCTCTGGCCGTCCTTCTCGTAGCTGTACTCGCGCACGCGCCCAGTGGCGATGAACTTGTCACCCTTATGGAATCGAGCGACTCCTTCTTCGGCTGCGCGCCGGAAGGCACTCATGTCGTGGAAGGACGGGTCGAGCTGCGTGAAACTTCCGTCCGGGGTCTGCTGAGAATGCTCTATGCCGATCCGAGCGTAGAACCGCGCGGTGCCGTCCTCGGTGTAGGTCAGACGGGGCTCGGTCGCGATGAATCCTGTGATGGCTTGCTGGGTGTCGATGGACATGACGACTCCTTGATCTGTTGGGACGGCCATCGGATGTGATGACCGCTGCAACAGACAGGTGCGCGCTGCGCCCCAGCGCGGATCATGGCGTGGCAGGGCGTTCCAAGAGCGACTCAACCGCCGCACGATCTGCTTTGAGCTGTTCACCGTCGGAGCGTTTGGGCCAGGGGTGAAGGTCAGTGATGATGGGGGGCGCTGATCGGAGCAAAATGACCCCGGCCCCAAACGGCAACGTGCGAATGCGGTCGGGCGGCAAGATCGGTACGCGACGGATGGAACGCTGGTTGGAACGCGAGCCATGGTCACCGAGCGTGACGGAGTCGGTGAACTCGTCTCGTTCGCCGATCAGCGTGGAGAGGTCTTGAAGGTCTCGTGAGTTCGAGGCGCCTCCAAGGATGATCTTCGCGATGCTGGCGTCCCAGATTGCTGCCGACTTGTTCTCTGACCACTTGTCCCGCGCCTGGGCAAGGGATTGAAGCACCGGCATCGTTGTGATGCCGGTGCCGCCACCTTCCGCCATGAGTGTGGGCAGTGAGGGTAGCGGCGCGAGGTTTCCGATCTCGTCGAGTGCAAACAGCAGTGGTGGGTCGAGCCGTGCGCCGGGTGATCGAGCAGCCATTCGGCGGGCGGTCTCGACAAGGTCTTCAACGAGAGCTGCGACGAGAGCTGCACTGTTTCCGGCCCCAACGCCGGTCGCCAAAAGATAGAGCGTGCCACGGTCACGGATGAAACTCTCGGGGTCGAACTGCTCGCCTTCTGTCGGGCTGACAGCATCCAGCACTCTGGGGTCGGCGAGCGCCGACAGTGCGAGCGAAACACCCTGCCAGATACTGTCGCGCGTGCGCGGGTCGGCGTCGAGCGTTGCCTCCAGCGAATCTGCCCACCCCGTGGCTGCCAGCGATGAGCCTGTCAGGATGGCGACTGCCTCGGCGGCTGCCGATGGGTCGAGTGTCCATCGGAACAGCTCAGCCGGACTTCGATGATCGAGCGCGGCCGCGTGAAGGAGCGCCTGCAGAGCGATGCGAGTCTTTCCCTCCCAGAACCCTCCACCCTCGACGCCCCCAGCGGATAGCTCGGTGGCCGCTGCAAGGCCGGTCGCGCGGATCATCGCGGTCAGCGGATCCTCACACCCCCGAATGGGCGACCACCGCAGCCCAGAGGAGACGCCTTCAGCAAGATGCTGAGGATCAAAGACAGCGACCGGACCGACCCGTTCGCGTGCGCGCATCGTTGCCGTCAGGTTGTCGGGCCGGGTCGACGTCGTCACCACTGCACCCGGCGCATCGAGAATCGCTGGGATCACAATGTGCAGACCTTTACCCGAACGCGGCGGGCCGATGAGGAGGATCGAGTCTTCGACGCTGGCCCATACCGGCTTGCCGTGCGAGCGCCCGAGCAAATAGCCGACCTCCTCGGGCTTCGGTTGATCAAGCGAAGGGCGAAGTGTCGCAGCCCGGCGCAGGAGCGCTTTCGCCGACGCACTGGTTACGACCTCGTGACTGCTGGCAGTTCCCGCGAGCCGCCGCGGGTCGGCATCGGCCCGGTGCGAGTGTCGACGCCAGCGGACCCAAGCCCACCCGATAGCCCCGCTGAGCATCAGGAGCAGCAGTATTGCAATTGACCAGTAGAGGAACGTGTTTAGCCCTGGTGCCTGTAGCGCCTCGGCCGGGTTTGTCGGATTGAACAGCAGGGCGGCTCCACCTGCAATTCCGGCTTGAGGCTGCCCAGAGCCGGAGAGGAATGCCGCAACGGAACCCGCAGCTCGCAAGACGACGGCGACCCCGAAGACTGCGATCAACGCGATCATCAGGAGGTTGGTCACCTCATCGCCGAAACCCCGACCCTGACCGTGTGGGGTGCTCACGATGGCAAAGATTCGGTGACGATGGCGCCGGATATGCGTCCGATGAGCAATATCTCCGATCGGTGATCCATGAGTTGACTCATATCGATGACCGCACGAGCGCTCCCGTCAGCGGATCCTTCAGCACTGGAGACTGACAGCGCGACGGTGACGTCCTCGCCAGGGACGAATCCGGACCCGGTGACCTCGATCAGCTGATCCGGTGGGCGGTGCCGCGCTCGCCGCATCGTGCTGGGTGGCTGAACGTCTGCGATGGCTTGCTCTCGTCGCGCCGCATGGACGATGTCGGTGAACACCGAGCCATCGAACTCGTGCACCTCAACTCGGACGGTGTGCGTGCGGTGGTCGGAGATTGCGTCGAGAAGATCACCAAAGCGTGCCCGACTCCAAGAGGCATCCGTCGTTGGAGGCGGGAAGTCGCGCCCGTCGTAGCTGACGGTCATGATGCCGCGCTCGTTGACCGTGATAACTGCGAGTGGGAGGGCGGAGGGCGATCTGGGCGTTCCTGCAGGGCTATTGCTCATGCCACAGAGGTGCGCGGGTACTCGCGCCATTGCTCAATGCGCTCCAGGTACGGGCTGGGAGTGACCGTCGACGGCCGGGTCTACGACTTCCGGACCGAGGATTCTCGTATTAGCTTTGATCGTTCGCCGGGGGAGCCCAGGCTAGACCGTGCGCCATTGCTGTGCGTCAAGGGAGTCGAGCACCGCCCGTGGATCGGTGACGAGTCGAGCTAGTCCGACCGGCTTCGTGAGGAACCCGTTGGGGTTCGACTCGAAGGCTGCCTCGTCGTTCTCCGGCTGGACGATGACTCTCACTGATCCGCGCTTTGCGCTGCGATCGTGGACCGACTCACCTTCGGCGGCAACATCATCGAAACCGGCAGCGACTCCTACCGCCTCGCCCACAGGAAGAACACCCACGCGCGAGGCACAGGTAAGTAAGCAAACAGGGCGGACCCGGCGAGCAGTTCATCACCGGATCCGCTGTAGCGTTTAGCGTCCCTTGACCAGGCATTTTCTCGGGCGGGTCTTACGGGAATGTCCACCTGCCGGAACCGCACGCGTCGGCACCGGTGTGTCGTTCCGGGCAGGAGTCCCGGTGGGCGTCCGGCTTGCGGGACGCCTCGGCACCCTACCATCGTAGTCACGGTGAAGACATCTGTCCGAAAGGCAACATCCGCGGACCTGACCCTGCTCCAAGCGATCGAGGATGAGGCGGACACACTCTTCGCTTCCATTTTCTCGATTGGCGAATGGCGGCCGGCTCCTGCCAGTATCGAGCGATCACGGCAGCGTGGATACATCCTCGTAGCGAGCGAAGGGCGCGGGTTGGAGCCGCTTGGGTTCGCCCACGTCCTCGGAATCCCTGGTGGCGATCACCTCGAGCAACTGTCCGTCAGGCCCTCGCTGGCGCGCCGCGGACATGGGCGCGCGCTCGTGGAAGCAGTTAAGGGCGAGTCAGGGCGACGTGGAAGCAAACGTGTCACCCTGCGCACCTACGCGGAAGTTCCCTGGAACGCCCCTTTCTATGCCAGTTGCGGTTTTGTCGAATCTGATCCTGACACGGACTTCCTCCGAGATCTGTTGATCGTCGAGCAACGTCGGGGACTCGGATACGGCCGACGGGTCCAAATGACGTTCGACCTGACTGATAGCTCATCCCAGTAACCGTTACCCCGCGGGTGCTGTTTCAGAACGTCTATTTCGTAGAACCCGCTAAGTATCGCGGTGTGCCAGGTCCCGCGATCTGCACTGCAGGAGACGGATGGTTACGCCGATGCTTACCGCGAGACTCAGAACCAACACCACGATCCCGGAGTAGGCAGCGACAAAGTAGCTTGCCGGTTCCGGCGGTGCACCCATTGGTTCCGTGCCCATTGCTCGCTCCGTATAGAACCAAATCGTCGCCCCAGCGTTGACACCAAACACCACGATCATTGCGGTGACTGCCCATGTCGCAATAATAAGAAGCGTTGTTTTCATCTGCCCTCCAGCATTGCGGCTTGGCTTTTGGTCGGTCCACCGTCACGGACAGCTCAGAAGGCCGCACAACTTCGAACATAGTTCGGGCTTACGATTTAGGTTAGATGGGCGCGCCTGATCTGGTGATGTCGAGTTCCCGCCGCGTGTTTGATGCTTTGAGGTTCCTTGAGAGAACAAGGCTCGCCCGGCATTAGTCTCAAGCTATGGCCGAGGTAACAGCATCAATGCGTGGGTCATTGCACCATGTGGAGCTGCGGGTCAGGAATCTTGAGGCAGTGATACCCTCGTGGCAATGGCTGCTGGTGGGACTCGGCTACCGCGAGTTCCAGTCTTGGAGCGATGGGATCAGTTGGAAACTCGGGGACACCTACATCGTTCTGGAGCGAAGTCCTCATCCCATCGACCACGATCGGCGAAAAGCTGGGCTCAGTCATCTCGCTTTCCACGCGGGCAGTAGGCAAGACGTTGACGACGTGTGGCGGAACGCGCCCGAGCATGGATGGGCTCGGCTATACGAAGACCGACACCCGTGGGCCGGCGGCGAACCAGACTCCACGTCGCCTGGCCACTACGCGGCGTTCCTTGAGAACGATGAACGCTTCAAGGTGGAAGTCGTCGCAAGCGTTCCAGGCTGACCGCCCGTCGTAGTGAAGGTTCCGCCAACGGACGCTTCGCCGGACAGTGCTACCGGGACGAGAGTCAGCGTTGTTCCTATTATCGGTCGAAATTTCACCTTCTTCTCCAAACATTTCTTTGTTGTGCCTAGCAGTTGCGGGCTTCTGAGTTTGAGCATAGATCGGCCTAGACTGACCTGTCTAGCCCCATTTAGTTGACAGAGAGCGTCGGTCCGCTGTTCGCTACATTCGGCGGGTAGTCTCTAACCTATGAAAGAGCGAAGTGGGTGGCTGTTTCTTGTCGCAGCCGTGAGCCTTGTGGGAATTTTTGTGAGCAGTGTTCCAGCGTTTGGAGCTCCAGGTGCTCCCGTGCCCGAAGCCACGCATCATGACGGTGACGCTTTCGTCAAATTTGAACATGTCAACTTAAACACTGCAGTATCCATTAGAGACCAAGCTGAACTCAACAGTTACATCAATTCTGCTGATGCACTCTCAGCCACTATCGATCTCAGCACGGGAGAAATACTGAGAATCGATGATATTGCTCATACGATCGGTGGTCCGGTTCCAACGTTCGCGTCACCGGCTCAATCTGGCGTCCTCACGCACCTTAATTCATTGCCATTCTGGCCTGGTGGGGCCCGCTGACCGGTTGAGCTCACCATCCCGCTTGAGCACGCTTTTTGTTCAAAAAGTGGTCGTGAGTCCTCTTCCGCCAGGGCGCAGAATGCCGCCCGCTGATGGTTCCCTTGTGACACAGCATGCGCCTCGACGCTACGTTGCGGCGTTTAACCCGAATCCGCGTCCGTGGCCATCCGCCATTCGCGCTCAGGCCCAGCGGTGACGTGCCGGTACGAACTAGTGGCGGCGTTGGAGGCATCATGTGATTGTGGGGCAGAGTGGGCTGATGACGAATCTCACGGATGCACTTGTGCGCGGCCCGCGCGGCCGTCGGATGTGTCTGGAGTATGTGGCGCGCACGGACGAGGCGGTGCGGACCGCGGTGTTCTGGGTCGGGCACGAGCAAGATCCCAACCCGGGAGTTCTCCTCCGGTTCGTCGGTGACGCCTCCGACAGAAAGCAGGATCCGACGTACACCGATGACGCGGTCGCGGCACTCATCGACGGCGCCGACCTGACAGAGATCCGCGTGGACATCGTGCGGGATTCGTTGCAGAGGTCGGTCGACCTCGCTCGGTACTGGCAGGAGCCCGACGGCGAGGACGTTGTCGCTGCGCTTCCGGTGGTGAGGGGCGCTCTGCGGCGCGTCGCAGAACGCCTGGTCGCCGCGATCCCTGAGCTAACCGCCACCCGAGGGGCGGTGCAGTGGGCGGTGGACTGGCGTCCGCTCAACGACGCGGCGCCACTGGAATCCGCTCCCGCCGCCGTCCTCGCGGAGTGGACACGAGCGCAGCGGGAGGGTGAGGCCAGAGCAGCACGTGAGTGGCCCGCCGATCCGCGCGCGAATGTGTCGGGGACCTGGTGGTCCGTGCCGCAGAGGCTGCTTACCACGAGGGGAAGTGTCCTGGATGCTCTCGAGTTGGTGGAGGACTTCCTCGGCTGGGAGATCGCCACGGTCATCCCCGTGCGCGGGGCGGGTGAGACGCTCGAGATCCGGTCGCCCGATGACTGGGCTCACCTCTGCCGGGCGTATCCGATGGAGGTTACGGCCTCCCGTCGTCACGATTGGTTCCGTGTGACGGGTCGTGACGGGAGGTGGCTGATCCCGGACTGGCAGCGCGTCTCCGAACGGTGGGACGCCGTGCACCTCACCATGGTCGGGTACCTCTCTGCGGCAACGCAGCTGATCGACATCGACGCGGAATACGGATCCGTGATTGGGGGATGGGGACCAGACTCGACTATCTGGCTCACCGACGCCGCCCGGGAGTGGGATCAGGGGCGAGAACAGTGGACCCGGCCAAAAGATGACTGGCGCTGGACCCGACTGGTCCTCCCGGGCGACCAATGACCGATCCCGTACTGAAAACTGGACTTGTCGCACCTACCGTCCCGCTTGCGTGCACCCTTCTTGGTCGAAAGTGGCCTCGAGTCGAGCCTGCTCTCACGACCATGCGAAATGGCGTCAGGTGAACCTCCGATGTAAGGATGAAATTGCTGTCGGATCATTGTCGGCCTGCATTAGATCATGATTGACTTCAAAGATGAAGCTCTGGCGGGCGTCGGTACCGGTTTTTGTGATCGGAATTCTCATTTCGGTGACCGCATGCACGGCACAAGTGAGCAAGCCCGAACCCTCCGCCACGCCGACCATCGCCTCGAGTGTTCAGCTACAGTGCGCGGATGGATTCGCAAATTCCGGCTCCATAGTGCCGTCGCTTCTCCTGACGGAGGGAGTGGGTAGTGCACTTCGAGACACGATCTCGACTCTTCCCAAAGCCATGGACGTCGGTATCTGGGCGCCTACGAAGGAATGGAGTTTCCGAAAGGCACCTCTATTTCTCTCCGCAGGCTCGCAGGTGGTCACCCTTGAGGTGCCGGACGACGGTAGGCAGTATTTGGTCTGGACCAGCGCGGACGCTTGGACTGGTGCCGACGAATCAGTTGCCGCTAGGAGAGGATGGACCAGTTCAAAGGTTGTTGCCCATGGTTGCGCGGAGGCGCCCACCAGTTTCTATGGTGGTCTGCTGGTCCAAGACCCAACGCGCTGCTTCTCACTTACCGTCACTAGGGCCGGTCAAGCTGCCGTTGCATTGACGATTAGCGGGGATGGCCAGACCCGCCCCACCGCGGAGAAGTGACGCTCAGCCGACATAGGCCAACGAACTCGAGCCTGCCATCCTGATGCTGCGCGAAGTGCTGCCGTGACTTCGTATCCTGGCCAGTGGTGCCCACGTGGGCTTGCCATCGGATGCCGGTCTGGGGTTGCCACGACACGCGGTAGAGCATGCCACATACTTCAGTTGCCGTAGTATCCTCACGTCATGAGTAACGAGATGCGCGAGCCCACATTCTTCGTCCTGACGGCGTTACTGGGTGGCCGAAAGCACGGATATGCCCTGATATCCGAGGTGGGCACACTGTCCGAAGGGAGACTGACGTTGCAAGTGGGCACGCTGTACGGTTCGCTTGAGCGGCTCGCCCGTCAGGGCTGGGTGGAGGAGTCCGGGACGGAGGTGGTCGCCGGGCGGCATCGCCGATATTTCACGATCACCAGCCAAGGTGCCGCTGCTCTTGAAACTGAATCGGCGCGTCTCACGGATCGCGCGGCGAGGGCTACCGCGTTATTAGGTCGATACCGTGAGGGGTTCGCACTGTGAGCACACTTACGCGGCAGTACCGACGGGCCCTACTGTGGTATCCGGCATGGTGGCGGGCTACGAACGAGGAAGTCGTGGTGGGGACACTGATGGATGTTGCGGACGCCGAACACCGCACCCGACCCCGGATCTCTGAAATGGTGAATCTTGCCGCCCATGGCCTGTCCACCAGGATGCGAATGCTTCCTGCGATGGTCTCACCGGCGGTACGCGATCGAACGTCAACGGCAGCTCTTGCGCTCGGATCTGCCATCTCGCTCACCGCAATCATGCAATTGGAGTCGAACCCACTCCGCGCGGAATCGATGTTTGGTGTCGACGTGGTGTCGTTCGGTCCCTTCGCTTCTCCCGCCATCCTCCTGTACTTCGCGTGGCTCGCGGCCCTGCTGGTGTCCTTAGCCGGCTTCACTGTGGCCGGCCGGTGGATCATCGCGTTGACAATCCCATTGGCGATCGGTACACGAGTGTTCGCAGACGCAAGCGGCATGTTCTTGCGGCCCACATGGACGTTCTACGGTCTGCTGATAATGCTTGCTGTGCTCGTGGTGGCCGGAAACCCAGCGGCCGGTCGGAAGGGGGTTCGGTGGTTGCTTTGTTGGTTCGTGCCGCCATTAATTGTGCTACTCCTGCCGCAGCTGACGAACGATCGTCTATTTCAGAACCCGGCATGGATGGAGAATTGGACGGTACTCTCCTTGCCGGTACTCGCCTGGTCGCCGGTGGTCGTCGTCGCGGCCTCAATATTGCTGCGGTTATTTGGCCAGCGGGCGTGGGCGGCGAGTGTCCTAATCTTGGGCTTGCCTTTTGCAGCGGTGGCGTTGAGCACTATGGGAAGAAGGGCGTTTGAGGATGTTTTCGGGATAGCCGTGTTGATCGGGATGACATTGGCAGGTTGCCTCATTTCGCTGCGGCTGCTCGGGCTTCGAGTCCGTATCCAGAAGGTCGCCTCAGTTACATCCTCGACGCACAGCCCCGGGTGAACCGAAACGGACAAACATCATCAGATGACCGCACTTAGTGCCGCGCCTTGCCATAAGTCGATCCGCTTCCTGAAACATGAGCGTCCCGTAAGTGGTTCCCCTGCGGGCACCGCATTTCGGCGACATATGGTCTTGGCAGTGCTTCCGCAAGGTCTTGAAGTGGCGTCCGGTGATCGTCAACACTCGGGTGTAGCGCGGTACGTTCACGGTCGCGGACGGTGCACCGAGAACAAGCGCGAACCCGTGCGGGAGGAGTCGTCGCCTGTCAGTAGAGACATAAGCCACATTTTGAGCGCACCGCCGGACGGTGAACGCAAGATCACTGGTGCGCGACGACTACCTTTTTACACCGCAGCAGGTGAATGGATATTCCAATACTCACGACGATGCTCAGAGCTAGTGCCACCAACCCAGAGTAAACAGCAACAGAATAGCTGGCTGGCTCATCTATTGACCCCATCGCTGGCTCCATATAGAACCAGATCGTTGCCCCGGCATTGACCCCAAGCACAGAGATGGCCACGGTGACTGCCCACGTTGCAATGATGAGTAGTGTTTTCTGCACTGATCCTCCGATGTTTGAGGCTCATACGGTGCGCACGCATCTGGTTTCTTACTAGCCAGTTGAACGTGGAAGCTGAACGTCGCCGCGAACTGGTGCAGTCGATCAGAAGCCACCAATGGCGTCTGATCGACCACGCCTTCGTCGCCTACCTACGAGTCACCAAGTGTCCCAGGGTTTGATAGTTGAGCAAGTAAATCCGAACGCAGTGAGCACCCAACCGTCAGAAACCTGCGCGCGGCGATTGGTGCCACCGAGCCCGAAGGCTCGATATTCCTGCCAACTAGACGCGTTCATGATCGAGTTGAATCCGTCTCCGGCACTTCCGGCAGTTGAGGTTTTGCTGACCTGCCAAGTTCGCCAAACCGCGTTGCCGTAGGACCCGTTGATCGAAAACCCGGTGCGGTACTGGGTCGAGCTCGTGAAGTAGAGCCAGGACGTGCCACATTCGCCGTACCCAGTGTTGTTCGGTTGTACACTGCCACCAGACTTTGCCCGTGTTAGTCCTGCCGGAATCGGCACGCCGTTTGACAAGTCGTTGGGTTTGTTCGTAGAGGGCACGACGGTTGCGGTGCCGTCGGAAGAAGTTACGACCCTGTATCCGTTCGCCTCTGCAACACTCGCATCGAACCCTGTGACAATCAAAGTCGCCTTCGTCGTGAGTGGCGTGGCCGCTTGAGACGGTGATGGTCCGAAAGCGAATATTCCGAGGGCAAGAGCGGCGAGACCTACGATTGCTGACAAAATACGCCGACCGCTTCGCCGTGCGGCGCCGATTCCCGTCGCACTCATGGTGCGATTACCGAGTAGTGGTAGCTGAGCAACTCGGCACAGTCCCCGGACTTGCTCATTGTGTAACCCCAGTCCCACAGACCCGAGGTGTAGCCTCGGAACTCGGTGCGACTGTGATTGGTGTAGGTCGCGGCGAATGGGTTGCAGAAGATAATGTTCTGGAACGTGCCGCGGGTGTTCGTGGCTATTGACGTGTTCAGGGTCGATGACGAAGTGCGACTCCAACCTGTTGGCGAGTACCAGCCCCATCTGTTGTGATGAGAGACGACTCCACCGCTGTTCCAGGTGTGCTCCGCCTCGGTCTCCGAGACGTGGATGCCGATCGGATCTTGAACTCGTGCGTTCATCATTCCGTACCAGTTCGATAGGGCAGCTTGGGCGGATGCCGCGGTGTCGATTACGCTGTCGGTGATCATCCCCTTCGGGATGTTGAGCGTTGCCAACACAGAAGCCGGGGCATTGCTCAGCTCATACTTGCCGACCGCGATCTGGCGTGTGCAGGTTGCCGGATCGAAGGTGAGTTCCGAACCTACCTCGATGGTCGGCGCGTCCTTCGCTGATCCTGAACCCGTACCAGTGAACTGGCACGATCCATCCGTGCTTGTGCCTGCGTCGACCCGAACGATCGCACCCGGCAACTCCACCGGATCAAACTGGTAGTGGACCACGCCACTGTGATCGATGTAGGTCGTAGGATTCGCCACGAGTTGCGACGTCTCAGAGTCGGCGTAGGCGGGGGCGGCGATCCCGATCGAGGCGATCAACGCGGCGACACCTAGTTGCGCCGCAATCAGCGGCAATCGAGTGTGTTTCATGACATACTTCCAACGCTCCGTCAGAGGGTGTCAATGAGGTGACTACGGTGGCATCCCCCGATCGCAGCTTTTCCCAATCGTAAAATATCGTCACCTCGACCGTGACGCTACACCTTCTTACCTTGCGATACAAGGTATTAAGTGATTTTGGGAATGCGGCTCTCTTGGTTTCTCAATTTGGTTCCGCGAAACGCCGTCTCGAGTGTCTTTTGTACCTTGCATTAGTTGATATCATGTTATGCATGACGTCATCCGAAGAAAGGACCCTGGCGAACCTGCGCAAAGGGACGCTTGAGTTCTGCCTACTGGCTCTGCTTCGGAATGGAGAGGCCTACGGCTGGGACATCGCACGCACGATGAGCGAACTTGGCCTGCTCGCTGGAGAGGGCACTGTCTACCCGTTATTGTCCCGGCTGCGGCAGTCGGGACAGGTTACGACTCGCTGGGATGAGTCGGACGTGGGGCGAGCCCGGAAGTATTACGCCATTACCGATGTCGGACGAGAGAGCGTACGCCGCTTCACCACCGTGTGGGAGCCGTTCAGTGCCAGCGTGAGTAGCATCGTCAAGGAGAAACCATGAACACAACAGATCGAGTCACCGTGCTGCCTGGACTGGCACAGTTTTATCTCCGCAGACTGCGCGGCAACCTCTGGGCGCTCCCTCAAAGGGACCAGCGTGAGGTCATTGCCGGAATCGAAGCGCACATCCGCGAGGGACTCGGTGCAGCCAGCGACGATCCCGACCGCACCGACGATGTGCTCGGCTCACTCGGAACTCCCGAAGAAGTTGCCCAACAGGCACTAGATGATTATGAGGAACGTACTGGTCGCACCGCCCATCCTAAGTACTTGACTGTGCCGCGCGGGCTCCAGATCGGGGTACTCGCATTGGTAGTCGCCGCGACGCTCGCGGCGCTGCTGCTACCGGCCGGTATCAGTGACACTCAACTCGACTCAGGCGACCACATCATCGTGGCGACCACTCTGCTGCAGAGCAACTCACCGATCGTGCTGATCCCGATGACGATTCCGCTGCTGCTCGCCATAATGCCTCTTATCGCCCGCAAACGCGGATGGCGCGCTGTGTCGATCGCCAGCACCGCGCTGCTAGGAGTGTTCGCAGTAGTCGCTTCCGCGACCCTCGGCTGGTTCTACCTTCCCGCCTTACTACTGGCAGTTGTCGCGGTCTCCCTACCATGGCGCGGTCGGGTGTAGTCCGATGAACTCGCCTCAATGGCCGGTCGCAAACGGTCACGGCAAGCCACAGCTGACGGGCGCCATGCGCGAACTAGCGCGGTGCAACAATCGCCCGTCGAGGGTTCGGCTTACGGACAGCTGAGCCGCGTTTGCCCCCACCCCGGCAACGACGAGTCGGGAGAAGCTAGGCGGCTTGGGCTTTGAGCAAGCCGCGTTCGCTGAATACCTTTTTGGCGACGAAGGTGGCATTGAGGGCTTTGGGCATGCCGCAGTAGACCGCGGAGTGCAGGAGCGCTTCGATGATCTCGTCCGTGGTGAGTCCGACGTTGAGGGCAGCGTTAATGTGTACGTCGAGCTGGGGTTCGCAGCCGCCAAGAGCGGTCAACATGCCGAGTGTCACAAGTTGGCGGTCGCGAGGGGCAAGGCCGGGTCGCACGTAGATCTCCCCGAAAGCCCAGGCGACGACCTGATGCCCGAGTTCAGGCGAGATGTCGGCCAAGGAGTCGATGACTTTCTGGCCGCCGGCGCCGTCGATTGCGGTCAAGGCTTCCATCCCGCGCTCGAAGGACTCCTCCCGGGAGTGGGCCAAGTTAGGTGCGGCGTTGTCGATGCTCATTGTCGATCTACTTTCTTCCGTGAGTTCAGCTGCTGTTCGTAGTGAGTGATCTTGTCGCCCAGGGCGAGTGCGTTCTGTTGGAGGGCGCTGATGTGGCTGGCGACCACCTCGGCATGGTCACGCAGCAGAGTGATCCTGTCGGGAATGGTTGCATCTCCTGCCGCGCGGAGTCGGGCGAAGCGTTTCATGTCGGTGATGGACATTCCGGTTTCTCGGAGACGAAGCAAGAACGCCAGCCATGCCAGGTCCGCGGAGGCGTAGCGACGCTGGTTGCCGGTCGTTCGCCCCACCCGCTCGATCAGGCCGGCCTTCTCGTAGTAGCGCAGGGTGTCGGCCGAGAGTTTGGTGAGCTCTGAAACCTCCGCGATTGTCAGGTTCGACTCCTGCTGCGGGAGCGCGTTTTTCATTGCCATACCGTGAGCCTAAAACTTGGAGTGCACTCCAAGTCAAGGTCAGTCACCAGGGGCATCTGCCTTCGACGACAAGACGAGTGATTTCCCGTTGAGGGTTCCTCTACCGGTGAGCCCGCCCGGTGTCGGCAGCCCGTTTCGCTGCTGCTGACGGCAATACATGAAACCGTTCGGCGAGCCAAGTTACCATCCATCCATCATCGACGATGAGACTGGCCAGACGGGCACGGCCAAACGACGCAAAGGGCGCACTAAATGTGAGTCACAAAGGCCTCCGTTTGTCGAACTAAGTGTGGTTACCCACTTCGACAAACGGAGGCCTTCGCTTTTCACCTCATGCCGGACACAACGCCCAAAGGAACTACACCTAGTCCTCTTCAACGTGGTTCGCCCGATTGCGATCGCGGCTCTTGAGCTCAACCAGTTCAGCACTAGTCCGCCTGAATCCTCGAACGACTACCACGAGCACCGCTACGAGGATACCCGTGGGCAGTAGCAATAGCAGCATTCCAATGACTTGTAAGAAGGGGTTCATATAGTTCCACTACCAGTTCGCGTTGACCGCTACCGTGCTCGACGTGATGTCGAGATCCAAGTAGGGGTAAGAGGAGCCGATACCGAGCACCACAGTGCAGTACGCGCGAAGGCGGGACTTCGTGGAAGTCGGGTTTCCAAGATAGTTAAAAGCGCACGCGCCACCGGCAGTTTGAATATCCCAGTCCCAAGTATTAGTGATGGAGGTTCCGTAGCCGCCACCTGAGTAACGCCAATACCCTGCGTGGTACCACATCGTCAATATGATGTTGTTCTTCTCGATTTTGCAGTTTGACCATGTTGCAACCCCACCACTGAGCTTGTATGAGCACCCGACAATTCCATACGGCGTAAGACCCTTCGATGATTTGGTGGGAGTCGTCGGACGTTCAAGCGAGGTCAACGTCACAGAACCATCCGCGAAAACCTCCCGTGTGTAGTCGGTAATGTCAACCCTGTAGGACTCCACGCTCACCGGCTGGGCACCCGAAGCATTGTCGAATGATTCCCCAGCAGCGTATTTTTTGAGCAGGCCCGCCCGCACCTCTTGGGCGACACCAAGTTCATCGAAGTTGGTGTTGATAAACGCCAGCACATCCGGCGAAATCTGCCCGCTGTCTGCATAACTCGGCGTGGCCACCCCGCCAACTAAGACGACACTCGCGACCAGCGCAACGAAGCCCAAACGAATTCGGCTCTTTTTCATCAGCACTCCCATGACTTACCTACATTGTTTCGTCAATGTCGTCGGGATCGGGTTCTCCATTGACACCCGGACTCGGGATCTGCTCACCTTTCAGTGATCTTCATTTTGGGTAAGTATGCCTGACGCTACTCAGCAAATTGAGTCCGGTCAAGCTTTCGCGTTGACCCATCCGGTACAGGGAGCCAGACTTGTTGCCTAGACCGTTCCCTTTCGGGCACCCCGACTAAGAGGAAATGCGCTCCTGAAGGCAGCTTTTCGAGGGCATGAAATACGGCCCGCTCATCGTCCGGCTTGCGGGCGCTGGGCTTCTAGTTTGGGTGACGATGAATGTTCGTCACGTTGCCCGCAACATTCGTGGAGTAGAAAAATTAGGACTGAGTAGCAATCACTATTGTTGCCGCACCCAAGGACGCAAAGACCACCGCCACAGCGGGAAGGACAAACTTCAGTGACGGTAGGCGCTTTCGAAGGAGGTCTAGGAGCACTCCACCACCAAAGAACGCTCCGCTCCAAGGGACAACGATGAGAATCCAGATCAGGTTGTCGGAGTTGCCTTGGAGTAGCGAGACAACTGACGCAACACTCGTAGCCACCACCGCACCTGTGATGCTCGCGAGAACAACACGGGCCAACGCACTTGCGCCACGTTTGAGAAGCGGATCCAGCACGACGATGGAGACCCCGAATGCCACGAGAACGACCGGCACGGCGAAATACAGACTTACCCCAAACGGGTACGCTACCTGCTCGAGTGTGGTTGACGCAGGCCGCCTGGCAACTGTTGCGAACCCCGCCACCACGACCACGGACACAATGAAACAACTCACTGCGTATAGACCTGCGCTGGCGAGGCGCGACCGCCAACGCTGCTGATTCATATCGGGCTTCTCCACTTGAGTCAGCTTACGTTGGCGTAGTAACTGTCCTTCGTGCAATAGCCGAGCAGGCAGTCGAATCCGGAGTTCGTGCGGCGGAACATGGTATTCCAATACTCGGTTCCACCGGACGTACTCAATCGTACGTACGCCTCATGATGCGGGACAGGGTACCGCCAACCCGTAACCTCGACGAGGCCGGATGTCCGATAGAAGCGGACTTCATCGTGGTAGGTGATGGCACCGAGCGAACAGAACGGGTTTCCAGCCGAGTGGTTCAGCACGAGTTGCGCGTAACTGCTGCTCGCGCTCGGCGAGTCAAAACTCATATTGTCCATGGTTGCGTAACGGGTATCGGTGAGCACTCCGTTGACATAAATATGTGTTGCACCGACGTTTTTAGTCAAGTACAAGGTGTATGGGGCAGGGTTATCCCAGTTGACGTTGACGAACATCATCGTTCGATAGTTCAGCGTCTGAAACGGCGCGGTGTAGTCAGGGAAGTCCCATGATCTGTCGTCGCCACTGAAGGTGACCTGTTCCCATGGCCATCCACTGCAGGCGAAAGTCTCATAACTCTCAAGTGGGGGCGTCATTGCGGCGTCAATGAATGTCACGTGCATGTATGCCGTCGTCCAATACTGGTAACTGAATGGCGCGACGTGGGCTGAGAATTTCTGAGCTGTACCAAGTGTCTTGATTCGGAATGTACGCGAGATCTTCTGCGCACCCTCAGACGACTCAGTGCCAGCCACTGTCGATGTGATGACGTATTCATATTCCTGTCCTGGGGCCAACCCGGCTTCTTCGAACGAAGAGCCGAAGCCGTGTGCAACCAAAACGCGGTCCCGCTCAACTTCAAAGTCTGTGCCCGGGGAAGCCCACACAAACGAAACGGACGTCGACGCGACGGCATAAGCAAAGTTTGGCTTGAGGTCAGCAGGGTCAAACTTCGCCTCGTCAGCGGTGATGCCGCCTTCCCAGAGCTTATGGTCGGCGGGCGACGTCCAAACAGGCCCTTTCTCCACAGCCAATCGCCGATCTGAGTTCAGCTCTTCAGTAGTCTTTGGTTTTGGCAGTTCAACCGGAACGGCTGAAAACTCCCGGATAACTACCGTCTCCCCTTCCAATGTCTGAGCGGTTAGCGTGCGTTCCGCTTCATCGCCCGAGACCGTAAGAGTTTTGAGGGGCTGACCGGCTGCATCCTTCGTTACGAAGCCTGAATCCTGAAGGCCCACCGTAGCTGTGATGATCGGCAATTGATCCTCAGGTGTAGCATTCGCTGCTGATGGGATTATCAAGGCCACTACCGTGGCGATGACACTGACGAACATGCCGAGTTTCTTCTTCATTCCAGTCAAACCTCCTGATGCAAGAAAACTTCGATGGTCAACGAACCCCTCCATGAGAGTGACTCTGCGTCGTGAGTGCGCCTCATGACTATCTAGCCCTCTTCGTGAGGGGTAGACCCCTCGTTCCACACTATTGGGACAAACCAAAGCATGACGTGGAATCTATGCGATGGCGCGACTGAACTCGTCGCAAACGTCCACTCAACGTTCCCTTTCGGGCACCCCGACTAAGAGGAAATGCGCTCCTGAAGGCAGCTTTTCGAGGGAATGAAATACGGCCCGCTCATCGTCCCGGTTGCGGGCGTCCGTTGGCGGATCACTTGCGGTGGACACCCGTAGGCGTCGCGTGACGCGATTGGTCGACAGCTGCGGCGGCAGAAGACCATGCGCATCGTCCGCGCAACGACGGACCTCGTGGTACCAGACATCGGGCAGGCGAGCGCTTTCTACGCAGATTGTCTCGGGTTGGAATCAGAGGACTTGGGTCTCGATTGGGCCACACGCTTGGTCGTGCCCGGCTCTGGGAAGCACATCCAGCTCGTCTCGCATGAAGCGACTGCGCCCAAGAACCTACAACTCACGGTCAAGGTGAACGACGTTGAGGACGCCTACGCAGATGCTCGCCGTCGAGGCTACGAGATTGTTCATCCGCTGACCACGGAACCGTGGGTATTCCCCGGTTCTTCGTCCGAGCACCCGATGGCGAGACTCGAGTGAGGGTCCTCCTGAATGAGGTAGGTCGAAACCACGCGTGGGGATCAGAAACAAAAGTGGGCAGTTCTCACGGCCATCAGCGGGCAGTTCCTCTGGCATTCAGTAGGCAATTCCATGACCGCCCGCGGGCAGCTTTTCATGGCCGCTGACAGCAGAACTGGGGATTGTGTGAAGTAAATATGCAGGCGTAACCTCGGGCTATATAGAAGTACGACGTGCAATCAAGAAAGGTCGGCTTCCATGAAACTTAGAGACCTATCTCCAGAGAACCGGCGTTGGGGTATCTCCGTTTCGATTGTATTCGCGACGGGGCTTTTACTGGGTGTTGGAGTCAACGCAGCCGACGCAGGAACCGCCTATAGTTCGGACGGCTACTACACCGTTGCGGGGCACCAATACGTAAATCGGGCGATTATCAATACCGGCCCCTCGATCGTGGTTGCAATTACTAACACTTCATGGAGTTCGGGTAGCACACCGACCGGGTGGGCGGGCGCGCGTGGCCGATTATTCACAAGTGGTGGCTCGTTGAGTTGCGAAGGAAGCAACATATACAACAGCAGTGCGGGTTCACTGGCAGTTGGTTATTCGTGTAACCGCTTCACCTCGGCTGCGTGGTATAGCTACGGGGTCTCTCTGGCATGGAATGGCGGCGGATACACATCGTTTTACACCTTCAAGTCGCCGAAGCAGAACAGCTGATCGGAGTAAATGATGAGACGAACGATCATGATTGCGACCAGCGTCGTGGTCGCAGCCGGACTCGGCATCGTCGGAGGTGCCGCAATTGCAGTTGTACCAACACTGTTGGCACCTGCAGGCCTCACTGCGCCGAGTGGAGTTGGGAGTGCTCCCATGCCCGCTCCAAAGTATTCTACGAATGCGGAGGGGGAAACCTACGGGTCTGCTCTCGACGCGGTATCGCCTGGAACGGAGCCGGATCTAATTCAGGCCGTCGCATCTAACGGCGAAGTTGGCTATGTCCGGAAGACTGAGCTCGATGAAGCGAACGGAACTGCTGCAGCAGCCGGCTTCAAATCACCCGCCGAGGCACTTGCGTGGCAGCAATCGATCGGATCCACTGACCAAACGATAAGCGTTTACGCCAAGGACGGTACGACCGTCATCGGAACGTTTACGGTGGTTGGCTCCGCATCTCAGTCAGACAAGATGCCCGGGCAGAGCGCGAAATAGGGGATAGAAGGCACTTGGGTTCAAGGGGCCGTTGCAACACTTAGTGGATGTGTGGTCCTCCAGGGTATCCGCGTGATGTTCGGCGAGGGTTTCGGGAGGAAACTAGGGTGGGTGGCACGGCCACTACTGCGGCGACGCGTGCTGGCGTGAACTGTTCGACGGCAGCGAACTGGGTGAGTGAGGCTGGTGGGATGGTCCGCCACGCATCACTACCACGACCCGGCTTACGTTCCGCTTGCGGCCGGTCCAAAGCAGTCAGAAGTAGGTCGATACCCGCCCCCTGGGTGGAATGTCCATGTCGTTGCAACGTTTTTGACGATGCCGGCCACGTACTAGTTGAATGCCCACCTGAGTGCGAAGGATGATCTCATGATGAAGCCGACTATTGATGAGCTGATTGCGCGAAGTGCGCCGCCGACGGGCGCGGAGAGCCTCCGAGTCCAGGCCATGATTCGTGCGTTGGCCGAGGAGTCCCGTGCGGCCGTGAAGTCCAGTCCCCGTAGCCCAGGCCGGCGCCTGTGGTGGCTTGTTGCTCCGCTTTTGGCGGTTCCTGCAATCGCATTCGCTACGACCGCAGGGACGGAGCCGCGCATGGTTCCTGATTTCAGTATTCCTGTGAACTACACAACCGACACCGGTACCGCCGTGTCCTGCTCGATCGACCTGTTCAACATGGAAATCAACTACGTCGAATTAACCACGCCTGAGGTTGAATACCTCCGAGCTCAGGACTGGACCGGAGTGGGACAACGCATCTACGACGCGGCTCTGGCCCACGAGGGCGACCGAGCATGGTGGCAAGCAGCCACGGTGGGGTGGCCTGGGGGTGCCACGTCGGATGACGTTCAACTAGTCGCGTGGCAGCATGCCGTGGACGAGAACATCTTCGATCTCATCCCCGATGGAATTACGCCAACAGGCACCGGGTATGGGGTCACCGACCAATGCACAGGGGAACTTCATTGAGCATCGGCAACCCTGCCTTCATGTTGCGTCGAGCTGGGGATCGCCTTCAGGTTCGTGATCGGAGCGCCGAGGTGAGCGACCTTGTCGAACGAGAATCGGGAAAGCTACTGAATTATTTTCTGCGTCGCACGAGCAACCACGAGGATGCGGCGGATCTGCTCGGAGAGACCCTGCTGATCGTATGGCGTCGCGAACGATCAATTCCGGAAGACGAAACTCAGTCGAGGATGTGGATGTATGGCATCGCCAGGAAAGTGCTCGCAGGGCAGCGCCGCGGGAACAGGCGACGGACCGCACTTCGTCAACGGCTGGCGGAAGAACTCAACACCCCGCAACCGGACCACGCAGATGACGAGATGCTGGACGTCGTACGCTCCGCTATCCAACAACTAGACGCAATCGATCAGGAAATTGTCCGTCTTCACTATTGGGATGGATTCAGCCTCGTCGAAGCCGCTTCACTTCTAGGACTGAGACCCGCCACGGTAAGAAGTCGGCACGCTCGGATCCGCTCGAAGCTCCGAATTAAGTTCGAGACAGGTTTGGAGCACTAGAGGATGGCCGGGGTTTTCACTGTTCGGTGAACGTTCCGCCTGCAGGCAGTTGTGTTGGTGAGTCGTGGTGCTCACAACTCTAGGACTCGTCTTAGACCGCGATGGACATCCTCGAGCAGAACATCCGGCACCTGCCCGACATAATCGGCAAGGTCTGCCTTGTTGAGCGTCACGATCGCAGTCACGTTAGCGACGGAATCGTGTGGAAGTCCAGTCGCTGTCGCGGCGAGAAAAACATTGCCTGGCATTGTTGCCAAGGCGGTGTTGGTTGTGATCACGGCAACGAGCACGGTCGCAAGATGACTCTCGTTATACGAATTCGACTGGATCACTAATACCGGTCGTCGCTTTGCCGGACGACTGTCGACCGCTGGACCCAATTCTGCCCAGTAGATACCACCGTGCTCAATCACCATTCGTCAGAACTGTCGAGAAGAAGCTGCCGCCCGGATTCGACCGCAACTTCCAGCGAATCGTCGATCCCGCCGATCTGCTTCAGAGCGGCATTGATCTGCTCGGTCACCGACGCGGCGTCCAGTTCCTCCAGATAGCGGTTCGCGGCACGGGCGAAAAACTCAGAGCGGCTCAGACCTAAATCCATCGCGCGGCGTGAGGCGCGCTCAAAAGTGTCATTGGGAAGAGAAATCGCGGTCTTCATGCAACCAGTATAACCCGGTTATACCAATCTGTCGCGATGGACGTTCCCCTTGCGGGACGCCTGATACGCGAATCTGCGCACCAATCCTGCTCAGGTTCATCCCCAACGAGCGCTCACTTGGCTTTGCGCCGTTGGCGAGCACAATCAAGAACGGAGGTGGGGCCAGATGTGGCCGTCGCGGTAGGGTCACTTCAGCTTGGCAAAGCCACAGTCTGCGGAGGGTGGAGTCATCGTGCGACGGATCGTTCGGTTCTGCACAGTTAGCGCCGACATGGCAATTGAAATGATTCATGTCCCAACTGCCGTGAGTTCGTTCGGCCATCTGCTCCCTCGATCTCTCATAGGAGCGAGGTACGCAGGGATCGCCG